>DASTNC010000071.1:0-69334 GCA_035721225.1 Pseudolysinimonas sp.
GACGGCCCGGCCACGACCGCCGCTCGTGTGCGCCGCATACCCAGCTGTGGCTCGTCGATTTTTTCGAGCGCGTGGATCGCCCGGTGGCTCACGGCCGGGTTTAGCGTGCGCAGCGGAGGCTGATGTGTGTGGTGGCGGAGTCTTCGGTTTGTGCCGAGCGTGCTGCGGGTCGGTAGCGGAGGCAGTATTCGGGTGCGCAGAGGTGGGAGCCGCCTTTGAGGACGCGGCGGGGTGTCACGTCGCCGGGGGCGATGCTGTTGGTGCGTGAACTGTCTGGGCTGCATTGGCAGCTGGTGACTGGGTCGGTGAGTCGGTCTGTCCAGTAGGTGGTGGTCCATTCCCAGGTGTTCCCGGTCATCTCGTGGAGGCCGAATCCGTTGGGTGGGAAGCTGCCGACGGGGGCTGTTCCGATCCAGGAGCCTGATCCGGTCCCGGTGTTGAGGTAGGGGAATCGGCCTTGCCAGGAGTTCGCGAGCTGTCCGTCGTTTGGTCGATCGCCCCAGGCGTACATCGCTTGGTTGAGTCCGCCGCGGGCGGCGTATTCCCATTCCACTTCGGTGGGGAGGCGTTTGCCGTCCCAGGTGGCGAATGCGGTCGCGTCGTCGAACGCGAGCTGCACGACGGGGTGTTCGTCTTTGCCGTCGAGGGTACTTTCCGGGCCGAAGGGGTGCCGCCAGTTGGCTCCGGGGGTCCAGGCCCACCATTGCCGCCAGTCGCGGAGGTCCACCGGCCCGGCGGTGGGGGTGAAGACGAGCGAGCCGGGGGCGAGGGAGTCCAGTGTCGCGCCGGGGAACATTGCTGGGTCGAGTTCACGCTCGGCGACGGTGATGTAGCCGGTGGAGGCGACGAACTCGGCGAATTGGGCATTGGTGACGGCGTACCGATCCAACTCGAACGGTTCAACCCATTCTTCGTGGATCGGGCCTTCTTCTGGGTAGAAGTCCGACCCCATCCGGAACGCACCACCCGGCAACGCGACCATGTCATCCATCACCACATCATCGCCCTTCCGGCGGGCTGGCTGTGCAGTATCACGGTCGGGCCCCTTGGCCGGGGTGGGTGTTGTTCTTGCCGACGGAGAGTATCGCGGCAAGGAAGGCGAGGACTGTCAGCAGTGCCATAGCGGCGTGGAGTCCTGCAGTCGCGCTGTCGACGGAGGTGAGGTGTGGCCCGGCGGTGGTGATGGTGAGGGCGTATGTGGCGCCGGCGACGGCGACGCCGAGTGATGTGCCGATTCCGCGTGTCATGTTCAGCATTCCGCTGACCATGCCGGCTTGGTGGTCGTGGCCTGCGGCGGCGACGGTGGAGTTGTTGGCGGGGGTGAAGAGTCCGAGTCCGAGTCCTGCCAGTGTCAGGGCGATGGCGATGGTGGGGATCGTGGGTGTGCTGATGGTGAGGAGCAGGAAGCCGGCCGCGGTGAGCGCCATGCCTGCGGTGGTGGGCAGTCGGGCACCTTGACGGTCGGTGATGATCCCGGCGAGGGGGGCGGTGGCACCGAGTGCGACGGGGAGGATGGTGAGGAGCAGTCCGGCTTGTGCGGGGGGGAGTCGGTAGGCGGATTCCAGGAACAGGGGGGTGACGAACAGGGCGCCGAAGAGCACCAGGTAGCTCAGCAGTCCGGTGCTGATTCCGAGGCTGAAGCTGCGTTGTGCAAAGAGTTTCAGATCCACCAGGGGCGAGGCGGATCGTCGTTCGTGCACGACGAAAAGACCACCCATCACCACTGCACCGGTGAGGAGTCCCAGCACGAGGGGGTTGGCGAAGCCAAGCGATGCGGCTTGGGAGAACGCGAACAGCATTGCCGCGACCGCGGGCAGCAGAAGCAGCACGCCGGCCGTGTCGAATCGCGATCGGGGTGCGCGGGTTCGGGTTCGGGGGAGCAGGAACCAGCCCAGCAACAATCCGATGATCCCGGCGGGCACGTTGACGAAGAACACGAGCCGCCAGCCGCCGACTCCGATGAGGAGACCACCGATCGAGGGGCCGATCGCCAAACCGATCGCTTGGGCGGCGCCTTGCAGGCCGATGGCCCTGCCCAGTTTGTGGGTGGGCATGCTGGTGCGGATCAGGGCGACACTGTTGGCCTGAAGCATCGCCGCCCCGAGTGCTTGCACGACGCGGGAAGCGATCAACCATCCCATGCTCGGGGCGAGCGCACAGGCAAGGGATGCGGCGGTGAACACCCCGAAGCCGTAGGTATAGAGCAGCTTCCGTCCCACCACATCAGACAGGCGACCCACCGCCGCCACACTGCCGACCAGCACGAGCAGGTACGCGAGGGCGACCCACTCGACCGATGCCAACGGTGCCGCGAAGTCGCGTTGGATGCTGGGCACTGCCAGTGTGACGATGCTCGCGTCAAGCTGTCCCATGAACGCACCGATGCACACGGTGCCCACCACCAGCCATGGGGCGTGGGGGTGATCGCGGACCCACTGCGGCCTGCGTGGTTCCGTGAAAATCCTGCGCCAACCACGGGGGGTGGGACCATCGTCCGCGGTTAGTTCGTACACAGAACTAGTTTATAGCAGAGCTTTATCTCTCTAGTGTTGAGGGCATGGCAGACGAAGACTCCCTGGGCGGGAATCCACGCCACGATGGCGGGTCAGAGGCGTGGCAACTCACCGACGTGATCACCCGTCTGCGCCGTGTGCTGCGCTCCAGCATCCGCACGGATTACCCCTGGGAGACACTGCCGATGGCACAGGTGGAGATCCTGCAACGCCTCTCCGAAGAACCAGGCCTGCGCGTCAGCGAGCTGGCGCAACGCCACCGGCTCGCCACGAACACCGTCAGCACCCTCATCCAACAGATGGTGGTCGCCGGACTGGTCACCCGAGATCCGGACGAGGAAGACCGCCGCGCGGTCGTCCTCCACCTGACCGAACTCGGCCACACCAACCTTGCCGGATGGCGCCACGCCAACCAACAACGCCTGACAACCGCACTGGAACGACTCACCCGTATCGAGCGTCAATCGATCAGCACGGCTCTCCCCGCCCTCGCCGAACTCGCCAGCCACCTCGAACACGAGGAACGCCAGTCACACACCAATGGGTCGTGAGTCGGCGTGAGCGTTCCGGTGCCCAATCTCAACCCCGCGGCGGGATGAATCCCCCAACCTCTCCGAGGGGATCATCAAAAATGGGCCGAAGCGCCAGTCTCGCCGCGCCGACCACCGAGGCATTGTCACCGTGCCTTGTCGTGACGAATACCTCAGGTGCGCGTGGCGCATATGTCGACATTGTCCGGAGAAAAGTCTCGAGATAGAGCTCACCGAGTTGAAGCGGGTAACCTCCGATTGTCAGCTTGTTTGGCCCACACAGGTTGAGCACCGCGGCCGCGGCTCGCCCCAGCCAGTCGGCGACAGACACAATCGCATTCGTCGCGACCGAGTCACCGTCGTGATGACGCTCAAGGAGCGCGGCGCAGTAGGCATTCATGGCGCCAGCGTCGCGCGACAGGGGAATGTTGCAGGCCGCTGATGCTCGGACGAGAGCAGGAAAGCCCGCAACGCTGTCGAGGCAGCCGGTTGCCCCGCACGCGCAGAGAGGGCCGTCCACGGCCAGGGGCAGATGGGCAATTCGCCCGAGTTCTGCGTGCCGTGCGCTATTCAGTAACGGTCCATATGCCTCGCCCGCCAGGCCGATGCCGGCACCGATCCCGATCTGAATATGGGCTAGCCGCACCCCGGACGCCTGCGGAAACTCCGTCACGTTCGCCAAAGCCGCACATTGGGCGACGTCCTCGACCACGATCGGTGGCCACCCGAGTCCCAGCTCGCGTTGCAGCATGCCTGTGAGGGCGATGTCTTCCCAATCCAAGTAGAGAGAGTTCAACGTCTTCTCTTTTTCTGAGCCGTAGCTCGCGGGCGCCGACAACCCAATGCCGATGACCGGGAGTCCAACGTGGCGAGAGACCCTGTTGATGACCTCCGCCAAACGAGCGACGACCTTCAGGCCAGGCATCGGGCGGAGCTGAGGAAGTTGCTCACGGTAGAGGGTCGCCCCGCTGAAATCCACAGACTCGACAACGATCCTGTCCACACGGAAGTCGATCGCGATCACCGACCGCCGACTTGCTTTGATCGCAAGCAAGACACGCGGCCGCCCCGGTGCGGATGCCGATTGCGTGGTCTCGTCGAGGTAGTCGAACTCCAGTAAGTCATTCACGATCCGGGTCATTGCAGCGCCGGAAAGTCCAAGCCTCTCGGCCAACTCTGAGCGCGAGATCGCGCCCACGTCGCGCACTGTTCTCAAGACGAGCGAGAGGTTGTGTCGACGCATGGTCGGTTGCGAGACCGCCCTCGACATCGGCGTTGCTTCGTTCACGGGAACCTCGCGCTTCTATTTCCGCCGCACTCTTGACTTCCTGCAGGGCGTGAATCCATTATTTACAAATCTGAAGTAATTGTGCTGAAACAGGAAATGAATCTCATGCAGAGATGTGTCATGGCGGGAGCTATCAAGTGACTGATCACCCTAACGTGGTCCTCATCCTCATCGATGACCTCGGCTGGCGTGACCTCTCGTGCTACGGCTCTTCCTTCTACGAGACCCCGCGCATCGATGAACTCGCCGCCAACGGGCTGCTCTACCGGAACGCATATGCGGCAGCACCCGTGTGCTCTCCCACTCGGGCCAGCATCATGAGCGGCAAGTATCCGGCTCGTGTCGGTGTCACCCAGTGGATTGGTGGTCACGGAGTCGGGATTCTGGGCGATGTGCCGTACTTTCGCGAACTGCCGGAGAACGAATATTCGCTCGCCCGGGCGTTCAGCGCGAACGGCTATGCCACGTGGCACGTCGGGAAATGGCACCTCGGACCCGAACGCTGTTGGCCCGACAGGCATGGATTCGACGTCAACATCGGTGGTTGTGAGATGGGCAGCCCCAAGTCGTACTTTAGTCCATACAACATCCCAACGCTTCCCGACGGACCCGACGGCGAATACCTCACCGACCGTTTGACTGACGAGGCGATCACATTGGTGCGATCGTCAACCGAGACCCCGTTCTTCCTCAACCTCTGGCATTACGCGGTGCACACACCGATCCAAGGGCCGTCTGACCTCGTTGGGAAGTACCGAGAGAAAGCCTCGCGGCTGGGCTTAGACACCGACGCCATCGAAACCGGCGAAGAAATGCCGACGTGGCATCGTGCCGGTCACCACGTCGAGAGACGGACCATCCAGTCGAACCCGGCGTATGCCGCGATGATTGAGAACCTGGACACGAATGTCGGGCGGCTTGTCGACGCGCTGGCTGAAACGGGCAAACTCGAGAACACGATCATCGTCTTCACGTCCGACAATGGCGGCCTCTCGACGGCAGAAGGATCACCGACCTGCAACGCCCCTTTGGCCGAAGGCAAAGGGTGGATGCAGGACGGCGGAGTCCGGGTCCCGTTGATCGTGACGTGGAATGGGCGGGTCCCCGCAGGCAGCGCCACCGACAGCATGATGACGAGTCCGGATCTCTATCCGACGTTGCTTGCAGCGGCTGGCTTGGAAGGGATTCCCAAGCAACACGTTGATGGAGTGAACGTGTTGTCAGAGTGGGTCGGTGATGGCCAAGATCGAGGTCCGATCTTTTGGCATTATCCGCACTACTCCAACCAGGGTGGACGGCCCGGCGCCGCGGTGAGAGAGGGAAACTTCAAACTCGTCCGGTACTTCGAGGACGGCCGTGAGGAGCTCTACGACCTCGACCGCGATACGGGGGAGACGACGAACCTGGCCCATGAGCTGTCAGACGTTCGGTTTCGCCTCAGTGCGATCCTTTCCGACTGGATGCGCGACGTGCGCGCGGCGATCCCGACCGCCAATCCGTGGTCAAGACCTCACGACGCTGACCGGGGGGCTTGAGGCGTTGGATTCTCCGAATATCTTGCTGATCACGACCGATCAGCAGCATTTCGATGCGTTGGGTTCTCGGACGCCTTTGTTGGAGACGCCGAATATCGATCGTTCGGGCGTCGAGGGCGTGACATTGGACCGGGCGTACTGCCCGAATCCTTTGTGTTCGCCGCCGAGGTCGTCGATTCTCACGGGTCGGTATCCGTCGTCGCATGTACGGGAAGGGCTCGAGGTCGAGGCGCGTGGTCATGTGCTCGTGGAGGACCGGCACCAACCGACGAAGGTGCACATCCGCACGTACATCAATGATCAGTACAAGATCACCCTGTACCCAGACGAGGCTGTCGGCGAACTGTTTGACCTCCTCAACGACCCCGGCGAGACCACCAACCGTTTCGACGACGAGTCGTATGCGGACGTGAAGGCACAACTCCTGGCCGAGTTCATGAACGCCGAAATCGCTCGTGAGACCCGCAGATACCAACGTATTGCCGCCGCCTAGTTGTATTCCCAAGCGGCAGGCAAGACCAGAAACGACGAGTCAGGATTGTGTCAGTGACGACCGAGAGTTCCCTTTCCTATTACGAGACCTTCAGCCCGAGTGAGGGGGTGCGGGCTCCGCGGGCGTGGTTCCGTTCCAGCGCGCCCGAGTTGAGCCTGAATGGGCTGTGGAAGTTCCGATTGTCGGGGCGGGCGGATATCGCAGAGGATCTGGCCCGGGTCGAACTGGATGACACCGGGTGGGATGAACTCGCCGTTCCCTCGCTCTGGCAGTTGAAGGGGTATGGGTCGCCGGCGTATACGAATGTGAAGTACCCGTTTCCGGTGGATCCGCCGCGCGTGCCGGATGAGAATCCGACGGGCGATTATCGGCGCACCTTCGAGGTTCCGGAGTCGTGGCGGGGGATGCCGACCGTGTTGCGGTTCGATGGCGTGGATTCCTGTGCTCGGGTGTGGGTGAATGGGCACCTCGTCGGCACGACGAGCGGGAGCAGGTTGCCGACCGAGTTCGAGGTGAGCGATCTGCTGCGTTTCGGGGCGAGCAACACGATCGCGGTTCGGGTGCATCAGTGGTCATCGGGGAGTTATCTCGAGGATCAGGACATGTGGTGGATGTCTGGCATCTTCCGCGATGTGACGCTGCTGGCCCGGCCGGAGGGCGCGATCGATGACTTCTTCGTGCATGCCGACTTCGATCCCGAGTCCGGGTCGGGGATCCTCCGGGTCGATGCGGAGGCGGATGCCGACGTGGTGGTGCGTGTGCTCGTGCCGGAGTTGGGGGTCGATGTCGCGGCGGGGGAGACGGTGACGCTCGGCGGGGTGGAGCCGTGGTCGGCTGAGTTGCCGCGTCTGTACCGGGGCGAGTTGCGCACGGCGGGGGAGAGCATCCCGATCTCGGTCGGCTTCCGCCGGGTTGAGGTGGTGGGCGGTGTCATCACCGTCAATGGGCGGAGGGTGTTGTTCCGGGGGGTGAACCGACATGAGTTCCACCCCGAGACGGGCCGGACGCTGGACGAGGCCACGATGCTTCGCGATGTCGTACTGATGAAACAGCACAACATCAACGCGGTTCGCACGAGTCACTATCCGCCTCACCCGCGGTTCCTGGAGTTGTGCGACGAGTACGGCCTGTGGGTGATCGATGAATGCGATCTGGAGACCCACGGTTTCTTCGATGGGTGGGAGCCTCTTGCGAACACCGTGAACCCGGTCGATGACCCGTCGTGGCGGCCCGAGCTGGTGTCGCGGATGCAGCGGATGGTCGAGCGGGACAAGAACCATCCCAGCATCATCATCTGGTCTCTCGGCAACGAGTGCGGGCCGGGAAACAACCTGAGCGCGATGGCCGGCTGGGCTCGGGAGCGGGACGGGTCGCGTCTGTTGCATTACGAGCGCGACTGGTCGTGCCCCGATGTGGACATGTACAGCCGCATGTATGCGACGCATGCGGAGGTCGATGAGATCGGTTGCCATGCCGAGCCCCCGTTGGATGATCCGGAGCTCGACGCGCGCCGCAGGCGGATGCCTTTCATTCTCTGCGAGTACGCGCACGCCATGGGCAATGGTCCGGGCGGGCTGACCGAGTATCAGGAGCTGTTCGAGAAGTACCCGCGGTGCCAGGGCGGTTTCGTGTGGGAGTGGATCGATCACGGTCTCACCCAGCGGGCGGCCGACGGTTCGGAGTTCTTCTCCTACGGGGGCGACTTCGGGGAGCCGTTGCATGATGGCAACTTCGTGGCGGATGGTCTGCTGTTTCCGGACCGCACCCCGTCGCCGGGCCTGCTCGAGTTCAAGAAGGTCATCGAGCCGGTGCGCATCACGCCGGTCGATGGCGCCTCGGTGCGGATCAGCAACCTTTACGACGTCCGGGACCTGTCACACCTGGAGTTCCGGTGGCAGCTGGAGGAGGAAGGCGAACTGCTCGCACACGGCACGCTCCCGATTCCGCCGCTCGGTGCGGGCGAGTCGGTGACCGTTCCGCTGCCGACGGGCCTTCCGCTGGTTTCGCGTGAGACGTGGCTGACGATCCGGGCGGTGCTCCGAGACGAGACGGACTGGGCTCCCGCCGGCCACGACATCGCCGACGGTCAGGTCCTCGTCTTCGCACCCGCCCCCACGGTTGCGCCGCGCACCGCCGGTGCTCCCCGACGAGACGGCGGCACCGTCGTTCTCGGCGACGCGACATTCGACGCCCGCACCGGCGAGCTCGTCGAGCTGGCAGGTGTCCCGATTCGCGGGCCACGCCTCGACCTCTGGCGGGCACCCATCGACAACGACAAGGAGTTCGCCGGCAATCCAAAGACGCCCGGCTGGCGAAACACCGGTCTTCAGCGGCTGATGCACCGGGTGGATGACGCCGCCGTCGAGGGCGACAGCTGGGTGGTGCGCACCCGGGTCGCTCCCGCTGCTACCGCCATCGGCTTCGCCACCACATACCGATGGCGCGCAACCGCCGATGGACTCGAGCTGACCCTCGAGGTTCTGCCTGACGGGGAATGGAGTCAGGTGCTTCCGCGTCTGGGACTGCGGATGGGGCTGCCCGCGGCACTGGACCGGGTCGAGTGGTTCGGGCGCGGGCCTGGCGAGGCCTATGCGGACTCCCGGCGTGCGGCACAGGTCGGCCGTTACCGTGCCACGGTCGACGAGCTGCAAACGCCGTATGTGTTCCCGCAGGAGAACGGCAACCGCGCCGAGGTGCGCTGGGCGACGCTCACCGATGCGAACGGTGGCGGAGTGCGCATCCAGGGTGATCCGACCTTCGAACTCGCCGCACGTCGCTGGACCACCGAAGCGCTCGACCATGCGGCACACCCGAACGAACTCGTCCCGACCGACACCATCTGGGTCAACGTCGACGTCGCGCAGAACGGCCTGGGGTCCGCATCCTGCGGCCCCGGCGTGCTCCCACCACACCAGCTGCGGGCGACACCGACCACGTTCCGGGTCATCCTGTCGCCGCGGTCGAGCTGAAAGGTTCGTTGTGCTGCAGATCTCTCTCGACGACACCCGAGTGCGGGTGAGTGGGCTCGCTCGTTTGGAGCGGGACGGCGATGGATGGTGGACCCCTTGGCGATTGCCGGAGGAGGTCCTCGACTACGTCGGCAACAACGAGTTCGCTCGGGCCCCGCGCAGTCCCACGGGTGCGCGGATTGCGCTTCGGACCGATGCATCCGTGATGACGTTCAGCATCGATTGCGAGGTTGGTGACGCGTGCCCGCTTGACCTGATGGTCGACGATCAGCTTGTCGAGAGATGCCCGATCGCTCAATGCCGGGCAACGTTCACGTGGTCCCTGCCGTTCGGCGAGCACGTCGTCGAACTGTGGCTGCCACAATTCGGCGCGATGCGGCTGGGTCAGATAACCCTGAGCGACGCCGCCACTCTCAGCCTTCCTCCTGCCGCGACGGCGCAATGGATCGCCCACGGCAGCTCGATCACCCAGTGCAGCGAAGCATCCGGACCTTCAGAGGCGTGGCCGACGCTGGTTTCTCGTGCCCACGACTGGGAGCTGACGAATCTTGGGTTCGGCGCGCAGTGCCATCTCGACCAAACGGTGGCGCGGTACATTCGCGACCACCCGCCAGTCGACCTCATCTTCGTCTGCGCCGGCATCAACATCTACGGGCAAGCGAGTCTGACTGCCCGCAGCCTGCCGTCCGCATTGTCCGGGTTCATCCACACCGTCCGCGACGGGCACCCCACGACCCCGATCGTCCTGATGAGCCCGATCCTCGCACCAGAGCGCGAGGACACGCCCAATGCGGTAGGACTCACCTTGCGCGACGTGCGCGACATCGTGAGTGATATGGGAGAGACTCTCGTCCGCCACAACGACGAGAACCTCACCATCATTGATGGCCTCACGGTCTTCGGAGCTGAGGACGCACACCTCCTCGGCGATGGACTGCACCCCACGACGCGCGGCTACCGGCTCATGGCTGAACGTCTCGGACCCAAGCTTGCACTCGCCATCGAGATGTAGCTGGCACCCAGTTTTCGTGGATTTTGTCGCGGGAGTCTGACCACCTGATACCCACGGGATCAAGGAGCGGTGCTCTGGCGCACTGAGCTGAAATCGCGGCTAAGCCCGAACTGCGGCTGCCCGAGCAGGGACGTGACCGGCGGTTCCGGGCTCACACGTCTTTCGCTGCTTCGTGAGTGACAGCATGCGATTCGCGTCGATATGTCGCTTCATCCAAGCCGCTCAGAGTGGGGTCGTAGATGATCTCGCCGACGTCGTACATCGAGGTCATCCAGTGATAGAAGTTATCACCGCGGTCGCGCAACACCTGATAAAGACGGTGCATCATGCTGGTACGTACGCCGAGCAGTTCGGGGTGAGCGTATTGATTGACCAGCTCGTCTGGATCGCATTCAAGGTCATACAGCTCGTTGACCGAGTCCGGGTTGACGACGAGCTTGTATCGGTCGTTGCGGAGCATTCGCTGCGGATACGGGAAGTGATGTCCGTGGAACTCGCAAACAATATCGTCTTGCCAGTCGACCGGATCATCCGAAGTCAGCGGCAGCAGGCTGCGTGAATCGATGGCGAGCTCAGGGTCGATTCCGGCGAGGTCCAGGATCGTCGCTGTGCAATCAAGCAAACTGACGAACTCGTTGCGGACGATTCCCGGCTGCTGCCCGGGAATCCGGAGGATGCCCGGCGTGCGGTAGATGTCCTCATACATCGCCGGCCCCTTGTCGTGCAGGCGGTGTGATCCGGTGAACTCCCCGTGATCACAGGTGAAGAACACCGCGGTCGAGTCTGTCAGGCCGAGCCTTTCCATCGCCTCCATGACTCTGCCGATCTCGCGGTCGATCATCGCCACGTAGCCCCAGTAGACGGCAATCAGCTTGCGGCTGACCTCGATGGGCAAAGTGTCGAAGGTCCAGTGCGCGCTGTAGTTGGACTGCACCGGAGGCTTGCCGGCGAAGGTCTCGGCGATGGATCGGGGGAGTTCGACGAGATCGGGGTCGATCAGGTCGAAATACTCGTCCGGGACAACGTACGGCAGATGCGGGCCAAAGAAGCTCAGCTCGAGGAAGAAGGGAGTGCCGTCTGAATGGCGGTCCGTCGCGTATGTCTCCAGGAGCTGAATAGCGCGCGTGGCCAGAAAGTGCTCGAACGTTGCCTCAACGGGTTGCTTCAGCCGGGCGGCGAGAAGGTTTCCCGGGCCGCCGTTGGGCAGCACACCACGGATCTGATCATGGATCTCGTACGGCGGAAGTTTGTTGTCGGACAGATACTGCAGATATTCCTGATGATCGACCGGGTTGTGCCAACCCGGGAAGTCTGGTCCGTCGAAGCCGAAGTCTGCTGCTCGCCGGTGATAGCCGATGTGCCATTTGCCGATCAGGCCAGTGTTGTAACCGTTCTCCCGCAGCGCTTCACTGAAGACGAACTGGCCTTCTGGGAGATCCTCGATGTATCCGACGTTGCGCTCGTGGTTAGCGAGCAGCTTGTGGCGAAACGGCGCCTGTCCGGTCAGCAGGCTCGCGCGTGCGGGGGTGCAAATGGCTGTGGGTGTGTACCAGCGGTCGAAACGGGTACCGGTTCGCGCCAACTCGTCGAGCACGGGGGTGTTCGCAGATGTATTGCCATACACGCCGAGGGTGTCGACACGGTGCTGGTCGGTCATCAGGAACAAGATGTTGGTGCGGCTGCCGCTCTGTTGCGGGGCAGTGGCCTGGCGTGCGGTGGTCATAGTGATTCCTGCTCTGAGTCGATCGGAAAAGGTTAGGCGTCTCGCTTGACGAGCGGAACGGTCCCCTCGAGCGCGGCGTGTGCAGCCGCAGCCGCGCCGATGGCGCCGAGAAGGTGGTCGGTTGCCGCGGCTTCAACGACGAGGTCGAGCGTTGCCCAGCTCGGAGCAGTGGCGCGGGCGATCGTCTCGACCTGCTCGATGAAGCCGGGGAGTGACGCGACGCTGCCGCCGATGACCAGCACACTGGGGTTGACAACGGCGAGGACTCCGGCGACGACGCCGGCCGTCGCTCTGGCTGCGGCATTGATTGCGGCGGCGGCCGCAGGATCGCGTGTAGACCGCTCCCGGAGATCGTCGAGGTCGGTGGCACCTGCGGCGCGAATAACGGCAGGCAGCGCAGCGACGAGCTCCAGGCATCCTCGTCCGCCGCAGAAGCAGGGCTCCCCGTTGAGGTCGACCGAGACGTGACCCATCTCGCCTGCGGCGTCCCAGGCGCCAGCTCGCAACTCGCCGCCGGTGACGATTCCGCCGCCGATGCCCTCGTCTACACGGAGGTAGACCAGGTCATCTGCGGCGAGGCCGGCGTCGCGCCGACGGTCCGCCTCGGCGAGGGCGGTGTAGCGGGTGTTGTTGCCGACGGAGACTGGAGCGACGAACTGGCGGCTGACCACCTCCGCGACGAGGGCTCTCTCGCGCGAAAGTCGCGCGAGCGACACGTCGGTTGCCGTCTGGCCTTCTGGACGGCGATACCGCGGGCCGGGCGTGCCGACGGCGATACCGCGGAGCTTTCCGAGTTCGACGCGCGCTTGTCTGGTCTGGTTGATGACGAAGGCGAGTGCTTCGCTAGCGTGGTCAACCAACGACGAGACCGAGTTGGTTTCGAGGGACGCCGACAGCACGACACGCCCAGAGATGTCCGTGATGGCGAACGCGACGTGACGTCGGCCGAGCTCGATTCCGAGGGTGTCGGCGCGACGTGAACTGAGCCGCACGAGATGGGACGGTCGGCCTCGACCGGTGTAGTCACCGTCCTTAACTTGCTCAATTGCACCGTCGCGCAACAGCATCGTGACGGTCCGCGACACGGTCGGGCGAGATAGTCCTGCATCCGCCATGATCTCGGCGCGCGTACTGGGCCCATGAGCGAGTAACGCCTGCATGATCGCGCTCACCGTGGCGTCCGTCACCTCGCCGGCTTCTCTATCCCGCGCCATTTTTGCACCTCGTCCGCGTCGCCGTCTGGCGATCGGCGCCATCTCCACTCCGGAGAGTAACTAGCGTAGCCAATTTGCGTCAATACATATCGCATAAGTCGTGAAATGGGCGATTCTTGCATTGCCCAATGGACAATCGAGCATGAATTGGTTTAGTAACGATGCTTGACATAACACCTCAGATCGTCAATGCTGGCTCTCGTTAACTTGCACAGCAGGTCGGTCACGAGGAGGTGATGAGGTGGGCGTGAAGAATGCGACCGGGATTCGAAGTTCGACTTCGGATGCCATCCGCCTCGACCGTTGGCGGGTATCGGCGGACGGGGTGATGCCGCGCGACGTGATTGTTCCGGGTGCTGCAGTCCCGCTCGGATGGTCGGATTGGGAGGAGACCGCCTGGGAGACGATCTGGACCTGGACGACCAACGTCGAGGTGGACACGATTCCCTCGCACGCCGAGCTGGAAGTCGGCGCTGTATTAGGTGCCATCGTGGTGTACGTCAACGGCCAACAGGTCGGCGCCGCAGAGTCCGGATTCCTCCCCTGCGTCTTCGACGTGGTCTCGGCGCTGCACACTGGTCCCAACGCGATCGAGATCGTCGAGGATGCTCGCTGGCGGCCCGTGCCGCCGATGGGCTCGCCACTCGGCGCCTCCGATGTCGATTTCTTCCTTCCGGCTGGTATTCACCGTCCCGTTGTGTTGCGGGTCTCCGAGGTCGCAACGCTGCGAGGCGTCTCGGTGCGCTCCAGCCAGCTGCTCACCGATAACCCGGTCGTGACGGTGACCGTGCCACTGCCCGTGGGCATTCCGGTCGGGGCAATCGCGTCGGCACGCATCGTTCGCGACCACGACGGCGGCCTCGTCGCCGAAACCAAGCAGAGCCTCGTCAGCGGGCACGGTGAGATCTCGTTGTTGCTCCAGCCCGGTACGCCCCTCGGGCTCTGGTCGCCTGAGGATCCGGTACTTCACCGCGTCGAGACCCTCATCGAGGTCGATGGCGACAAACTCGCGGCAGGCGAGCTCCGCACCGGGTTCCGCGAGGTGTCGTGGCTCCGCGACGGGCTCTATATTAACGGCGAAAGCCGCCGGCTCATCGGTCTGAACCGTCACGAGCTCTTCCCTTTCGTCGGTTTCGCAGCCTCTGAACGCGCTCAACGCAATGACGCACGCATTCTGAAGCAGGAGCTCGGCGTTGACCTTGTCCGCTGCTCTCATTACCCGCAGTCCGAAGCCTTCCTCGACGCCTGCGACGAACTCGGGCTCCTCGTGTTCGAGGAGGCGCCTGGCTGGCAGTACGCCGGCACCGCCCAACGCGATCCGGTCTACGACGACCCCTGGCGACCGGTACCTCTCGAGGATCGCGATTCCGATTTCGAGCGGCAGCACCTCGACCAGTTCTGCCGAATGATCAAGCGCGACCGGCACAGGCCGAGCGTCGTCATCTGGGGCGCCTTCCTCAACGAGACGCGCGCATTCATGCCGGATCTGTGGGACGAAGTGATCGCCGAGGGTCGCGCCCTCGATCCGGATCGGCCGCTAAGCGGTGCGACCCGGTATCGCCGGGACGGTCATGAAGGAGCCCGCTTCGATAGCGCCCACGATGCGCTAGGTCGCAAGGTCTGGCCGTTCGACGTGTTCGGGTACAACGACTACCGCCTGGCTTCCGATGATCGACCGGACTTCATGGAGCCAGTTGCCGACTACCCGTACCTGGTCACGGAGGCGATCGGGCAGATGCCTCGCTTCCAGGAGTGGTTCACCCGCAGTGGAGCAGCAGATGCGCTTTCCCGCCAGGCGCTCTACCACGCTGAGGCGATCGAGTTTGCCTTCACCAAGAACGTCATCGGAGTGATCGGCTGGGTCGCGTTCGACTACCCGAGCCCATGCGGCTCACTCTGGGGATCCGACGATCCAGCGCTCGGCCGCCGTGGCCACTCGCTCAAGACCCCAGGCGTCGTCGATTTCTTCCGCATCCCGAAGCCGGCCGCTGCCATTTATCGCGCCCAGCGCAACCCGACCGAGAAGATCGTGCTCGATGCCGCGTTCGTCTGGGACACCAACGCGACGGACGCCCAGCCGCTCCGGTTCGCCTCGAACTGCGAGGAACTCGTGGTGACGGTCGATACGGGCCAGCCGATCACACTCGTTCCTGATCGCGCGAATTTTCCGCGCACCCCCCATCCGCTCTTTGTCCTTCCGCGTCCCTCGGACGACGCCGTTGAGCTTCACGTGCGCGGTCGGATTGGCGGTCGAGACGTGGCTGAGCTTCACCTGACGCGTTGCGCCTCGCTCGATAGCTTCGAGGTCCGGGTCGACGACACTCGGCTCGTCGGTGACGGTGTCGACAGCACCCGTGTGCAGTTCCAGGTCTCGGACGGGTTCGGCAACCTCCGCGCTTCCGCGTCCGGGCCAGTGCGCATTCATGTCGAAGGTCCTGGCGAACTGATCGGGCCAGACGTGATCGACCTCCCCGGATCCGCTGGGGCCGTTTGGATACGGACCTTGCCCGGCGCCGAGGGCACCATTCTGCTTCACCTGCGTCACCCAACCGCGGGAGAGGGCAGCGTCGTGATCGATGTCTGCCCTGCCCCCTGAACAACTGGAGTCATTGCCATGAATCGCATGTCCAAACGGTCCCGTGTCGTGAGCCTGGTCGCGGCGGGAGCAGTCGCGGCGCTCGCGCTCGCGGGGTGCTCGAGCCCTGCGCCGAAACCCTCTCGCCCCGCGCATGTAACGATCAATTTCTGGTCAGGAGCGGCTGGCATGAACGTGCTGGTCGACGCATTCAACCAGACCCACAAGGACGTCACGGTCAAGCTCGGTGCGGTCCCGGGTGGTCAAGCCGCGTACGAGAAGATCCAGACGGCGGTGAAGGCAGGCGTAGGGCCGGATGTCGCGATGGTCGAGTACCAGGAGATCCCGACCCTGGCTGCCGCGGGAGTGCTCCAAGACGTGACCTCGCTGACCTCGAAGTACAAGGCGGAGTTCCAGCCTGCGGCCTGGAAGGAAGCCGGATTCCTTGGAAAGCAGTACGGACTCCCACACGACCTCGGCCCGATGGTCATGTACTACAACAACTCGCTGTTCCAGAAAGCAGGCATCCCAGTGCCCACCACCTGGGCTGAGTTCCAGTCAGAGGCCGCCACTCTGAAGCAGAAGACGGGAGCTGCAATGGGTTCCTATCTCAACTACGGGCTCTTCCTCGAAGCCATATCCGCCCAGGCAGGCGCGCACTGGTTCGGTACCGCCGGCAATTCATGGCAGGTTGCGATCAACGACGCTTCGAGTAAGAAGGCACTCAACTACTGGACCGATCTGACAACCAGCGGAGAGGCCATCATGGACAAGGGTTTCAACGCGGGGTATTGGAGCGATCTTGACTCCGGCAAAATCGCAACCTACATCACTGGCGCGTGGGGTTACCGTGGCCTGGAGGGAAACCTCAAGGCCACATCGGGGGACTGGAAGGTCGCACTCGTGCCTCAGTGGGATGCTTCCCACCCGGTGAACGCCAGCATTGGCGGCTCGGTCACAGCCGTGATGAAGGGGGCCAAATACCCTGATGCTGCTATCGAGTTCGCGAAGTGGCTGACCACCGACCCCGCCGCATTCAAGCTCGCCTACCAGAACTCAGGGTTCTACCCGGCGACCGTTAACGGGGCAAGCCTTCCCGAGTACTCCACGCCCGATCCGTTCCTCGGAGGCCAGAAGGTCGGAGCGGTGTATGCCAAGGCAGCCAGCCAGGTCGACTCCTCCTGGCAGTGGGGTCCCGTCATGACGTCACTCAACTTGCAACTTCAGGATGCGCTTCCGAAGTCACTTCAGGCGGGAAGCGCGAACTCCATGCTCGACACGATCCAGAACCAGACAGTGTCTGACATGAAGGCGGCAGGGTTTGGCGTGACTAAGGGATGACGACCTCGACCGCGACGTTTGTGAGTGAAAGGCGGGCAGCCTGGGTGCTGCTCGCCCCCCTCACCTTCTTCTTCGCCATCTTCTTCGCCCTGCCCATCGTTCTGGCCGCTGTCCAAAGCTTTCAGGAGACGAAGGTATCCGGGGGCTTAGGCATTGGAGGGGTAAGCACCGTCTTCGCTGGATTCGACAACTACGTTGCCGTACTCACCGATGGAGCAATCCTGCAAGGCTTCCTTCGGGTGCTGCTTCTCGGCGTCATTCAGGTGCCCGTGATGATGGCGATCGCGATCCTCATGGCCCTGTTGTTCGACGCCGGCATCATCTGGGGAAGACAATTTTTCCAGACAGCTGCCTTCCTGCCGCACGCTATCCCCGGTGTGATCGCCGCTCTGATCTGGGGTGGGCTCTACCTGCCCCAGATCAGTCCGATCGTCAAAGGACTGGCCGCCCTCGGAATAAAGGCTGACTTCCTCGGGAACACCACGGTGCTGTTCTCCGTGATGAATATCACCACGTGGGAATGGATCGGCTACAACATGATCATCCTCTACGCAGCGTTGCAGTCAGTCCCAAGGGAGATCCTCGAATCGGCGCGCGTCGAGGGTGCAGGCGGGATACGGATCGCCCTCAGCATCAAACTGCCGTTGATCGTCCCCGCGCTCGTGATCAGCCTCGCCTTCTCCATCATCGGCTCGATTCAACAGTTCGCGAGCCCCGTGGTTTTGAGCACGTTCACGAGCAATATCGACTCGAAGTTCACGCCGAACATGGCAGTCTTCACGTTGGCAGGCGGAGACGGCGTCCCTCAGAGGGCCTATGCGCTCGCCATGGTGATTGCGCTGCTGGCCTTCGTGCTTTCGTTTGCTGTACTGAGAATCAGGGACAGAACGGAGTCCAACCGATGACGCTCGAGGGTCTGCGACAGGGAGACGGAACCGACACCCGGCCCGAAACTGTTCTGAAGCCGCAAAATCGGCCCAATCGGCGTCGGGCTGGAACGCGCCTCCCCGTCGTCATCGGCATGGCGATCATCATCGTGCTCACGGTCTACTGCCTGTTCCCGATCTACTGGACTGTTATTGCCTCGACGAAATCGACCAACGAGCTCGCCTCCACAAGCGGCGTTTGGTTCAGTTTTCCGATCCATCTCGTCCAGAACATCCGCAGTTTGTTCAGTGTCGATGGCGGTCTCTTTGGTCGATGGATGCTTAACTCCGTGCTGTACGCCGCTGTCGGTGGCGTCGGGTGCATGCTGATCAGTGGAGCCGCTGGCTATGCGCTCGCGATGCTGAGGTTCCGCGGCTCGCGCGGCGCATCGGCAATCATTCTGGTCGGTACGATGCTGCCGGCGACAGTCCTCGCATTCCCTCAGTTCCTGGTGCTCACGAACCTCGGGCTCGTGAACACCTACTGGGCCGTACTCCTCCCCAGCCTCATCAGTCCGTTCTCCGTCTTCTTGGCCCGGATGTTCGCCATCCAGTCCGTTCCCAGAGATCTGATCGAGGCGGCTCGCATCGACGGGGCCGGAGAGTTTCGGATCGCGCGGACTCTCGGCGCGACCCTGATGGCACCGGGTCTGGTCACGATCCTGCTGATACATGTCGTGGCGATCTGGAACAACTTCTTCCTGCCGCTGTTGGTGCTGAACGCCGCCGACAAGCTCCCGGCGACGGTGGGCCTCTACCTATGGAATGGGAAGGTCACCCAAAACCCCGACTATCAGAGTCTTGTGATCATCGGTTCGCTGGTTAGCGCGATCCCACTCATCGTGCTGTTCCTCACCCTGCAGCGGTACTGGCGCTCGGGGCTCGCGACCGGCGCGGTGAAGGCCTAGAGCTTTGTCGAGGAGACGCTCGCGCCGGAGCCAACATGCGATGCATGCGCGCGTGACAACACCGTGACAACAAACGAGCAGTGCCGTACTGATCGAGGACGGGTCTACCGCTCCCGAAGAAGCCCGGAATCACGGCGATCTCCAGGTGAGGCTTGTGGGAGCAACGAATTCAAATCCCACCGGTACCGCCATGAAAAACCCCTGTCTGATCAGGGGTTTTTCTTTTACGCTGACATTCGCATATGGCCAATGACAACAACACGGCATCACTACGACACGGTTTGAATCATTGCGGCCTGTTTTCGATTGTTGTCACCTGGCCGTTGCACGAAGAAGGTCAGCGGTCGCGGCCAGCTATGAGACATGAACGAGAGACCTTCGCACGTGTATCCCGATGCCCACGTCACCATCGAGCGCGTGAATGCTTTCGTGGAGGCGCCCCGTCAGATACAACTGATCGCCTTGACCCAGCTGCGGAAGAAGGTGCGCGATGGTGGTCTGATAGTCCACCAAGGGACTCCGGGAAAGCGACGCCAGCCGCCCCCCCCGGCTTCCCAGACACTCTCTCGTCATGACAGAGCCCGCGGAGCTTTCTCCTAACGATCAGGTGTCGTTTCTGGATTGGACGCGCCGATCCGGCTCACGGTCTTCGCGGATCTGGAGGGCAACCAGTTCCAGCTAGCAACGGTAGACGCGCAGTAGGCCTGTCGATCGACGATAGGAGGGTGGCTCCGGACACCCCGGGCCCGGAGCCACCCGGCTACTGCATCAGTAGGACGACCAGATCGTCACTTCATCGATCGACCACCATTGCGGTGCGACTCCGGTCTGCGTGATGCGCACGTAGCGCGCGGTCACAGGCGCTACCTCGATCGGGCGCTTCCAGCCGTATGCCATGCCCGTGCCGACCGTTGTCCAGCTCGTGCCGTTGGTCGAAACCTGGAGGGTGTACCCGCGCGGGTAGTCCCACAGGGCGTTCGACGGAGTCTGCACGGTGACCATGGCGACGGTGTGGTTGGTGCCCATGTCGATCTGGTACCACTCGCCGCCAGCCTGTGCCTGACCGCTGTTCCAGCGCGTCGAGCTGTTCCCGTCGATTCCACCGGACGTGGTCGAGCCGGGTCCAGTAGACGACGCGGTCGCCGTCCAGCCCGAGGTCGAGATCGCGCTGGGCGAGTAGGTGGACAGGCCGCCCGCGTACTTCGTGACGTCGGCGATCAGGTTGGTGTTGGCCGTGAAGTTGGACGTGCCGAACCGATCGATCTTCTGGATGTAGGTGGCCGAGTCATCGGAGTTGATGACGGGCACCGGTGCCGGGTCTCCGTAGTAGAAGCCCCAGTAGCTGAACCCGTCGGTCGCCGAGCCGCGGACTTTGTAGCTCCAGTTCGACCACGACACGTTCTGCGCGTTGAGCCCGGCCATGAACTTCGACCAGACGTCGTCGTTGTAGTACAGGGAATACTCGCCGTAGAGGATCGGCACGCCTGGGCTCGAGAGCTTGGCTGACAGCCCGGATAGTTGGGTGTTCACCAAATTGTCCTGCGCCGTCCAGTCCTTCGACTCGGGCATGTCGTAGGGATGCAGCTGGTACACCACGTTGGTCCACCCGTAGGTGCTCGGTGCAGCGATCGCGTTGTAGTCGAAGAACGCGCCGAGGAAAATCGTGTGGTCGGCGTCGATCGCGCGAACATCGTTGTAGAGGGTGTTGTACACATCGCTCTTCTGCGTGACGTCAGCCGAGTCCTCGCCGTAGTCGATCAGCGGCTCATTCATCAGGTCGTAGCCGGCGACGCCGGCATTACCGACGTAGCGGGTCGCGATCGCCTTCCAGATGTTCTCGACCCAGCCCTGGTAGGTGGTGTTCCCCCAGAAAGCGGCCGGGTTGGGTCCGACCCGGCCGCAACTGCCCCATGGGCAGTCGCCGCCCGGAACAGTGTGGAGGTCGATCAGCACGTACATCCCGCGCGCGCTTGCCTGGTTGATGATCCAGTCGATCTTCGTCCAGGGGCTCGACTTCCAAGTGCCGTCGAGGTTGAGGAAGGTGTTCCACCCGATCGGCACGCGCAAGAAGTTGATGCCCACCGACTGGAGGTTGTCGAGGTCGGTCGTCGTGATCCAGGTGTTCTGGTGCTCATCGATGACCGATTGCGCGCCCGAAGTCCCGAAACGGTCGGCCATCGTCTCCTGAAGCGAGTAGTCGTCGTTGTACAACGCAGCCGTGATCTCGCCGATCGACCACCACGACGTCGACGACGCGGTCAGCGTCATCTTGATGTACCTGGCACTTCGCGCTGTGAAGTCGATCGTCGTCGCCTTGCGCTCGCCGACTCCGGTCGCGACCTGGGTCCAGGTCGTGCCGTTCGTGGAGAGCTCGACCTTGTAGCCGCGTGCGTAGTCCTGCTCCGATGTGGAGTTCTTCTCGGTGTCGATGGTCAGGTTGTTGACCGTGATGAGGGCACCCATGTCGATCTGGTACCACTGCCCGCTCGCCTGTGCAACGCCGGTGGTCCACCGGGTCGTCACGTCGCCGTCGATCGCGTTGGCGGCACCGGTTGAGGACGCCGTCACTGCCCACCCGCCCCGGTCGAGAGACGTGCCGGAGTAGATCGAAACTTCCGCGATCGTCCACCAGTTCGCCGCGGTCCCGTTGGAGGCCAGACGCAGATAGCGGACGGTCTTCGACCCTTGGAAGTCAGCGAGAACCGTTCGGTTGCTCCCGTATCCCGTGGCGATCTCGGTGTAGTTCGTACCATCCGTCGAGCCGAGGACGTCCCAGACACGGGGATAGTCGTTCGGTGCGCCGGCTCCTGAGTCGAACAGCACCTTGTCAAGGTCCTTGTTCTTTCCGAGGTCGATCGTGAAGGTCTGGCCGGGCACCTGGGCGGTCCCGCTGTTCCAGGAGGTCGTCTCGTTGCCGTCGATTCCGGCGCCTGCGGTGGTGCCGGATCCGGTCGAGGAGGCGCTCGCCGAGCTCGTCCCATTGAAGAGCACCGGGTCGTCGTAGAGGTTGAACTCGCCCACCGACCACCAGTTCGCGGCGGTGCCCAACTGAGCGATCCGGACATACCGATCGACCTGAGCCGGGAACTTCGCCATGACAACGTCTGCGGTGTTCGTCGCCTTCGCCACGCTCACCCAGGTGGTCCCGTTGGCGGACACGCTGACCTCGTACTGCCGCGGGAAGTCGCCCGCGAAGTCCGTGCTGTTGACGGAAAGCCGGTTGAAGAGGGTCGGGGCGCCGAGATCCATCTGGAGCCACTCGGTACCCGCCTGGGCGGCTCCCGTCGTCCATCTAGTGGTGTCACTGCCGTCGATCGCGCTCCCCGTCGAGGCACCGGATGAGGCGCTGGCGCTCCATCCGGTGCGGTCGACGGCGTACTCGCCGAGTGGGGACATCCAATCCTCCTGGGTGAGCCAGCCGCCGAGATTCGTCCCGCGGAGGTTCACAGTGGATCCGGTCCCCGAGTTGTTCTTGAGCACTGCCCCGTTGGCCTTGAGGAAGTCGGAGCTTCCGAGTGCGGCCGCGTGGGCTGCGGGTGCACTGAGCAAGGCGGCAACACACGCAGCGATCGCTATCGCTGCGACAGACCATCTCTTCTTCATGAAGACACTTTCTCGTCGTTGAGATCCGCCGCCGGGGTCGCGGGTGGACAGAGCTGTCCACAGCAGCATTGTGGCCTGATCGCGTCGTCTTTGTCTAGAGCTTTTGATAAGTATTGAAAATATTGTGGACGTGTCGGGTGGACTTCGGGCGATAGTTATGATAAATCTTGAGATAACCCAACCCGGCCTCACCTGAAGAGAACGATCGACGATGACCGACTCGCATGCAGACCCGTCCGCCTTTCCCGAGGGATTCCGGTGGGGCGTCGCGACGGCCGCGTACCAGATCGAGGGCGGCGCACGCGAGGGCGGGCGCGGCCCCAGCATTTGGGACACGTTCGCTCACACGCCCGGACTCACGCGAGACGGCGACACGGGCGATATCGCCTGCGATCACTTCCACCGGTGGGAGTCGGACCTCGACCTGCTCGCCAACCTGGGCGTGACGGACTACCGGATGTCGGTCTCGTGGTCGCGGCTGCAGCCGGCCGGGAGCGGTCCCCTGAATCCGGCGGCGGTCGAGTACTACGTGCGGATCCTGTCGGGCTTGCGCGATCGCGGCATCCGGCCGTTGGTCACGCTGTACCACTGGGACCTTCCCCAGCCGCTCGAGGACAAGGGTGGCTGGCCGCGACGCGCGACCGCCGAACGATTCGCCGACTACGCCGTCGCGGTGGTGGACGCTCTCGGGCATCTCACCGCCGATTGGGTGACTCTCAACGAAGCCTGGTGCAGCTCGTTCCTCGGCTACGGCAGCGGGGCGCACGCACCCGGCCGCAAGGACTACCGGGACGCGGTCGCGGCCGCGCACCACCTGAACCTCGCGCACGGCCTCGCGCTCGCCGGAATACGCCGGGCTCATCCGGCGGCCCGGGTCGGGATCGCCCACATCGTGACAGATGTGCTGCCGGGATCGGATTCGCCAGCGGATCGAGCGGCGGCCGATCGCCTGGACGCGGTCAGCAACCGGGTCTTCCTCGACCCGCTCGCGCTGGGCCGCTATTCCGATGAGGTGCGGGCGGCCCTCCTGCCGTTCGGCCTCGACCGGGTCGTCCGCGGTGGCGATCTGGAGCTGATCGGGGCTCCGATCGACTTTCTCGGCGTGAACCATTACCAGCGCATCATCGCCCGCGACGCACCAGACGCCGCGCCGTTCGGGGTCGCCGAACGCGCAGCCGAGCCTGCGTCGACGTCGTTCGGGTGGTCGGTCATTCCCGAATCGCTCACCGCCGTGCTGATCAGAGTGCAGCGCGAGTTCGGCGACCTGCCTCTCCTCGTGACCGAGAACGGCGCGAGCTTCGACGATGTCGTGGGCCCCGACGGCGAGGTCGACGACCACGAACGCGTCGCCTATCTGGACGGTTACCTTGCCGCGGCAGCCTGGGCGATCGCGTTCGGCGTCAACCTGCGCGGCTACTACGCCTGGTCGTTCCTCGATAACTTCGAGTGGGCGGAGGGCTACAGCAAGCGGTTCGGCATCGTCTTCGTCGACTATGCGACGCAGGCGCGCATCCTCAAGCGGAGCGCGCATTGGTATCGGCGCCTCATCTCCGATCACACAGACCTCGTGCGCACAGAACAGAGCACGAGCACCCGGTAACACACAGAGGATCTCCCGCCGGAACGGAAGATCCCCAAGTCTCCGTATCCCTAGCATCGAGAAAAGGAAACTCAACGATGAGAATATCCAAGAAGGTCCTCGCGCCCGTCGCGGCGATCGGTTTGGCCGTCGCCCTCGTGGCGTGCAGTGGCAATGCCTCCCCCAGTTCGACGAAGGACGCGAGCGGCCCGCTCACGGTCTGGGTGATGGGCGACTCGAGCAAGAACTTCGAGAAGCTGATCGCGCCGTTCGTGAAGTCGAGCGGTCAGAAGGTGGATGTCGTCGCCATCCCATGGGACAGCATCGATCAGAAGCTCACGACGTCGGTGGCTTCCGGCACCGGACCGGATGTCGTCGAGATCGGTCTGAGCAAGCTGCGCACCTTCGCCGACTCGGGGGCATTGCTCCCCCTCGACGGCAAGCTCGCGGCCTATCCGGATCTGGCCTCGTCGAAGTTCGCCGACGGGGTCGGAGGCGCCGCCACCGCGGTGAACGGGAAGATCGTCAGCGTCCCGTGGGTCAGCGACACGCGGGTGCTCTTCTACCGTTCCGACATTCTCGCGGCCAGCGGCATCGACAAGCCGCCAGCCACCTGGGACGAGCTCAGGGCCGACGCGAAGACCCTCGCCGAACGCGGAGCGGGCAAGTACGGCTACTACATCCCGCAATGGGACAACGCGCTCCCGGTCGAGATGACCTGGGACTTCGGCGGTGACGTCGTCAACTCGAAGGGCGAGCTCGACTTCGACACCTCGGCCTTCCACAAGGCGGTCGATCTGTACACGGGTCTCTATGCCGACAAGAGCGTGCCGACAAACTCGGACTTCGACCAGACGCAGGGCTTCGTGTCCGGTGTCGCCCCGATGCTGGTCAGCGGCCCGTATCTCGCGGCTTCGATCAACGCGGCGGCCCCTGACCTGGCGGGCAAGTGGAACGTCACCACGCTGCCGTCCGCCAAGAAGGGCACCTCGCTGTTCGCCGGCTCGAACCTCGGGATCTTCAAGAACTCGAAGCACCAGACCGGATCGCTGAAGCTGCTCGACTACCTCGCGAAGCCCAGCACTCAGTTGAACTGGTACAAGATCAACGGCACCCTGCCGACGGTCAAGGCGGCCCTGAACGACCCGTCGTTCACGTCCGACCCGCTGGTGAAGGTCTACACGAAGCAGCTCGCCGACGCGAAGGTCATCCCTCTGGTCTCCAACTGGGATGGCGGGGTCGGGGCGAACCTGCTCAAGGCCCTGAACTCGATCGCGCTCACCAACGCCGATCCGTCCAGCACATTGAGCGCGTTCTACGCCTCGACCGCGGGACTGACCGTCAAGTAGACGTGCGGTGGGTCGCTTCCTGAAAGCGACCCACCGCATCCCTCTCGAAGGATCATCATGGCTGTCTCTCAGATCACCGGCGAGGTGATCGTGCGCCCGGTGCGCGACGCGCGGACGGCGCGCACGCGACAGGGCCGCATCGTGCCCTACCTCTTCATCTCGCCCGCGATGCTGCTGCTTCTCGCCTTCGGGGTGTTCCCGATCCTGGTTGCGGCCGTGGTGAGTCTCACCGACATGAACATCTCGGGGCTGGGGGACTGGAGCAACGTCAAGTTCATCGGGATCGGCAACTACTCCAAGCTGTTCGCCGATCCGAGCTTCTGGCAGGCGCTCGGCAACACGGCGTTCTTCGCTCTGATCGGGGTGCCTTCCGTCGTTCTGGTGTCGCTCGCGGTGGCCCTGCTGCTCAACAGGAGCGGCAACCGATTCTTCCGCGCGCTCCGCGCCTTCTACTTCGTTCCGGCCATCACCGCGATCGTTGCGATCTCGCTGATCTGGGGCTACCTCTACAACACGCAGTTCGGGTTGCTCAACTGGCTTCTCTCGCTCGTCCACATCCCGCAGGTGCAGTGGCTGTCCGACCCGATCCTTGCCAAGTTCTCGGTCGCGCTCGTCGCCATCTGGCGCGGGACCGGCCTGAACATCATCATCTTCCTCGCCGCGCTGCAGGGGGTGCCGAAGGAGTACCTCGAGGCAGCGGCTCTCGATGGAGCGGGCGGTTGGCGCACGACGCGATCGATCGTCATTCCGCTCCTGCGATTCGCGATCTTCTTCGTCACCGTGACGACCGTGATCTCTTGGCTGCAGTTCTTCGACGAGGCCTACGTGCTCACCAACGGCGGTCCCCTGGGGGCGACGACCTCGATCTCGATCTTTCTGTACCAACAGGGCTTCCAGCAGAGCCAGTTCGGCTATGCCAGCGCGGGGTCGCTCATCCTTTTCGTCATCATCGCGATCGTGACCATCGCGCAACTCCGGGCGAGAAGAGCCGACGATGACAACTGACACGCACGTGCTGCGGCCGCGGCCCGTCCGCGCGAGCGGGCGGCGCCTTACCGCCCTGATCGGTGCCGCGCTCGCCGTCGGTGCGATCGTCACCGCGTTCCCGTTCATCTGGATGCTGGGCACGTCGATCAAGCCGCAGGCGGAGTCGCTCAACTACCCGCCGACGCTGTTTCCCCTGAAGCCGACGCTCCAGTACTTCCAGACTCTCTTCACCGACTTGGACTTCGGTCAGTACCTCGCCAACACCGTGATCGTGGTCCTCATCGGAGGAGTCGGGATCCTGCTGATGGCGATGGCCGGCTACGCCTTCGCCAAGTTCGACTTCCGCGGCAAGCAATGGATGTTCTTCCTGGTGCTGGCCACCATGATGATCCCGGTCCAGGTGACGATGATCCCGACCTACCTCATCTTGAACGGGATGAAGCTGACGAACACCCTGCTCGGGATCGCTCTCCCGACGCTGGTCAGCGGGTTCAGCATCTTCCTGTTCCGGCAGTTCATGAGCACGATCCCGACCGAGATGCTCGAAGCCGCGCGGATCGACGGGGCCGGGGAGTTCCGCACGTTCCTGCTCATCGTGCTGCCGCTGTCCAAGCCGATCCTGGCCGTGCAGGCGGTCCTGACTTTCATCGCGGGGTGGAACAGCTTCCTCTGGCCTCTCGTCATCGCCAACGACCAGCATCTCTACACGCTCTCGGTCGGGCTCTCACTGCTCAACAAGGAGATCGCTGTGAATCCCTCTCTGCAAATGGCGGCGGCTTCGGTGATGGTCGTCCCGATCCTCATCGTGTTCATCGTCTTCCAGCGCTATGTCATTCAGGGCTTCGCCTTGTCGGGGCTGAAATGAGAGCCTCGTTCGACGGTTACGTCCGCGCCCAGGACGCGCATCTTGTCGACGGCGGCGGCAGGCGACTGCTGCTGCGGGGCGTGGGTCTCGGCAACTGGCTGCTGCCCGAGGGGTACATGTGGCGCTTCGGTGAAGGGGCCGAGTCGCCGCGTCAGATCGAGGCTCTGGTCGAACGATTGCTCGGACCTGGTGAGGCTGCGTCGTTCTGGGAGCGATTCCGCGACGGATTCATCACCGAGGCCGACATCGCGTCGATCGCGGGGAGCGGATTCGATCACGTCCGCCTCCCGATCAACTCCCGCGTCATTCAGGACGACGACGGCGAGCCGATCGAGGCCGGCTACCTGCTGATCGACCGCCTCATCGAGTGGTGCAGGACCCACGGTCTGTGGGTGCTGCTCGACCTGCACGGCGCGCCCGGTGGCCAGACCGGGACGAACATCGATGACTCGCCCCGGGGCCTCCCCGAACTCTTCATGAACGACCGCTACCGCGAGCTGACGGTCCGGCTCTGGAGGGATCTCGCCGCGCGCTACGGGGGTGAGACCGTCGTGCTGGGCTATGACCTGCTGAACGAGCCCATTCCGAACGAGTGGCAAGACGTTTACGGAACCGATCTCGCAGCCCTGTACCGTGAGCTCACCACGGTGATCCGGGCGGTCGATCCTGACCACTTGATCATGTACGAGGGATCGCACTGGGCCACGAACTGGAGCATCTTCACCGAGGTGTGGGACGAGAACTGCTGCCTGCAATTCCACAAGTACTGGTCGTCGCCGGATGCGGAGAGCATCGCGACCTTCCTCGAGGCACGCGACCGCCTGGGACTCCCGATCTACATGGGCGAGGGCGGCGAGAACACCTTGGAGTGGATCTATGCCGCCTTCCGGATGTATGAGGCGCACGACATCGGCTGGAACCTCTGGACCTGGAAGAAGATCGCGACCGTCACCTCTCCAGTTTCGATCGTGGCACCGGACGGCTGGGAGAAGGTGATCGCGAGCATCGACGATCCACGGGCCATCACTCACGATGAGGCTGCCCGCGTCTTCGACGACCTCCTGGCCGCGGTCCGCATCGAGAACGCCGTTGCCCGGCCCGGCGTGATCGCGGCGGCGCTCGGGACGCGGCCCGCCGTCATCCCGGCGTGGGGATACGGCTATCGCGGCGCCGGACAGTCGTATTCCGTGCGCGGCGGGCGACCCCTTCCCGGTGTGCGTGAGGATGAAGCGGTTTCGATCGCCTGGCGGAACCCGGGCGAGAACCCGGCGAACCCTTTCGAGCAGTCCGATGGCCGTGCCTATCGTCCCGCGGAGGAGTTGGTGGTGCACCTCGAGCCGGGCGACTGGCTCGAATACGAGCTGACCGCAGGCGCAGAGCACCTGCAGGCCATCGACGCGAAAGGCGAGAACGCGCCCGTAGAGATTACCGCGTCGGAGCGAGGGCTTCGCGTCACGGCGACGGCTCCAACTTCCCTGCTCCGACTTCGCCCGGCCGAGCCTTCACAGGGAGGCTCGGCTTGATAGGTTCTCGGAACATGACGGGTCTCGCTGCATCGACCAGCACGGGAAACGGTGGACTCGGCCCGGCGACGGTCAGCGACGTTCGGCAGCGCAACCGTCGACAGGCGTTGCGCAGCATCATCCTGGCGGGACAGACCTCACGTGCGGCGCTCGCGAAGGAGTCTGGGCTCTCGATCGGCTCGGTGACGAACCTGGTGACCGAGCTCATCGCCGAGGGTCTCGTCATGGAAGCCGGAGTGGTCGCCTCGCGAGGCGGCCGGCCGGTCAACATACTGGCGCCCAACCCTTCTGGCGCGTACCTTCTCGGGGCCGACGTCGGCGAGCGAGGGGTAGCGGTCGAGTTGTTCGACCTGGCGATGAACCGTGTCGACCGGGAGTTCCGCGGAGGACACGAGGGCGAGAATCTTGCAGGCATCACAGCCGATCTTCAGGGTGCGATCGAGACACTCCGCGAGCGCAACAGCGACGCCTGGGAGCACCTGGTCGGCATCGGTCTGGGTCTGCCGGGTCTCGTCGAGTCGGATGCGGCGGGTGGGCAGGTCCTTCATGCGCAGAGTCTGGGCTGGCCGGCTGTGGCGATCGCCGACATGGTCCCCGGCGACATCCCGGTATATGCCGAGAATGGGGCAAAGACCCTCGCGATGGCGGAGATGTGGAACGGTGCGGCCAAGGACGTCGACGAGGCGCTCGTGGTACTGCTCGGTCGGGGCGTCGGGCTGGGCATCGTCAGCGACGGGCAGCTGCGTCACGGATACGCCAGCAGCGCGGGCGAGTGGGGCCACCTGAAGATCGTCCGCAACGGCAAGCAGTGCCGTTGCGGAGGTCACGGTTGCGTCGAGGCCTACCTCGGCGCCGATGCCATCCTCGACTCCTGGCGCCAAGCCGGCGGGGCCTTCGAAGGCTCGGGATGGCGCGCCATCGGCGCGCTTCTCGACGCGGATCAGGCGGGCGACTCGATTGCCGTCGCGGTCGTGAATGATGTCGTCGAGACGCTGGGCTCAGCGCTCGGCGGTCTGGTCAACTTGACCAACCCCCATCGCGTGATCATCGGCGGCTGGGTCGGACTGCGCCTCATGGAAACGCTCGCTGCCCGGATCGAGTCGGCCACCCGGGCAGAGTCGCTCGATCGCCCCGGCAGCCAGTTCGAAATGGTCCCGTGCCGCTTCGGAGGCGACACCGTCGCGCTGGGCGCGGCCATGATGCCGCTCGGGGCCCTGCTTAGCGAGCCCCCGCTGGACAGCCGAAGCTCTCACACGTCCCGTTAGCCGGCCCGGGTTCATGAACGACGGCTTGGGCGGGCGGTCATTTGAAACTCTTTCGCGCCGCTTGCGCCGAGAAGCCGCTGGCACAAAGGATCACCGAGTCGCAGAGGTTTCGTGGCCGAGCCGCCGTTCGGCAAGTCTGGATTGAAGGGTCTCGGGTGCGCGTCGTCCCGTTTCGGTCTACGACGAATCGCTGAACGAGTGGGCTACCGATCCGGCCGTTGGCTTGCCCGACTTGTAGCCCGCGACAATCCGCCCCATCAATCCATCGTCGAGTCTGCGTCGCATCGATCGCCCGTCCCGCCAACTACTTTCGGTGACCACGACGCTGTGTCTGCTGCGCTGACAACGGCGTGACAACAAACGAGGCCTGCCGTACTGATTGAGAACGGGTCTGCCGTTCCCGGAAAAGCCCGGAAATGACGGCGGTCTTCAAACACGGCCTGTGGGAGCAACGATTTCAAATCCCACCGGTACCGCTCAGAAAAACCCCTGTCTGATCAGGGGTTTTTCTGCTTTCCATGGGCGCAACCCGGCTGGATCAGATGTCACCCGACCGTGCGGCAGACCCGGAAGTTCGCCGTCGGGTGTGCCTCGGCCTCCGTCTTCCCGCACTAGCTACTGCTACTGCAGGGACTATGAAACCTCATATGCTGAGGCCAATTATGAAACCTCATATTCGGTCGCGTGTGGCGCGGAGGGCGTTCGTGTTCGCAACCGCTCGGGACTGCTGACGGTTGAGGTGACTCCTGATGCGGGGTCAGCTCGCCTGCGCAGCGCTCCACATCGTCACGTTGGTTGTCCGCACGCGACGGGGCTGCCGGAGCGTCTGAACGATGGAGCCCGCGACGTCTTCGGGCGTGAGCACATCCTCCAGCCAGGCCTCGCCCTCGCTGCGTCCGTGGCCGAAGGCGAACTCGGTGCTGACGGCGGCGGGGCAGATGGTGGTGACGCGGATCCCCGACTCGCGGAGTTCGCGGTCGATGGCACCGGCGAAGATGACTTGGGCGCCCTTGGTCCCTGCATAGACGGCCTCGTCTGCGCCGCCGCGCAGTCCCGCGACGGAGCTGACAACGATGATGTCTCCGCCTCCGCCGGCGAGCAGTGCGGGGACGGCGGCGCGGACTCCCCAGACGGTGCCGGTGAAGTTGGTGTCGATCATCTCTTTCATCTCGTCATCCGACCCGTCGACGATGCCGCCGTACATCCCGATGCCGGCGGATGCGACGAATGAGTCGAGCCTGCCGAATCGGGTCACCGCGAGGTCGACGAGTTCGACGCTGGTCGCGGGGTCGGAGATGTTGCCGGCGACCCAGGCGACCGAGTCAGACCCGAGTTCTGCCTCGAGCGCGTGGAGCCGCTCCGTGCGGCGTCCGGTCAGCACCACGCGTGCGCCGGCCTCGACGAGTTGGCGGGCGACGGCTCGACCGATTCCGGAGGTCGCGCCCGTGACGGCGACGACGGTATCGGTGAGCGACCTGGATTCTGCAGACATGGTGGGCCTTCTGTTGTGAGCCGGGATTGGCAAACGTTTGCCAAGAGGTAATGTAGCACCCCAGCTAACGCGAGGACATGATCATGAGGCCACTCCGGGATCGGGTCACGATCCGTGAGGTCGCCGCGGACGCCGGGCTCTCGATCTCGACCGTGTCGCGGGCGCTCAGCGGGGCCCGCCCCGTGACACCCGGGATCGCCGAGAAGGTGCGGGAGTCGGCAGAGAGGCTCGGGTACCGGGTCGATTCGATCGGAAGGTCGCTGAGAACCCAGCGGACCGACACGCTCGGACTGGTGATCCCGGACATCACCAATCCGTTCTTCCCCGCGCTCATTCAAGCAATCGAGCACGCTGCGCGAGCCAGAGGTCTCGGGATCGTGATCGCGGATGCCGACAACGATCCGCAGATCGAGCGCATCGCGCTTCGCACTCTCATCGATCAACGCGTCGACGCGGTGCTGATCTCCCCGACCGACCTCACGGCGAGCCTCGACGGGCTGCGCGACGCCGCGGGGCGCATCCCCGTCATCCAGGTCGACCGGGTCATCGACGAGGAACTGCCTCACATCCGAATCGATCAGACCTCGCCCATCGAGCAACTGGTCGCGCACTTGCGCGCCTCAGGGCGCCGGCATCTCACCTTCGTGGGGCAGCAGCCGACCGTTGCCACCTCGCTCGAGCGCGAACGAGCGTTCGCGCGGGTGATGGCGGACGCGTTCCCCCGTGAGCCGCTTCGCATCCTGCCGGGTGGCACGTCTGCCCTGTCAGGCAGAGAGGCCGCCCGGCAGGTCGTCGAGCAGTGGCCGCTGACCGATGCCATCGTCTGCGCGAACGACCTCATCGGCGTGGGTGTTCTTCAAGAGCTGGGCGCCGAACCGGGGCGACGCGCCATCGCGGTCTCGGGGTTCGACGACACCCTGCTCGCTCACGCCGTGCAGCTGACCTCGGTGAAACAACCCGTCGACGAGCTCGCACGCGCCGCCGTGTCAGCGGCGGTGGGAGCTCGACAGGATGGCGAGCCCGTGCGGGCGGTCTTCACGTCCGAGGTGGTCTTTCGGCGAAGCACCGAGTAGTCCCCTCGCCGACAGCCTCGTGACACCGGGTGTCGTCACAGCTCGGGACCTTGCGCTGCTGCGCCGAGTTTGCGAGACAGGTCTTCGGCGGCGGCCGCCACATAGCGCCCGAGATTGTCGAGGCGTTCGCCGATCCGGCCCTTGGGCGCGCTCACGTTGATCGCCGCCACGATCCTTCCGTTCAGATCCCGCACCGGCGCTGATGCGCCAACCACGCCCGACTCCAGCTCTTCGTCCAGGGTCGCATACCCCCGCGAACGGATGCGCGCCAGCTCCTCCAGCAGGCTCTCGAAGTCGTTCACGATGGCCTTGTCCTCCGGGGGAACGGGCAACACCGAGAAGCCGGAGGCCGCCATCACCGGATCGCTCGGGCCGACGATGGGCAGGTCGTGACCGTGCTCGTCGTACCAGCGCGCGAGAGAGATGCGGTCCCAGTCGCTGAGCAGCACGCGGCCTGACGGCGTCCGCCAGGCCGCCGTCGTCACTCCCTCCCACCCGGTCGTGCGGAACTCGTGGGGGCTCAGCTCGCTCAGGATCGTCAGCACGTTCCCCCCCCGGAGCACGCACAGGTGCGTGGTCTCACGCGTCGAGAGGGCAACCTGTCGCAGGTGCGAGCGGGCCTGCGACGCCAGGCGGCTCTCGGACGTTCGGGCGGCAAGCGCATACAGGCGCGAGCCCAGGCGATACGTCAGTGTCGTCTCGTCCCGATCGAGCAAGCCGGCGTCGGCGAGGGTGGCCAACGATCGCGACACGACCGCCTTGTCCCGCCCGGTCAGTTGCGCCACCCGAACAACCCCGAGCCCTTGGTTCTGCGCGGCTTCCGGCCCGCCCAAGAGCTCGAGAATCTCGACATCCCTGGTCAGCCCCGACCTGTTGCGTCTGGGTTCGGTGTGCTCCGCCACGCCTTAAGCATAATAACGCTGTTGCCATATATACAACGAACCTTGTCAAAGTGTCATCGCCCGGCCGTAGGGTGGTGCTACTGAGCCCACTCAAGGACGAGAAGGGATGGTTCATGGACACCGGCTTCAACTTCGCCCAGCTCGCCCTGTTTCTGAGTGACCGGTGGGGCGAGATCATCAACCTCACGGTTCAGCACATCTCCGTTGTCGCGATCTCCTTGGTGATCGCGTTGGTCGTGGGGGTCGCGATCGGCGTCGCGGTGTGGAACAAGCCCATCTCGCGGGCCACCGCCCTTGCCGCCGCAGGAATCGCCATCACGATTCCGTCGCTGGCGCTGCTCGCGCTCCTCTCACCGCTTCTCGGTCTCGGCTGGGGGCCGACCATTGTCGCCCTCGTCTTCTACTCTCTGCTGCCGATCATCCGGAACACGGTCGTGGGACTGCGCGAAGTCCCCGCGGGGGTCCTCGAGTCGGCGCGGGGCATGGGCATGAGCCGCGCGAGGGTGATGCTGACGACGCAGCTGCCCATCGCCTGGCCGGTGATCCTCACCGGCGTGCGGGTTGCCGCGCAGCTCACCATCGGGATCGCGGCCATCGCCGCCTATGTGGCGGGTCCCGGGCTCGGGCAATACATCTTCACCGGGCTGTCGTCGATCGGCTCGCGCAACGCCATCAACTACGCGTTGGTCGGAACGGTCCTGGTGATCGTTCTCGCCCTCCTCGTCGATGGCGCGTTCGTCTTCATCACCCGGTTCACAACATCGAGGGGTCTTCGTGGCTGAAATCACCAACACCGGCTTTCTGACTGCCATCTCGGAGCAGTCAGCCGGCGTGAGCATCGAGCTGGACAACGTCACGAAGGTCTACCCGGGCCAATCGGCCCCGGCGGTCGAGAACTTCTCGATGAGCATCGAGCCGGGAGAGTTCGTCGTGTTCGTCGGGCCGAGCGGGTGCGGCAAGACGACGACCATGAAGATGATCAACCGCATCATCGAGCCGACCTCGGGAAGCATCCGGATCGACGGCAAGGACGTCCTGTCGCTTGACCCGAACGCGCTGCGCCGTCACATCGGATACGTCATCCAGCAGATCGGGCTGTTCCCCCACCGGACGATTGCCGAGAACATCGGCACCGTGCCGAGGATGCTGGGCTGGTCCAAGAGCAAGGTCGCTGAGCGCGTCGACGAGCTGCTGCGCACGGTGCAGCTCGACCCCGCGGACTTCGCCAAGCGGTACCCGAAGCAGCTGTCCGGGGGGCAGCAGCAGCGTGCGGGTGTCGCGCGTGCGCTTGCGGCCAACCCGCCGGTGATGCTGATGGACGAACCGTTCGGCGCCACCGACCCGATCACCCGGGAGAAGCTGCAGGCGGAGTTCCTGCGGCTGCAGGCCGAGCTGGGCAAGACCATCATCTTCGTCACCCACGACTTCGACGAGGCGATCCGCCTCGGCGACCGGATCGCGGTGATGAGCGAGCGCAGCAAGATCGAGCAGTTCGACACTCCCGCGAACATCCTCGCCGCGCCGGCCAACGACTACGTGGCCTCGTTCATCGGACAGGGCGCGGCGATCAAGCGGCTGACGCTGATCCCCGTGACCGCGGCGCGGCTCTTGCCGGTCGCCGAAGGCAGCCCCGGCATCCCCGCCGATGGCTCGCTGCGTGATGCGCTCGACCTCATCGTGCTCACCGGCAGCCGCGCGATCAACGTCGTCGACGCGGACGGGCGGCCGATGGGATCCCTCGACCACGCGACGATCTCGGCGGTGCTGGGCACTCCGTCGAAACGGGGAGGCAGGGGATGAGCACCGCGACCGCCGATCCTGTCGACTGGAGCACCGGAGAGGTCACCCGGTTCCGCGACCGCAGCGCAATGGTCGCGCGGTGGGCGGCGGCGCCCGCGTTCGTCGCCGTCGCGCTGATCGCCACCTTCGCTTTCGTCTCCGCGCTGCAGCTCGACTCGATCGAGCAGCGAACGCTCAACCCCGACTACATCACCGCGCGCATCCGTGAGCACATCGTCCTGACGATCGTGGCATCCGCACTGGTGGCGGTGCTGGCGATCCCCGCCGGGATCCTGGTGCACCGCGTCCAGTCGAGGATCTTCCGAGGCATCGTGCTGACCATCGGCAACATCGGGCAAGCCACCCCGGCCATCGGTGTCGTCATTCTGCTGGCGATCGTCTGGCAGACCGGATTCGCGACCGCGGTGGTCGCGCTCGTTGCCTATTCCTTCCTCCCCGTCTTGCGGAACACGATGATCGGCCTCGAACAGGTGAGCCCCGAGGCCAAGGAGGCCGCCCGTGGAATGGGGATGACCCCCGGGCAGGTACTGCGGCACATCGAGCTCCCCCTCGCCACGCCGACGATCCTCGCCGGGCTGCGCACCTCATTGGTGTTCGCCGTCGGGGTGGCAACGGTGGCGACCTTCATCAACGCCGGTGGTCTGGGCGACATGATCGTGAACGGCCTGAAGCTGCAGCGGTTCCCTGTCCTGCTCGTCGGCGCCGTGCTGGTGGCGGCCATCGCCATCCTCATCGACTGGCTGGCCGGAATCGTCGAAGACCTCGTCCGCCCGAAGGGGCTCTAGGCGATCCGGCAGCACAGGCACCCGACTTCCTCTCCTCAATCACCCCCGCAACACCCCGTCTCGCGTCGGCGCCTTGACGTGCCCCGCGACCATCAAGAAAGAAGGAACACCATGTTTACCAAGAGGCAGATTTCAGGAGTGGCGCTCGCCGCAGCGGCCGTCCTGCTCTTCACAGGATGCGCCAGCTCCAACGGTTCCACCGCGACCAGCAAGGGTGACGAGCTCAAGGGCCTGACGGGGCAGATCGGGTCCAAGGACTTCTCGGAGCAGTACATCCTGGCTTACCTGACCACCGACATCCTCAACGCTCACGGGGCGAAGCTGACCGCCAACACCAAGTTGGTCGGCTCGGCGAACGTGCGTCAGGCGCTGGTCAACAAGCAGTTCGTCGGCTACTGGGAGTACACCGGAACGGCCTGGATCACCTACCAGGGCAACACCAAGCCGATCACCGACCCGAAGGCCCAGTTCGACGCGGTGAAGAAGGCCGACGAGGCGAACGGCATCGCCTGGCTCGACCCGGCTCCGCTGAACAACACCTACGCCTTCGCGGTCCGCAGCGACGAGGCGAAGAAGCTGGGAGTGACGAGCCTGAGTGATGTGGCGAAGCTGCCGCAGAAGGATCAGACGTTCTGCATCGAGAGCGAGTTCTCTACGCGCGACGACGGATGGCCGGGCCTCAAGAAGGCCTACGGGATCACCGTTCCCGACTCGAACGTGAAGCTGCTCGACACCGGCATCATCTACACGGCCACCCAGAAGGGGCAGGACTGCAACTTCGGCGAGGTCTTCGCGACGGATGGCCGCATCAAGGCACTCGACCTGACCGTGATGAAGGACGACAAGAACTTCTTCCCGGTCTACCAGGGTGCGTTCTCGCTGCAGGCGCCGATCCTGAAGAAGTACCCCGCCATCGCCGACGTCATCGCCAAGCTGTCGCCGCTGCTCACCACCGAGCAGATGCAGAAGCTCAACGCCCAGGTCGATGTCGACGGCCGTGAGCCGGCGACGGTGGCCGAGGAGTTCCTGAAGGCCAACGGTCTCATCTGATGTCGGAGGTCATCGCACTGCAGATCGGCGAGAGCTTCGTGGGTGATGGGGTGAATGCTGCCCACATCAATACGGTGCTGGGCGACCGGAGCGGCCCTGCTGGAGTTGCCTGGGCGACCGCCCTTGCGTCTCCGAGTGCCGGCCACGTGCCCTTCGTCGCGATCCTGCAGCCGTCCCTGCCGGTCAAGCCCATCACCCTGTTCGTGACCAAGTCGGCGCCTGAGGGCGACGTGCACGGCAACATGATCTGGGGTCCGGCCCAGGCGGGAGTGGCGGCGGGGGTTGCAGATGCGGTGGCCGACGGGATCATCCCGGAGAGTGCCACCCAGACGGCCGCGCTCATCGCGGCCGTCTGGGTGAACCCGGGAGCGGACGACGCGGATGCCGTCTACGTCAACAATCGACGGGCGACCGCCACGGCGCTCAGGAACGGCGCGACCGGCGAGCCGGCACTCGAGCGCATCCTCGCAGCTCGCCACCACCCCAGCAACCCGTTCTACACCAGCCCGGATTAGCGTCATCGCGACGACCAGGCACCTCGAGAAGGAACAGAAATGACAACACAGGACATGCCGACGGTCGGCTTCATCGGTCTCGGGAGCATGGGTGCCGGCATGACCCGCAACCTGCAGAAAGCGGGCTACCCACTGGTCGTCAACGATCTCCGTCCCGAGTCTGCTGAGGATCTCGTGAAGGGGGGAGCGACCTGGGCGGCCACCGCTGCCGAGGTCGCTGCCGCGAGCGACCTGGTGATCACCATGCTGCCGACCCCTCGGCACGTTGCCGACGCGGTCTCGGGTCCGGGAGGCGTGCTCGAGGGCATCGCGGACGGGGGAACGTGGATCGACATGTCGACCTCGGTGCCCGAGGTGGCGAACGCTGTTCGCCTCGCGACCGAGTCACGTGGACTGCACATCCTCGACGCGCCGGTCAGCGGCATGTCGATCGGGGCGGCGAAGGGCATGCTGCAGATCTTCATCGGGGGCGACGCCGCCGACGTGGAGCGGCTCCGTCCCGTCTTCGAGGCGATGGGCGACCCCGAGCGCATCCTGCATGTCGGAGCGCACGGGGCTGGCTATGCCGTGAAGCTCATGATCAACCAGTTGTGGTTCTCGCACCTGGTTGCGACGGCCGAGGTGCTGGCGACCGGGGTGTCGGCGGGCGTCGACCTCCGGGTGCTGCGCGACGCGCTGGTCGCCAGCCCGGCGAACAGCAACTTCGTGGAGCACGACGTGCTGTCCATCCTCGAAGCCGGGGATTACGACGAAGGCTTCGCTCTCGCCCTGGCCTGCAAGGATCTGGGGCTCTCGATCGACCTCTCGCGTTCGGTCGGGGTGTCGGTGGAGCTGTCGGCGCTCGTCGAGCAGGTCTTCCGGCGGGCGCGCAACGCCTATGGCGATCGCGCGGGTGAGATGACGCCGTTCCGCCTGTACGAAGATCTGGTGGGGCGGCCGCTGCGTCTGGTCGCCGAGGAATCGGGCGAGGTGACGGCACGGTGACCCCCGTGACCGTGACCGACGAGCAGCTGGTGCTGAGCCGGATTCGGACGGAGCTCTTCATCGACGGCGAGTGGCGCCCGGCATCCTCGGGCCGCACCTTCTCCGTCACCGATCCCTCGACGGGTGGCACCCTGGCCGAGGTGGCCGACGCGACCCCCGAGGACGGCCAGGCCGCTCTCGACGCAGCGCATCGGGCCCAACGCGGCTGGGCCAAGACGGCGCCCCGCGCTCGCGCCGAGATCCTGCGCCGCGCCTTCGAGTCGGTGACCGCTCGGGCCGACGAGTTCGCCATGACCATGACGCTGGAGATGGGCAAGCCGCTGGCCGAGTCCCACGGCGAAGTCGCCTACGGAGCGGAGTTCCTGCGCTGGTTCTCGGAAGAAGCTCCGCGCATCTCCGGCCGCTACGCGACGGCTCCTGACGGCGCCAATCGGCTTCTGGTGGTGAAGCGCCCGGTCGGGCCGTGCCTGTTCATCACGCCCTGGAACTTCCCGCTCGCGATGGCCACGCGCAAGATCGCGCCGGCGATCGCCGCCGGCTGCACCATGGTGCTGAAGCCCGCCGCCCTCACGCCTCTGACCGCGCTGCTGTTGACGCAGGTGTTCGAGGAAGCCGGGCTGCCCGCTGGCGTGCTCAATGTCATCCCGACCACCACCGCGGGGCAGGTCACCGGGCCTCTGATCACCGACTCCCGGCTGCGCAAACTGTCGTTCACCGGATCCACCGAGGTGGGGCGGCGTCTGATCGCCGATTCTGCCGAGCAGGTGCTGCGCGTCTCGATGGAGCTCGGCGGCAACGCGCCCTTCATCGTCTTCGAGGATGCTGACATCCCCGCCGCCGTGGCCGGCGGCATTCTCGCCAAGATGCGCAACGGCGGGGAGGCGTGCGTCGCCGCCAACCGCTTCCTGGTTCACGAGTCGGTCGCCGAGGAGTTCACGGCGGCATTCGTGGAGCGAATGGCCGGCTTCACCGTCGCCCGCGGGACCGAACCCGGATCGACCGTCGGCCCGCTGGTCGACGAGCCGACGCGTGACAAGGTCGCCTCGCTGGTCGCGGGTGCGATCGAGGACGGCGCGCACCTGGCGCTGGGCGGGTCGGCCATCCCCGGCGCCGGATACTTCTACCAGCCGACCGTGTTGACGAACGTGCCCGCCGGGGCGCGCATCCTCGAGGAGGAGATCTTCGGCCCGGTCGCACCCATCACCACGTTCCGCACCGAGGCCGAGGCCATCGAGCTGGCGAACGCCACGCCGTTCGGGCTCGTCTGCTTCGCGTTCACCTCCGATCTGAACCGGGCGCTGCGACTCGCGGAGGAACTCGACACCGGCATGCTGGGCATCAACGCCGGCGTCGTCTCCAATCCCGCGGCGCCGTTCGGGGGAGTCAAGCAGTCGGGCCTGGGCCGAGAGGGAGGCTTCGAGGGCATCGACGAATACCTGGAGACTCGCTACGTCGGCATTGCCGACCCCTTCGCACCAGCCCACGATTCCGAGGACCACTGACGATGGACATCACCGAGTTCACAACGGACTTCTTCTCGCTGACGGGTCGCCGCGCGATCGTCACGGGCGGCAACTCCGGACTGGGGCGGGCCTTCGTGGTCGCGCTCGCTGCCGCAGGGGCCGACGTCTTCGTCCCGAGCCTCGCTCCCGACGACGGCACGACGGCCCGACTGGTGGAGGAGCGCGGGGGGCGGTACGAGTTCCTCGAAGCCGACATCACGCAGGCCGGCGTGCCGGCGCAGGTGGTGGCCGCGTGCGCAGAGCGCCTCGGCGGAGTCGACATCCTGGTCAACTCGGCCGGCATCTGCCTGCTCGACGACGTGGTGGCCTTCGACCGGAGCAAGTGGGACCCGATGATCTCGGTCAACCTCACCGCGGCGTTCGACCTCGCCCACGAGGCCGGCAAGCTGATGATCGCGCAGCGCTCGGGCAAGATCATCAACATCGCCTCGCTGTTCTCGTTCCTGGGCGGGCGGATGTCGCCCGCGTACGCGGCGACGAAAGCCGGCATCGTCGGGTTCACCAAGGCGTATGCCGATGAACTGGGCGAGCACGGCATTCAGGTCAACGCCCTCGCGCCCGGGTATTTCGCGACCGCCATCACCGAGCAGACCAGGTCGGATGCGGACGCCAGCCGCCGCATCCTCGAACACATCCCCGCGAACCGGTGGGGAGATCCCGCCGATCTGATGGGCGCGGTGGTGTTCCTGTCCAGCCGAGCATCCGACTACGTCAACGGCCACACGCTCGTCGTCGACGGCGGCTACCTCGTGCGATGAACGCGTTCACGCCCCCCCGTCACGTCGCATCCATTCGTCCGCATCACCAGGAGCAGCCATGACCTCATCCCGATCCCCTCTGAGCCGTGAGCAGATCGTGTCGGCCGTCGTCGACCTTCTCGGCGCCGACGACATCGATACCGACGAGACCGCTCTGCGAGAGGCCAGCGTCGACCGGTTCAAGAAGTACACGGCGGCGAACGGCATCTTCGACGGACCCTTCCCCTCCGTGATCGCCTACCCCCGGACGGCGCAGCAGGTGGCCGAGGTGCTGCGCTTCGCCAATGACAACCTGGTCGCCGTCGTTCCACGGACCGGGCGCACGGCCACCGAGGGCGGCCTCGAGACGGTCGTGGCCGACTCCATCGTGCTCGACGGTTCGCGGATGAACGCGATCCTGTCGATCGACCCTGTCGACATGATGGCCACCGTCCAGTGCGGCGTCCCGCTGCAGGTGCTCGAAGACGAACTGCGCGCCAGGGGGCTCACGACCGGGCATTCGCCGCAGTCCAAGCCGCTGGCGCAGTACGGAGGCCTCACGGCAACCCGCTCGATCGGACAGTTCTCGACCCTGTACGGAGGCATCGAGGACATGGTGGTGGGCCTGGAGGCGGTGTTCCCCGATGGGTCGATCAGCCGCATCAAGAATGTCCCCCGTCGTGCCGCAGGCCCCGACATCCGGCACATCGTGATCGGCAACGAGGGGGCGCTGTGCTTCATCACCGAGGTCACAGTCAAGGTCTTCACCTACCAGCCCCAGAACAACCGGTTCTTCGGCTTCTTGCTCGACGACTTCGGGCAGGGCGTCGATGCCCTGCGGGAGTTGATCACGTCGGGCTACCGCCCGTCGATCTGCCGCCTGTACTCGCCGGAGGATGCGCGTCAGCACTTCTCGCACTTCGCGAAGGGCAAGAACGTGGTGGTGCTGATGGCGGAGGGCCCGGCGCCGATCGCCGACGCCACGGCCACGGCCATCGAAGGACTGTTCGCGCGCCGCCCGCATGAGCGCGTCGATTCGGCTCTCATCGAGGACTGGTTCGACCACCTCAACTGGGACCAGCGCTCGATCGATGCCGAGAAGGCCACGATGATCGCCGACGCGCACCTCGGCTACACGACCGAAGTGTCGATCGACTGGTCCCGGGTCAACGATCTCTACGAAGCCGTGATGACGCGTGTGCGCGAGGAGTTCGCGCGCGCCGCAGATCTGACGATGCTCGGCGCCCATTCCTCGCACAGCTACCAGACCGGCACGAACCTCTACTTCGTGTACGACTACTCGATCAACTGCGAACCCCGCGACGAGATCACCGAATACCATGAGCCGATCAACGCCCTCATCGTGGAGGAGGCGCTGCGGCTGGGAGGTTCGATGGTCCACCATCACGGCATCGGCAAGTACCGCACCCCGTGGACCGAGATCGAGCACGGAAGCGCGTACGGCATCCTGCAGAAGTTGAAGAGCGCATTCGACCCCAACGGGGTCATGAACCCGGGAACGATCTTCCCGCTCAACCACTGACGGGGCGCGGCTGCTCGCGTGAAGTACATCGTCGCCATCGACAACGGGTCGCAGAGCACCAAGGTGTCGATCGTGGATGCGGAGGGCCGCATCCACGCACGCGCTCGAGTCGGCCTCGCGCCGTATGCGAGCCCGGAGGCGGGCCACGTCGTCCATCCGGACGACGACGTCTGGGATTCGATCGCGTCGGCCTGCCGCGCGGCCCTCTCCCGCTTCACGGGCGACCCCTCGGAGATCGCCGCGGTCGGGCTCTGCACGATCCGCTTCTGCCGCGCGATCCTCGACCAGGACGGGCGGCTTGTCGAGCCGATGCTCAGCTGGATGGACGCGCGAGTGGGCCTGCCCTATGCGCGGACCACCGAGCGGGCTCGGTACGTCACCACGTCATCCGGCTACATCACCCACCGACTCACCGGCGCGTTCCGGGACACCGCGGCCAACTATCAGGGTGTCTGGCCGATCGACACGCGGACCTGGCGCTGGTCCGCGGACGCCGACGCGTTCGCCGCGACGGGGATGCCCCGCGAGATGCTCTTCGATCTGGTGGACCCCGGCGACCAGCTGGGAACCGTGACCGAACGCGCGGCCCACGTCACCGGCCTCCCGGTCGGTGTCGCCGTGTACGCGACGGCGAACGACAAGGCCGTCGAGGCGCTCGGAGCAGGTCTTCGCTCCGAATCGGAGCTGCTGCTCTCGCTGGGGACCTACATCTCGTCGATGACCATCGGCTCAGAGGTCCGCGATTCCGATGCCTACTGGGTGAACTTCGGCGCGCAGCCGGGTCGGTACCTCTATGAGAGTGACGGGATCCGCCGCGGGATGTGGACGGTCAGCTGGTTCCGTTCGCTGCTGGAGTCGGAGAACCCGGAGGCGGGTGACGGCGATGGAGACCGCCTGTACGAACTCGAAGGCCGGCTGAACATCGGTGCCGCCGAGGTGCCTCCCGGCAGCAACGGACTCATGACGGTGCTCGACTGGCTGGCGCCCGCCGACGCTCCGTATCGGCGCGGGGCGCTGCTCGGCTTCGACGGCAGCCACGGGCGGTTCCACATCCACCGCTCGATCCTGGAGGGCATCGCCTTCACCATGGCCGACCATGCGGCCGCGATGGCGTCTGCCCTCCACCGCGAGTTCGACACCGTGATCCTCTCGGGCGGGGGAGCACGCTCCGACCTCATGGCGGAGATCGTTGCGAACGTGTTCGGAGTTCGCGTGGTGCGCACCGAGACCGACGACGCTGCCGGGATGGGCGCCGCCATCTGCGCGGCTGTCGGCAGCGGGATGCACTCCTCGTGGGAGGATGCGTCGGCACGCATGGTGCGCCATGTCTCGTCGGTGCAGCCGACGGCCGAGACCTCCCGGGCCTACGAGAGCTACCACACGGTGCACACCGAACTGCGGGCGCGGACCTCAGAGCTCTTCCGCTGGGTCTCGTCGACCCTGGCGTCTTAGCGGCGGCCGCACCGATGGTTCGCTGACGGCCCGGGGCCGGATCAGCCGGTCGTGGCCAGCGCCTGCTCGAGGTCGGCGATCAGGTCGTCGACGTGCTCGATGCCGACCGAGAGCCGCAGCAGATCGAGCGGCGCCGGGGTGCCGGCGCCCTCGGCGCTCGCGCGGTGCTCGATGAGACTCTCGACGCCGCCGAGCGAGGTGGCGCGCTTCCACAGCATCGTGTTCGCGGCGACCGCGATGGCGGCCTGCTCGCCGCCGGCGGCGCGGATCGACAGCATCCCCCCGAATCCGCCCTGCATCTGGCGCGACGCGATCGCGTGGCCCTGACTGCTCGGCAGCCCCGGGTAGAGCACCTCGGCCACGCGGTCGTGCCCGTGGAGATGCTCGGCGATCCGCAGGGCCGACGCGCTCGCGGTGCGCACCCGCAGGTAGAGCGTGCGCATCCCGCGCAGCAGCAGCCACGACTCCATCGACCCCAGCGTGCCGCCGATCTGCGCCCGAACGGATCGCACCCGTTGCCAGTACTCGCTGTCGGCGCCCGTGGTGAGGGTGCCGGCGGTGAGATCCGAGTGGCCGTTGAGGTACTTGGTGGCCGAGTGCATGACCAGGTCGGCGCCGAGGTCGAGCGGCTGCGAGAGCACGGGGCTGGCGGGGGTGGAGTCGACGGCCAGCAGCGCGCCGGCCGCGTGCGCGACCTCGGCGGTGGCCGCGATGTCGGTGATGGTCCAGAGCGGATTCGCGGGGGTCTCGACCCAGACCAGCTTCGTCGCTCCGGGCCGGATGGCAGCCTGAACCGCAGCGGCATCCGTCATGTCGATCAGCTCGACGTCGAGGCCCCACGACGCGGCGAAGCCCACCAACCAGTTGCGCAGACTCCAGTACATGACCTTCGGCGCGAGCACGTGGTCACCGGGGTGCAGCGCCTGGAACACGGCGGTCGCCGCAGCCATCCCGCTGGCGAAGAGCAGGGTCTCGTGACCGTGCTCGAGCTCGGTGATGAGCGCCTCGGCCTGGTCGAAGGCCGGGTTCTGATCGCGCATGTAGATGCGGCCCGACCGGTAGCCATTGTCCGGATCGCGCAGAAAGGTGCTCGACATGGCGATGGGCGGGGTGATCGCTCGGGTCGCCTCGTCCACCCACCCGAGTCCCTGTGCTGCGAGGCTTTCGGGATGGAAGTCAGCGTCGGTCATACCCGATGCTAGAACGCCGAGAGGCCCGTCAGTTCGCGTCCGAGCACGAGCGGGCGTCACGTGCGGATGCGGTGGTCCTGCCCATTTGGGGGTTTCTAATACATCACATGTGTGATCTACTACTGGTACCCCATCAGTCGTTGGGCAATTGTCGTCAACGACGCCGACCAGAAAAGGACGCGAAATGTCACCACAGCAACACCGTCATCCTTCCCATCGTCTGACCCGGCTCCTCGCGGCTACCGCGGTCGCCGCGACCTTCGCGCTCGTGGCTAGCGGCTGCACGTCGAACGGCGCAGGCGCGATCGACAGCAAGTACGGATTCGCCGCCGCCAAGCAGGTTCCCGGCAGCAAGATCACGGTGCTCGTCGACACGACCCGCCAGCCGCTCGCCCTCGCGTTCCAGAAGGAGCACCCTGAGGTGCCGATCGTCATCGACACCTACGATGGAAACCCGGGCGGCAGCGGAAGCCTCCAGGCCAAGATCGCGCTCGACGACCAGGCCGGCAGCGGATGGCCGGATGTGGTGTTCTCCAGCCAGACCAACGACACAGCGTGGGCCGGCAAGGAGACCAACGGAGTGCAGCCCTACGCCGCCGCGCTCAACAAGGGCCTGCTCGACCAGTCGTTCCTCGATGGTTTCGCCAAGGGAGCGAACGACCCCATGACCGTCGACGGGACCGTGTACGGTCTTCGCAACGACCTCGCCCCCACAGTGCTGTGGTACGACAAGTCGCTCTTCGACCAGTTCGGCTACCAGATTCCGACCACCTGGGAAGACTTCCAGGCGCTGAGCGACCAGCTCGCGAAAGACCACCCGGGTTACATCATGGGCTCCGTCGGTGGCGGGTTCATGGCGGTCGACGCCTACTACTGGGCAGCAGCTGCTCCGGTCTTCCAGGTGAAGGGCAACAAGTTTACCACCAACATGTCGGACCCCAACTCGGTGGCGATGACCAAGCTCATCGATCACATGCTGGCGAACGGCACACTGACGAACAAGAACGTCTTCGATCCCGCCTTCATCAAGAACTACAAGGGCAAGGTCTTGGCGATGCCCGGGCCGGCATGGTTCGCGGGCGTGATCTTCCAGAACCCCGACAGCCTCGGTTCCGCACCCGGCACCGTCGGCGCGGCCAACCCGCTGTTCTGGAAGGGCCAGAAGGAGGTCACCGGTGACGTCGGCGGTGGCGTCTGGTACGCGTCGAGCCACTCCACGAACCTCAAGGCAGTCGCCGAGGTGCTCAAGTACGTGACGAGCTCCGACCAGGCTGTGAAGCTTGCCTCCGGCCTGCCCGGATACAAGGCGGCGGCTGACGCCTGGCTCGACCAGCAATCCTCGGGCGGCTTCTTCGTCGGTGACTTCAAGGGAGCCATGACCAAGGCGGCCGCAAGTGTGTGGACCGGGTTCGGCTTCGCAACCTTCAGCAGTGAAACCGCCTGGGACACGAAGGTCAACCCCGTCATCGAGAGCGGTGGCACGGTGGCCAGTGCGGTCCCGGCGTGGCAGCAGGAGTTGAAGAACGAAGCCGCGATTCACGGCTACACCGTGACCTCCAAATAAGGAGCATCACCATTTCCACCGAAACCATGCTGCCCCCCGTCGGCTCCCGCCGGCGGGGGGCAGCCCTCCGGCGTCGCAGTGACAGCGGCCAGCGCACGATGGGGTACGTCTTCGTCATCGGCTACGGCATCCTGCTTGCGGCGTTCGGGGTCTTCCCCACCGCGTATGCCTTCTATCTCTCCTTCACGAGGACGGGCGCCTTCGTCGGCGTCGACAATTTCAGCCGCGTCTTCCAGGACTACCGGTTCCTTCCCGCCGTCCAGGCGGTTGCGCTCTACCTGATCGTCATGGTGTTGACGCTGACGGTCCTGGTGGTGGTGATCGCATTGGTGGTGCATGCCATCAGGAAGCGCTGGCTGTCGACGACGCTGCGCTTCCTCTACTACCTCCCCGGCGCGCTCGCGGGGGTCGCCAGCGTCCTGCTCTGGTCGTTCATGCTCAACCCCGAGTTGAGCCCGATCAGCGGGATCTTCACCTCCCTCGGCTTCTCGACGGGCGTGTCGCTCGTCACCGGAGGCAACCTCCCGGTGATCTTCACGCTGATCACCTTCTGGACGGGAGCAGGGGGATGGATCGTCATCATGTACGGCGCGCTCAACAACATCAGCGACGACATCATGGAGGCCGCCCGGATCGACGGAGCCAACGCCCTGCAGATGGCGGGCTACATCCAGATCCCGATGCTGCGCAAGTGGATCGCCTACATGGGCCTGCTGACGATCGCCGGCGGGACACAGCTCTTCGTCGAGCCCCAGCTTCTCGCCGGCGTCTCGCACGGTGCCATCCCGCCGCAGTACTCGCTTCTTCAGCTGGCCTATTCGTACGCCTTCCAACAGGCCGACTTCAGCGAATCCGCCGCACTGTCGCTGCTGCTCCTGCTCGTCACCGCGGGCTTCGCGGCCATCATCGTCTTCCGAGGGGGACTCTTTGACCGAGACTAGATCGTCTGCCCCAACTCGGACGTCAGCCGACCCGGCCCGCTGGCTGGGCAAGGCACTCGCCGGCCTTCTTCTGGCCTTCTTCGTCGTCTTCTTCACGCTTCCGGTGATCTGGCTCGTGCTCGCACCCGCGAAGTCGGCACACCAGCTCTACTTCGACAACCCCCTGGGTATCGGCAACGTGAACTCCCTGATCGACAACTGGAACCAGCTGCTCGGCTTCCAACAGGGGCAGTTCTTCGTCTGGATGGGCGACTCCGTCATGTATTCCGGGGCAGCGCTTGTGATCACCCTCTTCGTGACCATCCCCGCGGGATACGCACTCGCGACGTCGACCTTCCGCCTGCGTCGGCCGCTGCTCATCACGACGCTCATCGTCATGCTGATTCCGGGTACCGCGCTGGTGCTGCCGACCTTCCTCGAGCTCAATGCCGCGAGGCTGATCGGGTCACCGCTCGCGGTGATCATGCCGTTCTCCTTCTTCCCGTTCGGGGTCTATCTCACCTACATCTACTTCTCCACCAACGTCTCGCGCGACCTGCTCGATGCGGCGCGCATCGACGGCGCGACCGAGTTGCGCGTCTTCGGGCGGATCGCATTGCCGCTGGCGACACCGGTCGTCGCACTGGTCGGCTTCTTCAGCGTGGTGGGCACCTGGAACAACTACTTCTTGCCGTTTCTGGTGCTTCCGTCCCGCATCACGACGGTGCAGGTCGGCCTATCGCAGATGATGTCGAACGTGCGGCAGCTCAGGCCGACATCGCTCGGATCCATCGCGATCGACCTGCCGGTGATGAGTGACGCGATCCTGCTCTCTGTCGCACCGGTTCTGCTGATCTTCCTCTTCTCGCAGCGCTTTCTGATCACCGGGCTGACCGCCGGCGGCAGCAAGGAGTGAGTCCCGAGCGGCCCCGTGACCGTGCACGGGCACGGTTCACGGGGCCGGCCGCGCTCGAGCGCTGAGCTGCGGAGTCAGGTCAGGGCAGGCGTGGCGCCGCGTATCCGCGTCGCCGTTCCCACGCATCGATGATGTGCGACCGCATGCGTGCTTCGGCATCGGCCGGGTGGCCGGCGGCGATCGCCTCCAGCACGCCCTGATGCTCACTGAGCGACAGCGCGAAGGCAGCCTCGGTGGCGTTCCCGGTGAAGCGCGCGCTCTCCCGCGCGCGGTCGAACAGGATCTTGGTCATGCTCGCGGCCAGGAGGTTGCCCGACATGGTCATGACCAGGCCATGGAAATCGGCGTCGGCCTGCTGAAAGGCGTCCCTGTCGTGAAGGGACGTCCTCATCCTCTCCAAGGCCGTCGTCAGCTCAGCGAGCTGGGCATCGGTGCGCAGGGTCGCCGCTTGGGCGCTCATCGACCCCTCGAGCGCGGTGCGCACGACCGCGAGCTGGTCGAGGAAACCGAGTGAGTCGTCGTTGTCGGCCAACGCGGACAGGACGACCGGGTCGAGGATGTTCCAGCTCGTCGAGGGCTGCACGGTCGTCCCCCGCCCGTGCTCGACCCGGACGAGGCCCTTCTCTTCGATGCGCTTGACCGACTCGCGGATCACCGTTCGGCTGACTCCGAAGTGGGTGCAGAGGTCGCCCTCCGGCGGCAGGAACGAGCCGGCCGCGACTTCCCCCGTGACGATCGCGCTCACGAGGTCGCGAACGACGGCGACGCCCAGCCGCGCTGCGGGCGGCCGCGCATCGCCGGTCGCCAGGAAGGTCTGCGGGGATACCAGGGCGTCGGACTCTGCTCCGGTCATACCACCACCTTAACGTCCGACATCACATGGCGCATCATGCGGGTGCGGCTCAGGCTCGAGCGCCTAGATGCTCAGCTTCAATCCGGCGCGGAGCGGTCTGGTGTGCGGCCCGTTCTCGACCGGGGAGGTCTCGCCCTGCGGCATCGCGACGAGCGCCGACTCATCGACGGAGATGCCGCTTCCCGGCTGGTTGCCCAGCACGATCCCGCCGTCGGTGATCTCCTGATCGATCGAGATGCCGAGCGGTGCCGCGAGGTCTTGCACCTCGGTGGAGAGGTGGTTGGGAATGGCGGCGGCGGCGTGCGCGACGGCGCGGCAGCTCGTGAGCCCGATCGGGCTGACGGGCAGGTTGCGCGCATGCGCCGCGGCCGCCACTCGAAGAAGGTGGGTGATGCCCCACATGCCGCCGACCTGCACGACATCCACGGAGCCCTGGTCGAACAGGGGAGCGAACTGCTCGAGGCCGGTCAGGTTCTCGCCGGTGGCGACCGCGGCATTGATGGACCGGCTGAGTGCGGCGTGCCCCGGGGCATCCCATCGCCGCAGCGGCTCTTCGATCCACGTCAGGTCGCGGGACTGCTCGATGCGACTGATGTAGCGAACGGCTTGCTTGAGGTTCCACGACTCATTGGCATCGAGCATGAGAGCGGGGCGGGGGGCGTTTGCCTGAAGCTCCGACTCGAGGATCTCGAGTCGCGCCAGGTCGCGATCCACATCGAGGCCGCCCTTGAGCTTGCCGCTCGAGAATCCGCGCTCGGCCATCGTCCGGTAGAAGGCCGAGAGCTCGTCGTCGGTCAGTGCGATGTCGAGGCCGGAGGCATATCCCGGCACGAAGCGGTCTCGAGCCCCGAGCAGGCGCCAGAGCGGCTCGCCGGCGAGCTTCGCCTTGATGTCCCAGAGAGCCATATCGATGACTCCGATCCCTCCGAAGACATCGCCGTTGTGCCCCGACTTGAAGACGCTCGACAGCATCCGGTCGTAGAGGGCGGTGACCGAGCGGGGATCCTCGCCCTCGATGGCGCGGAACAGATGATCGACGCCGAAATCGGAGCCGACACCCACCCCCGTGACGCCCTCGTCGGTGTCGATCATGACGATATCGACCTCCGTCAGCCCCGAGGCGATGACGCCATTCGCATCTCCGATACGGCGCCGCCAATCGTGAACGGTGTGCAGACAGCGGTAGCCGGTGATCTTCATGTCATCCTTGCCGGGGCGGGAGGCGCGGTCCGCGCAGACACAGAATACATCACATGTCTCTTGTAATGCGACAGAAGTTTCTGGCATGCTCGGGCAGATGATCGCAGGCTTTCGAACGACTCTGAGGCGGGATGCTGCGAACGATTACCTTCGGACTCATCAGCGGATTCCGGAATCCGTCGCCGACGTCATGCTCGAGGAGGGGCTCGTCTCGTGGCGCATCTGGATCGACGGCTCCACGGTCTTCCACATGATCGAGACGCGTGACGGCCTCGAGGAGCTGTTCCGTCGCCTCGCGGCACGCGGGTCCATCGATGCGGAGTGGGATGCGGTCCTCCACGAGCTGGTGGACGATGATCCCGACTCGAGCGCGATCCTGCCGCTGGTCTGGGGCATGGATCGATCGCGGCAGTGGCACCTGGCCGACTGCGACCCCGCGTCGTGAGCGACCCATCGGCGCAGTTCATCACCCCGGAGGTGGAGCCCGACAGCGCCCCGCTCTTCCGGCGTGACATCGAACTCGATCAGGGCCACGGCCCCCTGGTATCGGCGAGCCTCACCCTCAGCGCCCTCGGGATCGCCGAGGCGTGGATCAATGGCATCGCCGTCAGCCCCGATCTGCTGGCGCCGGGCTGGACGAGTTACGAGTGGCGGCTGCACTGCGTCGTTCACGACGTGACGGAGTTGATGGCGCAGCACTCGACGATCGGCATCGCCGTCGGCAACGGCTGGTATCGGGGGCGTCTCGGGTGGGTTCCGACGCGGCGCTACGGCGACCGGCTCGCCGCCTTCGCGGAGCTCCGTCTGGTCTTCGCCGACGCGCATGTGCAGGTGGTCGTGACCGACGAGACCTGGCAGGCCGGCCCCAGCGCCATCACCGCCGACGATTTCTATGACGGCCAGAGCATCGACGCGCGCCGAGTCGACGACGCCTGGAAGCATCCCGGCTACCAGAGCGCCCTCTGGAGCGCTGTGCGGCCGGTCGACTACGACGGGGAGCTCACGCCTGACCCCGTCGCGCCGGTCCGTCGCATCGTCGAGCTCGCACCTCAGCGGGTGTGGCGCAGCGAGTCGGGGTCGATCATGCTCGACTTCGGCCAGAACATCGTGGGCTTTCTGCGTCTGACGGTGCGCGGCGAGCGCGGTGCCGTCGTGACTGCACGGCATGCCGAGGTGCTGGATCAGGGCAGCCTCGCGACACGACCGTTGCGCACGGCCGAAGCCACCGACCGCTTCACGCTCAGCGGCAGCGACGACACCTTCGAGCCCACCTTCACCTTTCACGGCTTCCGCTACGCCGAGTTGGAGGGCTGGCCCGGTGAGCCGGGCGACGTCGAGCGTGCGGTGCGCGCCATCGTCATCAGCACCGACCTCCAGCGCACCGGATTCTTCGAGTGCTCCGTCGACGAACTGAACCAGTTGCATGACAACGTCGTCCGCGGGATGCAGGGCAACTTCATCGACCTGCCGACCGACTGCCCGCAGCGCGACGAGCGACTGGGGTGGACGGGCGACATCTCGGCCTTCGCCCCGACGGCGGCCTTCCTGTTCGACGTCCGGGGCTTCCTCTCGGATTGGCTGGTCGACCTGGGGCTCGAGCAGTCGCATCACGATGGCGTCGTGCCGTACGTGGTGCCCGACATCCTCAAGTACGCGGAGGATCCGCCGCTGGGCGCAGGTTCACCCGAAGCCGTTGCGTTCTGGAGCGACGCCTCGGTGTGGGTGCCCTGGGCCCTGTGGGAGGCGTACGGCGACCCGGAGGTGCTCCGGGCGGCGTGGGACTCGATGGTGGCCCACGGGCGGCGGGTGCGCTCGCTCCTGTCGCCATCGGGCGTTTGGGATGCCGGGTTCCAGCTCGGCGACTGGCTTGATCCCGATGCGCCCCCCGAGCGCCCCGGCGCCGCGAAAGCCGATCCCGGAGTGGTGGCGACGGCCTGCGCCTACCGCTCTGCGCGGCGGATCAGCGCCGCGGCCGCCGTTCTGGGGCGCACCGCCGAGCAGGCGGAATTCGCGCGGATGTCGGACGCCCTGCGCGCGTCGTTCCAGCGGGAGTACGTGCACGGCAGCCGCATCCACAGCGATTGCACGACCGTCTACTCGCTGGCCATCGTCTTCGGGCTGCTCGACCCGGAGCAGACCGAATGGGCCGGTGCGCGGCTCGCCGAACTCGTCGCCGACAGCGGGTATCGCATCTCGACCGGGTTCGCCGGCACGCCCTTCATCACCGATGCGCTGACGATCACCGGGCACGTCGACATCGCCTACCGTCTGCTGTTGCAACGGGAGTGCCCCTCGTGGCTCTACCCGATCACGAGGGGGGCCACGACCATCTGGGAGCGCTGGGATTCCCTGCTTCCCGATGGCCGCATCAATCCGGGTGGCATGACCAGCTTCAATCACTACGCGCTGGGCGCGGTCGCCGACTGGCTTCACCGCTGCATCGGCGGGCTGGCGCCGCTGGAGCCCGGCTATCGCCGGATCCGGATTGCGCCCCAGATCGGCGACGGCATCGAGTGGTCGACCACGCGCCTGATGACGCCCTTCGGCCTGGCCATGGTGCGGTGGGAGAAGCAGGGCGCCGTCGTCCGCCTTCGGGCAACCGTCCCCGAAGGCGCGTCGGCGGTCGTCGTCTGGCCCGGCAGCCCCGACGTCGAACTGGGTTCGGGGTCACACGAGCTGCTGCTGCCGAGCGGCGGCGGCCTCAGCGCCGGGGCAGATCGGTGAGCGGCACGGCGGCCGGCCGGGCCACGGTGCTGGCCACCTCGATCGTCGTGCCCTGAGCCACCGCGGTGAGGATCGACTCCATGACGTCGAGCACGTGGAAGCCGAGTGCACCGCCCGCCCGCGGCTCGGAGCCGGGGGCCGTGCGTGCGAGGTCGGCCAGACCGATGCCTCGGCCGCCGTTGGTGTAGCCCGCGCTCGGCGCCAGCGTGCTCCACTCGTCATCGCCGAGCCGCAGCAGGTCGACGTCGCCGACGAAGAAGTTGGGGTCGGGCACCGCAAGAGTGCCGCGCTCGCCGTGCACCTCGATGTTGGCCGAGCGGGTGCCGACCGCGTCGAATGACACGATCAGGGTGCTGATTGCTCCGCCGGCATGGCGAAGCAATGCCGTGGCGTGCGAGTCGACGTTGACGGGCACCACCGTGCCCGCGCGCTCGCCGGTGGCGATCGTGCGAGTGCTGCGCATCCTGCTGGCCATGCCGGTCACCGCCGTGATGGGCCCGAGGAGCGTGATGAGCGCCGACAGGTAATACGGACCCATGTCGAACAGGGGCCCGCCCCCCGGCTGGTAGTAGAAATCGGGCGCCGGATGCCAGCGCTCGTGACCGGGCGTCACCATGGTGGCGCTGGCCGCGATGGGCGTCCCGATGATGCCGTCATCGATCGCCTTGCGGGCCGTCTGGATGCCCGTGCCGAGCACGGTGTCGGGCGCGCAGCCGATGGGCAGCCCGGCCGCGGCGGCGGCGTCGAGGATGCGTCGTCCGTCGACGGTGTTCGTGGCGAGGGGCTTCTCGCCGTAGACGCCCCGCCCCGCCGCGAGGGCGGCGAGGGCCAGGTCCGCGTGCTCGGCCGGCGTCGTGAGGTTGAGCACCACATCGATGTCGTCACGCGCCAGCAGCTGATCGGTGGGCAGCGCGACGACACCCGGCCGCTCTGCGGCCGCTCGTTCGGCGCGCTGGGGGTCCAGGTCGCTCACCGCCACCAGCTGCACCTCGGCGAGCGAATCGATGTTCGTCAGGTACTGCCCCGAGATCGTGCCGATCCCGACGATTCCAACAGTCAACGGCTTGCCCACAGCAGGCCCCTTTCAATGATGGTGCGAACGTTCGGATTGTCGAGCACCTCGATCCGATGGCCGGCGGTGCAGACGAAGATGCGGCCGTCTCCCCATTGGCGGGTCCAGACCGACGGGCTGACGACCGGCCTCCTCCAGGCGTCGAAGGGCCGCGCGGCGACCGTGGTGGTCGCGAGCACGTCGTTGTACGAGTCGCTGAGCACCCAGTACTGCTCGGTGGTGAGCTCGAAGTCGTCGATGCCCGCGACGATCGGGTGCTCGCGCTTGTCCGGCGCGATGTTGATCGTGTAGGTCAGGTAGTTGTCCGACTGCTGGCCGATGCGCTTCTCGGGCTCGATGCCGGCGTGATGGGCGAACTGTCCGCCGACCATGTGCAGGTAGTCGGAACTGTTGCGGTAGGAGTCGGCGATGCCGCCGTGCCAGCCCGCCATCCCCGTGCCGTTGCGCACGGCCGCGATCAGCCCGGCAAGGTGGGCGGGATCGATCGTGTTCATGGTGTTGGCCTGCATCACGAGGTCGACCGTGGCCATGTACTTGGCGTCGGCGTACACCTCGGTGGACTCCTCGACGCGGATCGCATACCCGTGGCGGGTGAGGTGCGGAATGAAGCGCTCGGTGGCTTCTTTCGGCTGGTGGCCGTCCCATCCGCCGCGGACGACGAGAGCGGTCTTCATGAGGCCGCCGTGGCTGACTGGCGCTGGTGCATGATCGGGACGTCCTTCTGGCTCGGTTGTGGTCAGACTAGGAGTACGGGCGCGGGCTGCACCCCCGGGTCGGCCGGCTTGGAAATGTTTTCGGAACGAGGGCACTCCTCTCACCCCCTAACCGACGGGCGGCGGGGCGGTACTGCCGCGCTCGACGAGGGCCACATCCAGGGTGAGGCGCGACACCGCGAGGGGGCGCCCTGCGATCAGGGTGAACAGCATCCTGGCGCCCTGCTCGGCCATCTGCACGACCGGTTGCCGCACCGTCGTGAGGGGCGGCGCCAGCCACTCGGCGGTCGGGATGTCGTCGTAGCCCACGATCGAGATGTCGTCGGGAACGCGCAGGCCGAGCTGTCGAGCTGCTTCGTACAGTCCCACCGCCTGAAGGTCGGTGCTGGCGACGATCGCGGTCGGACGCGGGGTCATCGAGAGCAGACGCAGTCCGGCCGAGATGCCGTCCTCTCGCCCTGAGCTGGTCGAGATGATCAGAGCAGGGTCGATCTCGACTCCGGTTTCTTCCAGCGCCGCTCGGTAGCCCGAGAGTCGCGCGCGGGCGAACAGCAACGAGGTCGGCATCGTGACGGCGGCGATGCGACGGTGCCCGAGCCCGATGAGATGGCGCGTCGCGATCCATCCGCCCTCCCAGTTGGCCGACGCGACGGCGGGGGAGTCATCATCGGGCAGTGCTGCAGGGTCGACGATCACAAAAGGCACTCTGCGCACCTGCAACTGCCGCTTCGCCTCCGCAGAAAGCTGCGAGAGCGCAAGGATGATGCCGCGCGGGTGGCGCTGAATGACGCCGCCGATCCAGTCCTCACCGGGGTCGCGTCGTGCGCGTTCGGTCAGGATGATCGCCGTGCGGTGTTCGAGAGCCACCGCCTGAACGCCGCGAAAGACGTCGAGCGACCACTGACTGCTCATCCGATCGACGACGAGTTCGATGAGCGAGCCGGGTGCTGCGTCGCCTCCCCTTCTGCTGTAGCCCAGCTGGTGGAGGCTGGACTCGACGCGGGCCCGCAGGTCCGCGGCCACCCCCGGTCGGCCGTTCAGCACTTTCGAGACGGTCGACTCCGCGACCGAGGCATGCCGGGCGACGTCGGCAAGGGTCGCGCGCGGGGGCTGGTCGGCGGGCTGGGCACGCTCCGGGGCGCCCGTCACGGTCGCGGGACCTCGAGAGCATCGGGAAAGGTTTCCGACCGGAGGCCGCTCGGTGGGCGATCCCTCGCCCACGTCAGAACCCACGGGTCGGCTGTCCCCAGCGTCCGTGACATCTGCCCATGATAAGATAAGACGTCTCATATCTTGAATGTCCGGGCCGCAGAGACCGGATCCGTCGACCGCCTCGCGGGGCGAGCTGTCGCGACGAGAAGGGCTGGCGCCCATGACACGGCTGATCGACAGCCATGTGCACGTGTGGGACCCCGCGGTCAACCATTACGACTGGTTGAGCGGCGAGCTCGCCCGGTCGTACCTGCCCGACGAATACCGCGCGGGTGCGCCCCAGGCCACAGGCGCGATCTGTGTCGAGGCGGGCGCGGGAGACGGCCTTGCCGAGGCGCGCTGGGTTGCGTCGTTGCTCTGGCCAGAGCTCCTGGGCTTCGTCGCCCATGCACCCCTCGAGCGCGGCGTCGCCGTGGCGGATCCTCTCGATCGGCTGCAGGAGTCCGGCGGGGTCGTCGGCATCCGGCGCATGCTGCAGGATCAGCCGCTCGCCTTCTTCGACGACCCCGGCCTGCTCGCCGGGTTGCGCGTGCTCGCGACCCGCGGGCTGCCCTTCGACGCCTGCGTGCGGCACGCTCAGCTGCCCGCTCTGACCTCGCTGCTCGCGCAGGTCCCCGACCTTCCGGTCGTGCTCGATCATCTCGGCAAGCCGCCGGTCGCCCACGGCGACGACGGCACCTGGGCGCGCAACGTGCGCGCGCTCGCGACGCTGCCGCAGGTGCGCATCAAACTCTCGGGCATTGCGCCTGAGGGGTCTGCCGACCGTGCGATCCGAGAGCAGGCAAGGAGTTGGCTGGTCGCCGCGGTGGAGGTCTTCGGCCCGGAGCGCTGCATGCTGGGCAGCGATTGGCCGGTGTCGGCCGGTGGTCCGTCGCGCGAAGCCGCCGGCGCGTGGCTGGAGCACGTGGTGAGCGATGTGGGAGCGAGCGACAGCGACCGGGACTGGCTGATGTGGCGGACGGCATCCACCTTCTACGGCGTCTGAGCACGGGACGCGCTAGAACGCCGAGAGGCCCGTCAGTTCGCGTCCGAGCACGAGCTGGTGGATTTCGTCTGTCCCCTCGTAGGTGCGCACCGATTCGAGGTTGGCCAGGTGGCGCATCACCGGGAACTCGCTCGTGATCCCGTCTCCGCCCAGGATCGCCCGCGCCTGCTGCGCGATCTTCAGCGCTTCCCGCACGTTGTTGAGCTTGCCGACGCTGATCTGCGCGGGAGTGAGCGCGTCGCGCTCCTTCAGGCGGCCCAGGTGCAGCGCGAGCAGCAGGCCCTTCTCGTATTCGACGAACATGTCGGCGAGATGGCCCTGGATGAGCTGCCGGCTTCCGATCGGATGCCCGAAGACCTCGCGGCTGCGGGCGCGGCCGATCGCGGCCTCGAGGCAGCTGCGCGCGGCGCCCATCGCGCCCCAGACGATTCCGAACCGCGCCTCGTTGAGGCAGGCGAACGGCCCGGAGAGCCCGCGGGCGCGCGGAAGCAGGGCGGAATCCGGAACCCGCACACCCTCCAGCACCACGTCGCACTGGATGGAGGCGCGCATCGAGAGCTTTCCGGCGATCGGCGTCGCCGCGAAACCGGGCGTCGAGGTGGGCACCAGGAATCCGCGCACCGTGCCGTCGGCCGCATCCTTCGCCCAGACGACCGCGACATCGGCGACGCTGGCAAGGCCGATCCAGCGCTTGCTGCCGTCGAGGATCCAGTCGTCGCCGTCGCGTCGTGCGGTCGTCTGCATGGCGGCCGGGTCGCTGCCGCCGCTCGGCTCGGTGAGGCAGAAGCATCCGATCGCCTCGCCGCGGGCCAGGCGCGGCAGCCACTCGGCCTTCTGCTCCTCGGAGCCGTGCCGGTGGATCGCCGTCATCGCCAACGAGCCCTGCACCGAGACGAAGGTGCGCCAGCTGCTGTCGGCCGCCTCGAGTTCGAGGCAGACCAGGCCGTAGGCGACGGGACCGGCTCCCGCGCAGCCGTAGCCGGTGAGCTGCATGCCGAGGAAGCCGGCGGCCCCGAGTGCGCCGACCAGCTCGCGCCGGAAGAAGGCGTTCTCGACGTCGTCGTCGATCACCGGAAGGATGCGCTCGGTCGCGAACGCGCGCGCCGCACGCTGCCAGGCGCGCTCCTCGTCGGTGATCAGCTCATCGAGGGGGAACAGCGCGTCGACACGGGGTTCGCCATCGGGTGCGTCGTCGTCGTTCGTGCTCATGACTGCCTTCCGCCTGGGTGATCACACGATCTCACACCCGCCGGCGCCTTCGGATGCCCCGCTGTTGTCGACGGCGGGCTTCCTGCAAGATGGAGAGGCGCGGGCGCCGACGGCCGCGCCGAGAGGGTCACCATGGACAAGCCCATCGCCAGCGCGGACGACGCAGTCGCCGACATCCCGAATGGCGCCTCCCTCGCCGTCGGCGGGTTCGGCCTGGTCGGGGTGCCGATCACCCTGATCCGGGCGCTGCTGGCCCGCGGCACCTCCGACCTCTCGGTGGTGTCGAACAACTGCGGTGTGGACGGCTGGGGTCTGGGCCTGCTGCTGGATGCGCACCGCATCCGCCGCGTGACCGCCTCGTACGTCGGCGAGAACAAGGAGTTCGCGCGGCAGTACCTGGCCGGCGAACTCGAAGTGGAGCTGACCCCTCAAGGCACGCTGGCCGAGCGGCTGCGCGCCGGAGGGGCGGGCATCCCGGCCTTCTACACGGCGACCGGGGTCGGCACGGTGGTGGCCGACGGCGGGATGCCGATCAGGTACGCGGCAGACGGCTCGGTCGAGCTGGCCTCCGGCCCGAAGGAGGTGCGGGAGTTCTCGACGTTCGGCGGGTCGAACTCGTATGTGCTGGAGCCGTCGATCGTGACCGACTACGCCCTGGTGCGGGCCGCGATCGGCGACCGCGCGGGCAACCTGCGCTTCGAGGAGTCGGCCCGCAACTTCAATCCGCCCGCCGCGATGGCGGGCAGGATCACCATCGCCGAGGTGGACCGCCTGGTCGACGTGGGCGAGCTCGCCCCCGACGACATCCACCTGCCCGGGATCTTCGTCGACCGCGTCGTCGCGCTCACGGCCGAGCAATCCGCAGAACTGCCGATCGAGAAGGTCACGACCCGCTGATGGCACTCACTCGCGAGGAGATGGCCGCCCGCGCCGCGCTCGAACTGCGCGACGGCAGCTACGTCAACCTCGGCATCGGTCTGCCCACGCTCATCCCGAGCCACCTGCCCCCGGGCATCGACGTGGTGCTCCATTCCGAGAACGGCGTGCTGGGCGTCGGGCCGTATCCGCACGAGGGCGAGGTCGACCCGAAGCTGATCAATGCCGGCAAGGAGACCGTGACCGTCATCCCGGGCGCCAGCTTCTTCGACTCCTCGCTCAGCTTCGCGATGATCCGCGGCGGGCGGGTGCAGACGGCCATCCTCGGGGCGATGCAGGTCTCGGTGCGCGGCGACATCGCGAACTGGGCGGTGCCCGGCAAGCTCGTCAAGGGCATGGGCGGCGCGATGGACCTGGTCAACGGCGCGGAGCGCGTCATCGTCTTGATGGAGCACGTCGCCAAAGACGGCACCGCCAAGATCGTCGACGAGTGCAGCCTGCCGTTGACCGGCGTCGGATGCGTCGATCGGATCATCACCGACCTCGCCGTCATCGACGTGACCGGCTCGGGTCTGGTGCTCGTCGAGACCGCGCCGGGCGTCTCGGTCGATGAAGTGCTCGCCGCCACGGGGGCCCCGCTGCGGGTGGAGCTCGCGGCCAGGTAGATTGGCCGATGGAGCGCCGGGAAGTCTGGTCGGCAACACGTTCGCTGCGACCAGAAGGCGCCCATGACTGAGTTCGACTTCACCCTCGTCGTTCTGAGTTGCGCCGCCGCCGTGGTCGCTGCCGTGTTCTCGAATCGGCTGACCCGGCTGCTGCGGGTCCCGACGCCCGCGCTCTTCCTGGTGCTCGCGGCGATCGCCGCCCTGTTCCTGCCCCCGTTCAGCGACGGCTCCCGGGTCGTCGATCAGCGGGTCGTCAGCATCGCCCTGGTGTTCGTCCTCTTCGACGGCGGCATGCACATCGGGTGGTCCCGCTTTCGCACGTCGCTCGGCCCGATCGCCTGGATCGGGATCGCCGGCACCGCGGTGACCGCCGGCGCCATCGCGGCGGCCTCGCACTTCGTGTTCGGGTTCGAGTGGCAGGCATCGCTGCTGCTGGGAGCGGCGCTCGCTCCGACGGACCCGGCCGTGGTGTTCTCGGTGCTCGGCCGACGACAGATCTCCGGTCGATCGGGCACCATCCTCGAGGGGGAGTCGGGCGCGAACGATCCGGTGGGCATCGCGCTGATGCTGACTCTGCTCGGGGTGACCGGCTCGGGCTGGCAGGCGGTGGGCAGCGGTGTCGCCGAGTTCGCGCTGCAACTCGCGATCGGCGCGGTCGTCGGCATCGGGGGAGGTCTGGCGCTGACGTGGCTGCTGCAACACAGCCGACTGGCTGACGGAGCGCTCAGTGCGATCCTGGCCGTGGCCGCCGCCGTGCTGCTCTACGGCGCCGCAACCGCTCTCGGAGGCTCGGGATTCCTGGCGGCGTTCCTCGCGGGCATCCTGGTCGGCGACGTGCGGGCGCCCTACAAGCAGGAGGTCGAGCGCTTCAGCTCGGGACTCGCGAGCTTGGCCGAGATCGCGGTGTTCATCCTGCTCGGGCTCAGCATCCGGCTCGGCGACGTGCTGCGGCCCGACGTGCTGCTGACCGGGCTCGCGATCGCCGGGCTGCTCATCTTCGTGATCAGGCCGGTTCTCGTAGGGGTGCTGATCGCGCCGATCCGGCTGCGGCTCGGAGAGCGCGCCTTCGTGCTGTGGGCCGGACTGAAGGGCGCCGTGCCGATCCTGCTGGGGATGTTCATCCTCGGGTCGGGCGTGGCCGGCGCCCATCGGCTCTACGCGATCATCTTCATCGTGGTGCTGGTCTCCGTCCTGCTGCAGGGCGGCCTGGTCCCCGTGCTGGCGCGGGCGTTCCGGGTGCCGACCCGGGCGGTTCCGGTGCGGCCGTGGTCGCTCGATATCCGATTCGCCGACGAGCCGAACGGCCTGCACCGGCACATCGTCGCGGCGGGATCACCGGCCGACGGTCGCACGGTCGCCGAGGTCTCGGCGGGCGAAGACAGCTGGATCAGCCTGATCAGCCGTTCGGGGCGCAACATCCCGGTGCGCAACAGCACGCGACTCCAGTCGGGTGACGTCGTGCTGACGCAGGCGGACGGCGACGGCCTCCTGGCCTCGCAGTTCATGCCGCGCGAGCAGGCGTGAGCGGCGGCGCACAAACGCCCGGCCGAGTGCGATCCGCACGTCGCGTCGGCCGGGCGTAAGCGTGAGCATCAGTCGTCGTGCGCGCCGCTGGCCATTCCGGTCTGGATGGCGCTCATGACGGTCGTGTCGGCCAGGGTGGTGACATCGCCGATCGGGCGGTTCTCGGCGACATCCTGAAGCAGGCGTCGCATGATCTTGCCCGAGCGCGTCTTGGGCAGCTCCGACACGATCATGACCTGGCGCGGCTGGGCGATCTTGCCGATCTCTTTGGCCACGTGATCCCGCAGTTCCTTCACGATGTGGTCGCCTCCGGTGCCGGCTTCCGAGCGGAGGATCACGAACGCCACGACCCCCTGGCCGGTGATCTCGTCGGCGGCTCCCACCACGGCCGCCTCGGCGACCTTGTGGTTCGACACCAGAGCCGACTCGATCTCGGTCGTCGACAGGCGGTGACCCGAGACGTTCAGCACGTCGTCGACCCGGCCGAGCAGCCAGATGTCGCCGTCCTTGTCCTTCTTGGCGCCGTCGCCGGCGAAGTAGAGACCGGGGAAGCGCGACCAGTAGGTCTGCTTGAACCGCTCGTCGTCGCCCCAGATGCCGCGCAGCATCGACGGCCACGGCTCGGTCAGCACCAGGTAGCCGCCGCTGCCGTCGGGCACGGAATGCCCGTTCTCGTCGACGACGTCTGCCGCGACTCCTGGCAGCGCCTTCATCGCGGCGCCGGGCTTGCCCGCCGTCACCCCGGGAAGCGGGCTGATCATGATCGAGCCGGTCTCGGTCTGCCACCAGGTGTCGACCACGGGCGTGTTGTTGTGCCCGATGTTCTCGCGGTACCAGATGTAGGCCTCGGGGTTGATCGGCTCGCCCACCGACCCGATCAGCCGCAGGCTCGACAGGTCGTACTTGGCCGGGATCTCGTGACCCCACTTCATGAAGGTGCGGATGCCGGTCGGCGCGCAGTACAGGATCGTCGCCTTGTACTTGTCGATGATCTCCCACCAGCGCCCCTGGTGCGGGGTGTCGGGGGTGCCCTCGTAGAGGATCGACGTCGTGCCGTTCGACAGCGGGCCGTAGACCACGTAGCTGTGCCCGGTGACCCAGCCGATGTCGGCCGCCGTCCAGTAGACGTCGGTCTCGGGCTTGAGGTCGAAGACCTCCCACTGGGTGAATGAGCAGCCGGTGAGGTAGCCGCCGGTGGTGTGCAGGATGCCTTTCGGCTTGCCGGTGGTGCCCGAGGTGTACATGACATAGAGCGGGTGCTCCGAGTCGAACGCCTCAGGCGTGTGCTGCGTGCTCGCCTGCTCGACGGTGTCGTGCCACCAGACGTCGCGGCCCTCGACCCAGTTGATGTCCTGACCGGTGCGCTTGACGACGAGCACCGACCGCACATCCGGGCACGCCGAGACGGCCTCGTCGACCGCGGGCTTGAGGGCGCTCGCGGATCCCTTGCGGAATCCTCCGTCGGCCGTGATCACCACGTGGGCGTCGCAGTCGAGGATGCGCGTCTTCAGGGCGTCGGCCGAGAATCCGCCGAACACCACCGTGTGCGGGGCGCCGATGCGCGCGCAGGCGAGCATCGCGATGACGGCCTCGGGGATCATCGGCATGTAGATGGCCACGCGGTCGCCGGCCTTCACGCCCAGATCGGTGAGGGTGTTCGCGGCCTGGCAGACCGCATCCGTCAACTGCTGATAGGTGATGGTGCGGGTGTCGCCCGGCTCGCCCTCGAAGTAGTAGGCGACCCTGTCCCCGAGACCGGCTTCGACATGCCGGTCGAGGCAGTTGTATGCCACGTTCAGCTTGCCGCCGACGAACCACTTGGCGAACGGCGGATTGCTCCAGTCGAGAACCTGCGTCCACGGCGTGCTCCAGCTCAGACGCTCGGCCTGTTTCGCCCAGAAAGCGGGGCGGTCGGCGGCGGCTTCGTCATAGGCATCCGCTTTCACGTTCGCCTGCGCCGCGAATTCCGCGGACGGGGGGAACGATCGGCTCTCGTACGAAAGGTTTTCCAGCGTTGCCCCGGTGGGGTCGCTCGAGGACAGGGTCGTCATGAGTTGCTTCCTTCCTTAGCGCGGGGCGCCGACGGGCAGCACGGTGCGCTTCCACGTCGAGTTGATCACGGACGCTGCCGAGCCGTACCAGGCGAGCACCGCGGTGATGAGACCGAGGTAGCCGCCGATCTGCCCGATCGCCGCGACGCCGCTGAATGCGTGGATGGTGAGCAGCAGGAAGGTGATCGTCAGGGCGATGAACACCAACAGCACGATCCGGCTCGACTTGACGGCGCCGATGGTCATGTAGGCGGTGAAAATCGTCCAGGCCAGCAGGAACGCTCCGACTCCGGGCCCACCGGCCTTCTCGGCGCCTCCCGTGGTGAGGAGGAACCAGAAGGCGAGCCAGAACGCGCCGTACGAGCTGAAGGCGACAGCGCCGAAGGTGTTGCCCTTCACGAACTCCCACATGCCGGCAGCCAGTTGGGCGAGACCGCCGTAGAACAGTGCCAGGCCCAGCACCGCAACCCCGGCCCCCGCGATGAGTCCCGCGTTGGCGAGGCTCAGAACGAAGGTGGTCATGGCGAAGCCGGCCAGGCCGAGTGCGGCGGGGTCGGCCACGGTCGTGGCAAAGCGCGGTGCTGAGGTTTCTTGGGTCGAACTCATCGGATAGCACTCCTTTGTGTTAGTGGATGAAGCGTGCCGGCGGTGATGGCTTGGTGACTTCCTCCGGCGCCGACGGCCGAAAGTTTCGGGTCTCGCGGGGCGAATCGGCCCTGCTAGCATGCAGGCTACGGACACGCTGAAGTGCCCAACTACCATCCGAAGTAGGTAGTCATTGCCCCAGTCAGTCGCCACATCCGAGCACGATCTTCTTCATCGAAGCGTCAAAGAACTCACCAGGCTCACCGGATGCTCGGTAGCCTTCGGCGGGCTGACCTCTGCCGAGGGCACGCCCCTGACGGCCTTCTGGGGGGCGAAAGCGCACAGTCTCGATGGAGTGCTCATCGAGCCCGCACACGGCTGCGGCGGGCTCGCGGCCGTGGATCGCAAACCCGTCGCAGCCACGAACTACCGTGAGTCGTCGATCATCACCCACGACTACGACCGAGAGGTGACCGCAGAGGGGATCGTGTCCCTGCTCGCGGTGCCGGTCGTGGTGGACGGTCGGGTGCGGGCGGTCCTCTACGGCGGCCACCGCGTCGCGACCCAGTTCGGCGACAGCATCGTGCGCGACACTCTCAAGGTGTCGAGAACTCTGGCGTGGGAGTTGTCGGTGGCCGATGAGGTGAACCGCAGGCTCGCCCTGCTCGAGACCGAACGCCCGGAGCTGACCAATCCTGATCCGCTCTCCGCCGAACGACTCGAACTGCGCGAGCTGTACGCCGAACTCCGCGAGCTCGGGCGCGCGGTGGCCGACCCCGAGATCGCACGCCGCCTCGACGATGTCGGGCGCCGCATCCTGCCGCACGGCATGTCGGTCTCGGTGCCCACCCCGCTTTCGCCGCGCGAACTGGACATGCTCGCCCAGGTCGCCCTCGGCAAGAGGAACGGTCAGATCGCCGCTCAACTCGCGCTCAGCGAGGCGACGGTCAAGAGCTACCTGTCGACGGCGATGCGCAAACTGAATGCCTCGACCCGCTACGAAGCCGTGATCGCGGCTCGCCGCGCCGGGCTGATCCCCTAAATGGCGAAATCTTCCGAGCGCGGCTCCGGGCTGCGCAGCAACGAGTGGTACGCGGGCACCGATCGCAACAGCTACATCCACCGGGCCTGGATGCGCCGCGGCGTGCCCTCGAGCGCGTTCGAGGGGCGGCCGCAGATCGCGATCGCGAACACGGCATCCGACCTCACCCCCTGCAACAGCCATCTGGATGCGGTGGCGCAGTCGGTCAAGAACGGCATCTACGAAGCGGGCGGCATCCCGCTTGAGCTGCCCGTCGTGTCCCTCGGCGAGACGCAGGTGCGGCCGACCGCGATGCTCTGGCGCAACATGGCCGCGATGGCCACGGAAGAGATGCTGCGCGCCAACCCCATCGACGGAGTCGTGCTGCTCGGCGGCTGCGACAAGACGATCCCCTCGTTGCTGATGGCGGCGGCATCGGTCGACCTGCCCGCGGTTGTGGTGCCGGGAGGCCCGATGCTCACCGGGCACTTCCGGGGCGAGCCGCTCGGCTGCGGCACCGATGTCTGGCGGCTGAGCGAGGAGGTGCGGGCCGGCACCCTCTCGAACGAGCAGTTCTTGAGGTCTGAGTCGTCGATGATCCGCAGCGCGGGGCACTGCAACACCATGGGCACGGCGTCGACGATGGCCCTGGTCGCGGAGGCCCTCGGCGTGGTGCTGCCCGGTCTGGCGGGCACGCCGGCCCCCGACGCGCGGCTGCTCGAGGCGGCGCACGAGAGCGGCCGTCTCGCCGTGCAGCTGGTGGCCGACGACCGGCGGCCCTCGACCTTTCTCACGGCGGCCAGCTTTCACAATGCGATCGTGGCGCTCGCCGCGATCGGCGGCTCGACCAATGCGGTCGTGCACCTGCTGGCGATCGCCGGCCGGCTCAGCATCGAGTTGACCGTCGACGACTTCGACCGGATCGGCGCGAACGTGCCCCTGCTGGTCAACCTGCAGCCCGCGGGCGCCTACCTGATGGACGACCTGCACCGGGCGGGCGGGTTCCTGGCGGTGCTGCGCGAGGTGCGCGACCTGCTCGACCCGACCGCTCTCACCGTCACGGGCAAGCCGCTCGTCGACTCCCTCGATGACGCGCGGATCTGGGATCCCGAGGTCATCACTCCCCGCGACGCGCCGCTGCTGCCCGCGGCGGGCATCTCGGTGCTGCGCGGATCGCTCGCGCCGGGCGGCGCCATCATCAAGCCGGCCGCGGCCTCCCCGCACCTGCTCACGCATCGTGGCCGCGCAGTGGTCTTCGACTCGATCGAAGACTTCCGGGCGCGCATCGACGACCCCGACCTCGACATCGACGCCGACTCGGTGATGGTCCTGCGCGGCTGCGGCCCGAAGGGGTATCCGGGGATGCCCGAGGTGGCCAACATGCCGTTGCCCGCCAAGCTGCTCGAGCAGGGCGTGCGCGACATGGTGCGCATCTGCGACGGACGGATGAGCGGCACCGCCTATGGAACGGTGATCCTGCACGTCACGCCCGAGGCCGCAGCCGGCGGGCCGTTGGGGCTGGTGCAGACCGGCGACTGGATCTCGCTCGATGTGCGCGGCAAGCGCCTGGACCTCGAGGTGCCGCCCGAGGAGCTGGCGACGCGCACGCCCAGCCAGGCGACCCTCGACGGGTTCGCCCAGCCCCGCCGCGGTTGGGAGCGGCTGTACGTCGATCACGTCATGCAGGCCGACAGCGGTGCCGACCTGGACTTTCTGCGCGGCGGCAGCGGGTCGGCGGTGAGCCGTGAGTCGCACTGAGCCGCACGGCACGCGGAACGGAGTTCGAGGCATGACCGACACTCCGATTCCCCGGGTCGCGACCCGGGAATCGTTCGACCTTGCGGAGGGGCCGATCTGGGACCCGTTCCGGGAACGGCTGCTCTGGGTCGACATCCGCCAGGGCACCGTCCTGGTCGGGCGCCTGCTCGACGACGGCACCCTCACCATCGAGCAGCGCATCAGCACGCCGGCCACCGTGGGCGCCGTCGCGGTCTCCGCGGCCGGGGACTGGATCCTCGCGGGCCAGCGCGAACTGCTGACCCGCACGGCAGCGGGGGCGCTCGCGGCGGGACCGGCGCTGCTCCCCGCCGACTCGGGCCGACGGCTCAACGACGGCAAGGTCGACCCGGCTGGGCGCTTCGTCGTCGGCACGCTGATGATCGACGAGAGCCCGACCACGAGCGAGGTGTTGATGCTCGTGCAGGGCGACGGCAGCGTCGACGAGCTGGACGCCGATCTCACCCTGTCGAACGGAATGGGGTGGAGCCCGGATGGCTCGCTCTTCTACAGCGTGGACTCCGTTCGCCGGGTGGTGAACGTGCGCGACTACGACGCCCAGGCCGGAACGGCGGGCCCGCGCCGGGTGCTGATCACCCTGGAAGCCGACCGCTTTCCCGACGGAATGTGCGTCGACGAGGAAGGCTTCCTCTGGCTCGCGGTCTGGGGCGGCGGTCAGGTGCGTCGCTACGCACCCGACGGGACGTTCGACCGCGCCATCGACGTCCCGGCGCCGCATACGAGCTGCGTCGCGTTCGCGGGACCCGGGCTCGCGACCCTGGTGATCTCCACCGCGACGAAGGGTCTCGACGCGCGACAACTGGCCGAGTTCCCCCTGTCCGGCCGGCTCTTCACGGTGGATGCCGGGGTGCGCGGCTTGGCGACGACGCCGTGGTCCGGGCATCCGCTCTTCCTGCCTCCCGAAACCCTGCTCCGCAACTCCGACATCTCGAGCGCGTCATGAAGCTCGGGCGGATCGGCGCCGCCCGGTGAAGGCCTTCGTCATCACGGGTCCCGGTGAGGCGGCGGTCCAGGATGTCGCGCCCCCCGCCGCCGCCGCCGGCGAGGTCGTCGTGAACGTCGCCCGCGCGGGCGTGTGCGGAACGGACGTCGAGTTCTTCACTGGGGAGATGCAGTACCTGCACGACGGGTTCGCCGACTATCCGATGCGGATCGGCCACGAGTGGATGGGCACGGTGTCGGCCGTCGGCGACGGGGTGGACCACCGCTGGCTCGGCCGACGGGTGACCGGCGACACCATGCTCGGCTGCGGGGCCTGTCGCCGTTGCCTCGCCGGCAACCAGCACGTCTGCGAGTTCCGGTCCGAGATCGGGATCCGCAACGCTCGGCCCGGTGCTCTCGCCGAGCAGCTCGCGGTTCCTGCATCGGCGCTGCGGGAGTTGCCCGACTCGGTCGATGACGCACTCGGTGCGCTCGTCGAGCCGGGCGGCAACGCCCTGCGCGCGGTCCGGGGCGCGGCGCTGACACCCGGCGATCGCGCCCTAGTGCTCGGGCCCGGAACCATCGGGCTGCTGGCCGCGATGTTCGCGCGCGCGGCAGGAGCCGAGGTGCACCTGCTCGGTCGATCGCGCTCGGAGATCGACTTCGCGAAGACTCTCGGCTTCGAGAGCTCGTGGGACGCGGACGAGCTCCCTTCTCTGGCCTGGGATGCCGTGATCGACGCGTCGAACGCGTCCGGTCTCCCCGCCCGGGCACTCGAGCTCGTCGAGCCCGCCGGACGTCTCGTCTACATCGGGCTCGCCGGATCTCCCAGCCTGATCGACACCCGCACCCTCGTGCTCAAAGACGTCACCGCGGTCGGCGTGCTGAGCGCCTCGCCCGGGCTGACCGCCACCGTCGAGGCCTACGCGCGCGGCGAGATCGATCCGCGTCCGCTGATCGCGGCGACCGTGAGTCTGGACGAACTCGCCCCTGTTCTTGCGGGTCACCGGCCCAACGGCGCGGGGCCAGGGCCGAAGATCCACGTCTCGATCTGACCGGGTCGCACGCGGAGGCAGCCCGAGCCGCGGATCCGGGGGGTCTGCGAGATGGCGACCGTCGTCTCCGACGCGGAGGAACGGCTACCAGTCGTGCACGGTTCCGTCTGCGAGGCGGTTGTAGGGCAGGTAGGCGGTCTCGTAGGGGTACTTTCCTGCTTCGTCCAGGTCGAGGTCGACGCCCAGGCCCGGCTTCTCGCCGGGGTGGAGCATGCCGTCGTTCCAGG
>DASTNC010000072.1:0-55304 GCA_035721225.1 Pseudolysinimonas sp.
GCACGAGAAGGGCGATGCCGATGGACACCGGCACCGGCTGCCGGACTCCGATCAGGATGAACCCGTAGCGCACCGCGAAGACCAGGTACAGCGCGAGCAGCGCCGCCATGACGATGACGGCGGCACGGGTGCGCATCAGCCGTTGTTCGGCACGGCGGGAAGACCGAGCAGCTTGTCGAGCCCGACGACCACGCCGCGCGCGGTCGGCGCGGCGCGCAGCCCGAGCAGCAGGCCGGCCGCGTACGACTCGTCGCTGAAGGTCTCGTGGCTGATGCGTACGGTCTCGCCGACCCCGCCGAAGATCACGTCCTGCTGGGCGAGCAGGCCGTTCATGCGCAGGCTGTGGATCGGCACGCTTGCGACCTGCTGGCCGCGCGCGCGCTGATCGGCGTGCGGGGCGTCGACCGGCCCGGCATCCGCTCGCGCAGCGCCGATCAGCTCGGCGGTGCGGATCGCCGTGCCCGACGGCGAATCGACCTTGCCCTCGTGATGGGCTTCGACGATCTCGATCGAGTCGAAGTAGGGCGCGAGCATGGTGGCCGCGAGCGTGGCCAGCACCGAGCCGAGCGAGAAGTTGGGCACGATGATGACGCCGAGCTCGGGCAGCTCGGTCATGCGACGCGTGAGGGTGGCGATGCGCTCGGCCGTCCAGCCGGAGGTGCCGACCAGCACCGGGATGCCGCGATCCAGCGCCGCGCCCACGATCTCGGGCGACACGGCCGGAACGGTGAGGTCGAGCACCAGGTCGGCGCCCTCGATCCGCTCGATCGGGTCGGACGAGCCGAGCCCGGCGTGCACGCGCAGGTCGTCGCTGCTCTCGATGAGCCGGGTGGCGAGTCGCCCCATCCGGCCGCTCGCGCCGACGATCGCGACCGACGTCACCACGGGCGTCACCACGGGCTCACCATGCCCTCCAGCGTAGCCTGGGCGTATGCCGGTCTACCGTCCCGCCTCCCCCGCTGACGACGACGCGCACGAGCTGCTGACCGAGTACTTCGAGATGCGGGCGCACACCTTTCCCGAGCACCTCGGCGCGTACCGCACGGTCTTTCCCGATCCCGAGAGGTTCGTCCCGCCGGCCGGCATCTTCTTCGTGGTGGACGATGACCTGGGCGCGGTCGGCTGCGGCGGTGTCAGGATGCTCACCCCCGTCCGCGCCGAGATCAAGCACCTCTACCTGCGCGACCGCGCGCGCGGCAAGGGATGGGGCCGAGAACTGCTCGCGGAGCTCGAAGCCCACGCCGTCGGACTCGGCGCCCGCGAGCTCGTGCTCGACACCAACGCGAGTCTGGAGGCCGCACAGGGCCTCTACCGCTCGAGCGGCTACGCCGGCATCGAGCCGTACAACGACAACCCGAACGCCAATCTGTGGTTACGAAAGGTTCTCGCGACCGAGAACTAGTCAACCGTGCGTCTGAACGCGGATGTGATAGCTCAGGGCAGCCCATGTCACCGTCACAATCCGTCGTCGAAACCTGACTCGTCGGTGAAGTCGGCCATTCGCGCGCGAAATGCCTCGGCCTGACGCCGCATGTTTTCGTTGATTTGCGCGACGAATGTCGTCTCGCGGTTCTGTGGCAGCATGTCACGCCAGATGTCCCGACGTTCGCCCACAAACGTTCCGATACTCCAGAACAGCCCGGAGACCATAACGGCGCAGAATCGCAATTCTTCATAGCACTGCCGGAACTCGCCGACACCTCACTCCACTTCCGGCTCAGTGCTCACCCCCTTAGATGTCTTCACCATGACGAATTGGCCCGGAGCTATCTAGCGCTCGACCCATTGGTCGTGGACCACCCGATTGCGTTGTTGATGCGCAGCTTTCAGCCTGCTCAGGGCCGCAAGCGAATCGGAGCTGTAAGTCGCGTCGTCAATCTGAGCCGCCTCAAGCATTTTGACAACGTCATCAAGTAGTCGGCCAAAGAGAGGTGGCACAACAACATGGCTCAGGCCGCCGCCGCTGAGTTCGTAGTGGAGCCGGTGCTCTGAGACACGCCAGTTTCGACTGGTTCGCGCAGATCCGACCGTTTGTTCGCGCGAAACTGCGCGAAACGGTCGAAGGAACACGCTCAGCCGCGCTAGTACGGCTGCTCGACCGGCAGCCCGGTGCGCAGCTCGGGCGGCAGGTGGCCGAGGTCGTTGTGCGCGACCAGCACGGGCGGCTTGGCCGACCGCACCCGGATGATCGTCAGGCCGCAGTTGGCCTGGTTGACTCCGAGCCAGCGCCAGTCCGCGGCTCCGAACGATTCGCGCACGAACCAGCCGATCACGAAGTTGTGGGTGATCAGCAGATCGTGACGGTCCTCGCGCGAGGGCGCCATCCATTCGGCGGTCGCGTCGGCCATCTGGGCGCGGCCGGCCTCGATCTCCTCCTCGGTGATGCCGCCGAAGAAGGGCTCGAAGGCATGCGGCATGTCGACGCCGGGCCCGGACGGGACGCAATCCATCAGCAGTGCCGACGGCTGCGGCTCGAGCGCGGGCAGCCGCTGCGTCATGATCCGCGCGGTCTCCTGCGCGCGGGTGAGGGGCGACGTCCATGCCCCCGTGAACGGCACGCCGCCAAGACGCTCGGCGATCGCGTGGGCCTGACGGACCCCGCGGGGACTGAGGGGCCCGTCGGGCAGGCCGTACTCGGCATCCTGTTGCTCCCCGTGGCGCACGAGATAGAGATAACGCGACATTGCGTGGCTTTCTGAGAAGGGCTGGGGCGATCAGGCCGCAGCGGGCGCGTCGTCGGTGACGAGCCCGTCGAACGTGGATTTCTTGAGGGCGCCGACGGCGGCGACCGACAGCGGACGCGCGACCAGCTCTTCGGCGAGCTCGCGCACCTGCGCGGTGGTCACGCCGTCGAGGCGGCGCAGGGTCTCGTCGAGGTCCGAGAACTCGCCGAACGTCAACTCACTGCGGCCGAGGCGGGTCATGCGCGAATCCGAGTCCTCGAGGGCGAGCGCCGCGCCGCCGCCGAGCTGGCCCTGCGCGCGCGACAGCTCCTCGTCGGTGATGCCCTCGGCCGCCAGCCGGCGGAACTCGCCGAGCATCAGCTCGGCCACATCGCCCGACTTCTTGGGAGAGCATCCGGCATAGAGCCCCATCAGGCCGGTGTCGGAGTAGCCGGCCGCGAAGGAGTAGACCGAATAGGCGAGGCCGCGCTTCTCGCGCACCTCCTGGAAGAGCCGCGACGACATCCCGCCGCCGAGCACGGAGTTCAGCACCGTGACAGCCGCCCGCCGATCATCGGATGCCGCGAGCCCCTGCACGCCGAGCAGCAGGTTCGCCTGCTCGGTCGGGCGGTCGACGATGGTCAGGGCGCTGCCCCGCACGACCTCCGCGGATCCGACGTGGCGGCGATCAACGGGCGAGTGCGCGACGCCGAGGTCCCAGCCCGCGAGTTCGAGAGCCGTGGTGATCTGCGACACCAGGATGTCGTGGTCGACCGCTCCGGCGACCGTGACCACGAGATCCTGCGGCCGGTAGTTCGCCCGGTAGTGCTCCCACACCGCCTCACGGCCGACGGCTCGGATCGCGGCCGGGCTGCCGCCGATCGGACGGCCGAGCGGATGGCCGCCGAAGACGCCTTCGAAGAAGCGCTCGCTGACCACATCCGACGGGTCGTCATCGGCCATCGCGAGCTCTTCGAGGATCACGCCGCGCTCGCTCTCGAACTCGTCGTTGTCGATGAGCGACGAGGTGAACATGTCGGCCAGCACCCCGACGGCCATCGGAACGTCCTGATCGCGCACCTTGGCGTAATAGCAGGTGTACTCCTTGGCGGTCAGGGCGTTGTGCTCGCCGCCGACCGAGTCGAAGGCGACGGCGATGTCCAGTGCCGTGCGGGTGCGGGTGCCCTTGAAGAGGAGGTGCTCGAGGAAGTGCGTCGACCCGTAGGTGACCGGCTGCTCGTCGCGCGAGCCGACCGCGACCCAGAAGCCGACGGTCGCGCTCTGCGCGCCGGGCATCTGCTCGCTGAGGATCCGGACTCCGCTCGGCAGCACGCTCCTGCGCACCAGCGACCCCCCGGATGCGCTGATGCGGAGCTCGCTCAGATCGAGAGGAATTGCCACCGCGCCCGTCATCCGTGTCCTTTCCACGGGTTTCGAGCCTACGTCATCCTTCTGCGGCGGAAGCTGCTGCGCGACACCCGGACTGGGGGACAGAATTCTGGATGCGACAGACAAGTCTGTCTGTCCTCCCATGTTATGCTCGGTCAACGGGAAAGCGATTCGGACCCGGCCGGAGCGGCTTCCCAGGCGGGGCGTCTCCACGTCTCGTGACGCCGTCAGCGCGAAACCCGATACCCGAGGTCGGTATGCGTCCGGCGTCGCTGCTTCGTGTGCTACCCGAAACCGCACCCGTGCAGCCGTGGCCGTTCCCCCCGACGGTCACGGCGCGGGCGCTCAGACCCGAGGGACCAGATGGCCACCATGATCGAGATCGAGCGCCCCGCGCCGACGCCGGCACTCGCGCCGGCGAAGCAGCGGATCCTCGACACCGCTGACGTGCTCTTCTACGACGAGGGCATCCGCGCGGTCGGCGTCGACCGGCTGATCAGCGCCTCGAGCGTCACCAAGGCCACGTTCTACAAGCACTACCGCTCCAAAGACCGACTCATCGGCGAGTACGTCGAGCACCGCCGCCGCCGGGCGGTCACCGAACTCGCCGATCTGGTCGAGCAGCAGACCTCGTCCGAAGCGGTGCTGCGCGCGCTGCAGCAGAACATCTCGAGCTGGATCTCGTCCCCCGAGTTCCGCGGCTGCCCGTTCATCAACGCCGCTGCGGAATTCTCGGACCCGACGCATCCCGTGCGCCGCTCGGTCATCACCCACCGCGAGTGGTTCGTCGGCGCCTTGGAGCGGCTGCTCCGCGAACTGGGCCACCCGCTGGCCGGCGAGGCCGCCGACGACCTCATGCTGGCGCGCGACGGCGCCATGACCGGTGGATACGCCGGCGACCCGATCGCCGCCAGCACGGCGCTGGCACGGGCATTCGACCGCGTGATCGGCGACGCCCGGGCCTGATCGTCGCCCGTACCTGGGCGCTTCCTGGAGCTTTCCTGACCGTACGCTTCGCGCGACCGGGCGTCCCGCTAAGGTGAGGGCCGTGCCGCGTTGGGCGGTGCGATTTCGAAGGGAATGTAAGTATGACTTTCAGTCTGACGATCAACCTGCTCTTCATCATCGGTCTCGTCGGCGGCATCCTTGCGCTGATCGACGGGATCGCACGGATTCGCGGACGCGTGGCGATTCTTGGGGTGCTCCAGGTCATCGTCGCCGCGCTGTTCCTGCTGTCGTTGTTCTTCGCCGGGATTCCGCTGGGGAACGTGCTGCTCGCGCTGATCACCGTCGTGCTGCTGATCCTGGCCCTGGCGTTCCGCGGCGGGGCACGCGTGTCGTCGTGGCTGCCGCTGGTCGCCCTGATCCTGCTGATCATCTGGCTCGTCCTCGGACCGCGGGCCATCCTCATCCCGGGCGTCAACGCGTAACGCGTTCCGCCCGCTCAGCACCGCCGCGCGAGCGGACCCGGCCTCAGCGCCGCGGTTCGCTCGCGCGGTCCAAGTGCGTCAGTTCGTGGCGGGTCAGCCGGAGCTGCGGTGCCGCGACGAGGTCGAAGACGTGCTCGGGCGAGCTCACCGAGACGATCGGCGCCACCACATTCGGCTTGCTCAGCAGCCAGGCCAGCGCAATGGATGCCAGGGCCGCGTCGTGCGCGGCAGCCACCTCATCGAGAGCGACGAGCACCTTGAGCCCGGCACGGGTGAGGTAGCCCGCGAGTTCTGACCTGCGATCCGACGCCGCGAGGTCGGCCCTGGTGCGGTAGCGCCCGCTCAGGAATCCGTTCGCCACGGCGAAGCGCGGCATCACGCCGAGACCGACCCGCTCGACGATGGGCGCGAGCCCGACCTCGTAGTCGCTCCGCCGCAGGAGGTTGTAGGGGATCTGCAGCGCCGCCATCGGGGCGACGCCCAGCTGGGCCGACGCGATCCTGGCTTCGAAGAGACGATTGCCCGAGTGGTCGGCGGCGCCGAAGGCGACCACCTTGCCGGCGCGGATCAACTCGTCGACGGCCAGCAGGGTCTCTTCGAACGGCACCTCGGGATCGTCGAGGTGCAGGAGCAGCAGCTCGACGCGGTCGGTGCGCAGCCGGCGCAGCGAGGCCTCGACGGCGGCGGTGATCGACCGCGCATCGACGCCCGGATGCTCGGCGCTCCTGCCCACCTTCGTCGCGATGACCATGTCGTCGCGCCGCCCGCGGAACCGCATCCAGTTGCCGATCAACAGCTCGCTGCGACCGTTCGCGTACGAGTCGGCGGTGTCGATGAGGTTGCCGCCGCGCGCCGCGTAGCCGTCGAGAATCGCATCCGTCGTGGCATCGTCGGCCGTCGACCCGAACGGCTCGCCGCTGATCGCCAGCGGGAAGACGCTCAGGCCAGAGTCGCCGATGTCGCGCCGCGCCACGGGGTCGCCCCCGACGATGGCCGCCGTCTGCGCCGTGGTCGGCACCGGCTCGACGGGACCGGTGCGCAGGGCCGACCGGCCACCGCTGCCTGCCGTCTGTGTCATCTTCGCCTCCGAGGTCGCTGCCGAACCGACAAGCCGCGCTGGGGGCTGGCGCGCCTGGTGCTGCGAGAGTAATCCCGCCCCCGTGCGCCCGGCGGAAGGATCGCGGAATCGTTATCAATCGTGAGGAGGTCGCGAGGCCGCGCTCGCCAGGTGTGCACTGCCCGAACACACAGGGAACATCCGGCGTCGACCCCTGGCCGAGGCCGGATGCCGGCTCTAGCGTGGATGGCGTGCGGATGCCTCGTCATCCGGCGGCCTCGTCCACAGCGTACGGAGCTGCCACTGCACGGCCGCCCGCTGGACGGCATGAAGAAGGGCCCGGCCCCGTGGAGCGATCCACGGGACGGGCCCTTCGCCCAATTCGGTCTCCGAACTACGCGTCGACCGTCTCGCCCTCTGACGAGGTGTCGACGTGGGTGTCGTCGGCCGGACGGCCTTCGGTGTCGCCACCGTCGGCGTCGTCGACCACCGGAGCGAGCGACAGCTTTCCGCGGTCGTCGATCTTGGTGATCTCGACCTGGATCTTCTGCCCGACCACGAGCACGTCTTCGACGTTCTCGACGCGCTTGCCCCCGGCCAGCTTGCGCACCTCGCTGATGTGCAGCAGGCCGTCTTTGCCGGGCATGAGCGAGACGAACGCGCCGAACGCGGCCAGCTTGACGACGGTTCCGAGGAACCGCTCGCCCACCTCCGGGTTGAGCGGGTTGCCGATCGCCAGCACCTGCGCGCGGGCCGCCTCGGCCGAGGGGCCGTCGACCGCGCCGATGTAGACGGTGCCGTCCTCCTCGATGGAGATGTCGGCGCCGGTCTCGTCCTGGATCGCGTTGATCGTCTTGCCCTTCGGGCCGATCAGCTCGCCGATCTTGTCGGTCGGGATCTGCACGCTGATGACGCGCGGCGCCGTCGGCGCCATCTCGTCGGGTCCGTCGATCGCCTGGTTGATGACCGCCAGGATCGCCGTGCGGGCCTCTTTGGCCTGCTTCAGCGCGCCGTCGAGCACCGATGACGGCAGACCCGCCAGCTTGGTGTCGAGCTGGATCGCCGTGACGAACTCGCTGGTGCCGGCGACCTTGAAGTCCATGTCGCCAAGCGCGTCCTCGGCGCCGAGGATGTCGGTGAGGGCCGCGTAGCGGGTCTCACCATCCACCTCGTCCGAGATCAGGCCCATCGCGATGCCGGCGACGGGTGCGCGCAGCGGCACGCCCGCGTTCAGCAGCGAGAGGGTCGAGGCGCAGACCGAGCCCATCGACGTGGAGCCGTTGGAGCCGAGAGCCTCAGACACCTGACGGATCGCGTAGGGGAACTCCTCGCGCGGCGGCAGCACCGGCACGAGGGCGCGCTCAGCCAGGAAGCCGTGCCCGATCTCGCGACGCTTGGGCGAGCCCACGCGACCGGTCTCACCGGTCGAGTACGGCGGGAAGTTGTAGTGGTGCAGGTAGCGCTTCTTCTTGATCGGCGCCAGAGAGTCGATCTGCTGCTCCATCTTGAGCATGTTCAGCGTGGTGACACCCAGGATCTGGGTCTCGCCGCGCTGGAAGATCGCCGAACCGTGAACGCGCGGGATGACCTGCACCTCGGCGTCGAGCGCCCGGATGTCGGTCAGGCCACGGCCGTCGATGCGGATGCCCTCGGTCAGCACGCGGCTGCGCATGACCTTCTTGGAGACGGACTTGTATGCGGCGCTGACCTCGGCGTTCGCAGAAGCCGGAAGGCGCTCGGCCTCGACCTCGGCGGCGATGTGGCCCTTGACGCGATCCTTGAGCTCGTCGTCGGCGTTCTGACGCTCGATCTTGTCGGCGATCTGGTAAACGGCCTTCAGGTCGTCGTACGCGAGGCCGGCGACGGCGTCGTAGGTGGCCTGCTGGTAGGGCGGGAACAGCGGGAACTCCTGGATGGCCTTGCCCGCCTGGTCGGCGATCGACTGCTGCGCCTTGATCAGCTGGCGCAGGAACGGCTTCGCGGCCTCGAGGCCCTGCGCGACGACGGTCTCGTCGGGCTTGGTCGCGCCCGCGCGGATCAGCTCCCAGCTGCCCTCGGTCGCTTCGGCCTCGACCATCATGATCGCGACATCCTCGTTGCCGTTCTTGTCGGTCACGAGGCGGCCGGCGACGGTGAGGTCGAAGACGGCCTCGGCGAGCTGGCTGAACTTCGGGAAGGCGACCCACTGGTTGTCGATCAGCGCGAGACGGATGCCCGCCACCGGCCCGTAGAACGGCAGGCCCGAGATCTGGGTCGACAGGCTGGCCGCGTTGATCGCCAGCGCGTCGTAGAACTCGTCGGGCGCGATGCTCAGCACGGTGATGACGATCTGCACCTCGTTGCGCAGGCCCTCGACGAAGGTCGGGCGCAGCGGGCGGTCGATCAGGCGGCAGACCAGAATCGCCTCGGTCGAGGGGCGGCCCTCGCGACGGAAGAACGAACCGGGGATCTTGCCGGCCGCGTACGAGCGCTCTTCGACATCCACCGTCAACGGGAAGAAGTCGAAGCCGTCGCGCGGGTGCTTGCCCGCGCTGGTAGCGCTCAGGATCATGGTGTCTTCGTCCAGGTACGCGGCGATCGCGCCCTGGGCCTGCTGCGCGAGACGGCCGGTTTCGAACCGGACGGTGCGCGTGCCGAACTTGCCGTTGTCCAGAACGGCTTCGGCGAATTTGATTTCGGGACCCTCCACGAGGTGTCTCTCCTTTTGTTGGCTGGCGCCCATTCGGGGCGCCGACATACGTCAAGGAGCAGGAGCGGGCAGGAAGAACAGATATCCGATCGGACATCCAGCTGCTCTGGTCAACAGTAGAAGTGCGCCGAACGAGAAGCTTCTCGTTCGGAAGACCACCACCGGTGACCAGCTTCGTGCCGGCCTGCTCCGGATGCCGCGGAATCGCGACACTCGAATGGTATCAGCCCGCGCTCAGTTCAGTGCGGAGTTCGGCGCGTGCCGCGCGGCGCGGGGCACGACCTCGACGAGGACGCTGTGCTTGGGGGCGAGGCCGTCACCCGCGCTCCGGCCGCGCACCCGGCGGCCGGCCCAGGGGCGCACGTGCGTCCAGAGCCAGGCGGGCGTGCTGATCCTGCTGATCCGCGCCGCGGGGGCGTCGTCGTGCATGAGCGCGTCCAGCGCCCCGAGTTCGCCGGCCGCCGGCACACCCAGGGCCGCCGCGGCGCGATACGACAGCACTCGGTGCCCGTAGGAGCTGAGGTGCACTCGATCGGCGGCCCACATCCGCTCGTCGATGCGATCCGGATCCTGGGTGAAGTCGAGCAGCAGGGAGCCCGTCTCGGCGGCGATTCTGCGCAGCTCGACCGCCAGGCGCATCGTCCGCCTGCTCAGGATGCGCAGCAACGGCCAGGGCGCGACGAACGGCGTCACGATCAGCACCTCAGCCCCCGAGTCGCGCAGCTGCACGATCCCCTCGCGGAGCCGATCGGCGATGCGGTGCGGGTGCCGCCCGCTCAGGGCGAGGTCGTTCGCGCCGATCAGCACGGTGACCAGATCGGGCCGCAGAGCGAGGGCATGCGGAACCTGGCGCTCGAGCAGGTCGGTCACGGTTCGGCTGCGCACCGCGAGGTTGGCGTACCGCAGGCGCGTCTGCGGCGCGCCGGGCGGCCGGCCGCCCGAACCGGCCAGCAGCATCGACAGCCGATCGGCCCAGCCGCGCAGCTGGCCGGGCTCCTGACGCGAATCGTCGCACAGGCCCTCGGTAAGCGAATCACCCAGCGCGACGTAGCGCTTCCATCTTCTGGCCACCTGCAGGGGCGTCGCTGCCTGGGGCGCGGCGTCGGTGGTCAGGATCGAGGCGGGCGCAGCGCCCTGTCGGACGGCGATCGCATCCCGGTAGTGGCCGAGCAGTTCGTCGCCGAGCCGGGACCAACTGCGGTGCAGAACGGACTCGCGAGCCGCAGCCGCGAAGGCGCGGCGCTTGCCGGTGTCGCCGACCAGATCCGCGACGCGCGCGCGGAGCTCCCCCAGATCGCCGGGCGTGTAGAGCCACCCCGTGCGGCTGCTCTGCACCAGGTCGAGCGGACCGCCGCGACCGGTGGCGACCACCGGAACGCCGCTGGCGAGGGCCTCCTGCACGGTCTGGCAGAACGTCTCGTTCTCACCGGGATGCACGAAGACGTCGAAGCCGGCGACCGCCTCGGCGAGCTGGTCGCCTCCGAGAAAGCCGAGGAACACAGCATCCGGCAGCAGCTTCTGCAGGGCGGCCCTGCTCGGACCGTCGCCGACGATCACCAGCCGGGTGTTCGGCAGGTCCGCGAGGGCGGCCAGGTCTTCGACCTGCTTCTCGGGTGCGAGCCTGCCGACGTAGCCGACGATCGTCTCGCCATTCGGTGCGACCCGCGCGCGCCACGGCGCACTGCGCCGCTCGGGTCGGAACCGAGCGCTGTCGACTCCGCGCGCCCAGAGCCGCAACCGGTCCACCCGGGCCGAGCGGAGCTCGGCGAGCGCCGCAGAACTCGGCGCGAGCGTCAGCGTGGCGCGCTGATGGATGCGCGCGACGTGCTGGGCGAGCGCGGGTTGCGCGCCCGGCATCCCGTAGCGCTGGGCGTATCCCGGGATGTCCGTCTGATAGATCGCGACCGTCGGGATGCCCAGGCGGTCGGCGACGCGCAGACCCTGCCAGCCGAGCACGAACGGCGAGGCCAGGTGCACGACATCGGGCGCGAAGTCGCGGAGGATCGCAGACAGCCGCCCGGCCCGCGCGAAGGTGACGCGCACCTCGGGGTAGGACGGGAGCCCCACCGAGCGCAACAGCGACAGCTCCGAGCCGTGAGGGCCGATCGCGTCGTGCACCGGATCCGCCCGTTCGAGCAGGGTGCCCCGCGGTGCGATGACCCGGGTCTCGTGGCCCTGCGATTCGAGATGCCTGAGCACCTGCAGCAGGGAATGGGTGACCCCGTTCATGTGGATCAGCGACGACTCGGCGACCAGGACGACTCTCACGCACTCAGGATGGTCGGCTCGGGGGCTCGTGACGCGTCACGGCGGCACTCTGCACCGAGGGTTCACGCGGAGTCCCCCGGCCGTTCTCCGCGACGCCTCGTCCTCCCCGGGTCGTCGCCTGCCGTTCACCGGCGCCGCGGCCGGTGCCGCATCCTGCGCGGTCGCATGCCCGGCCGGATCATCCCGCCGCGACGGCCGAGACCGCCGAGTCGAGCGTCGCCGGAAGCGGAGGGCACGCGTCCGAGACCGCGTACCACGCGAAACGGGTCGGCACCGTGACCGTGTCGTACGGGCTCCACGGATGCTGCGTGCTGAGGCGGTGCTCGAAGTCGGCCCGCGACGGCATGCGAGTGACCGGGAACCCGCGCGCCAGCAGGCACGGTCGCAGGGTGGTCAGCTCGTAGGAGTAGAGCGCGTCCCAGTCGGCCCGCTCGAGCCGGAGCACGCGGTCGTCGAGTGGCGTGGCCGCGGCGCACCGGGCGATGATGCGCGCAGCCGCCGCCTCATCGGGCCACGACCCGCTGCCGACGATGCGGTAGCTCAGGCTGAACTGCGGCAGAACGAGCTGCACGCTGAGCTGACCGAGGCTCTGCTCGCCGACGCACCGCTGCATGGCCGACGGGAACTGGGCGGTGGTCCAGAGCTGCACCCACGGCAGCCGTGCGTCGCCGGTTTCGGCCGCGAACGCCTGGGTCGTCCGCTCCACGGCGGCGCGCTCGGCCGCGTTCGGGGTGCGCCGCGTCCGGTCCGGTCCTGGCGCGCTCGCGCAGCCGGCGAGCAGGCCGAGCAGCATCGCCGCGACCAAAACCGCTCGGCGTCGAGAGCCCGCGCCCCGCATCATCGGGACGCCGGCGCCAGATACGACGGCAGGGCCGGGCATTCGGCGCTCAGCTGCGCCAGTCGCGCGGCCGAGAGTTGCGCGTGCAGCTGAGCGTAGGGATCGATCAGCATCGGGTCGCCGCTCAGCACCTCGGCGCGCGACGGCGGTTGGCCGAGGTCGACACCGTGCTGGCCGATGCAGGGCCAGAGCACGGTGGTCGAATACTTCCAGAGCAGCAGCAGACCGGCCGAGTCGGTCGGGTACTTCGGCAGCGGCCCGGTGGCGAGCGTGAGGCACGAAAGCAGCGCCGACTCGGTGTTCGACAAGCCGCCGCCGCTGCCGATCCCGGTGCCGTGCCGGGTGCCGTGGCCGATCCGCAGGTGCACGCCCTGGCTGTCGCGCCAGAACGTGGGCGCGACCGTCGAGTCGTCGAGGCCGACGCTGCGCTCGCAGCCCAGCACGACCCCGTTCGGCAACCCGAGCGGAAGGCGCTGCGGATGCGCGTCGCCGCGCAGGTGCGTCGCGGGCACGCACCCGGTGAGCAGCAGGAGGGCCACCGCGACGCCGACGAGGGCCGAGCCCAGTGCCGCCCCGCGTCGCCTGTGCATGGCACCATCTGAGCACACGCGGGCAGCCCCTGGCCCGACTTCGATCCGAATACTCAGCCCAGGCGGGGGGCGGTGCGTGGGGGAACGACCAGAAGGCCGAGGTCGCGAACGGCGCCATCAGGGCCTGGCAGGTGACCCTCGAGGTGACGTTCGTGCTCGAGGACTGACCAGACGACGGAACGCGGACACCGGCAAAGCCGCGCCGGCCGCTTTAGGCTGGACCCATGGCGACCGTTGACCTCACCGACCAGACCTTCGAAAGCACTGTGCTCGACGGGGGCATCGTGCTCGTCGACTTCTGGGCGGATTGGTGCGGGCCGTGCAAGGCCTTCGCTCCGATCTACGACGCGACGTCGGCCGCGAACGACGACATCGTGTTCGCCAAGGTCGACACGGATGCCAACCAGGCCCTCTCGTCGGCCATGGGCATTCAGGCGATCCCGACCCTGATGGCGTTCCGCGACGGAATCGGGGTGTTCTCGCAGGCCGGCGCGCTCCCCCGCCCGGCTTTCGAAGACCTGATCACGCAGGTGCGCGCCCTCGACATGGATGCCGTCCGCGCCGAGATCGCCGCGCGCGCCGACCACTCCGACCCCTCCCCCTCGGAGGCGTAGCAGCCGCTCGGGATCGTCGCCGCTAGCGCACCGCGCCGATCATCAGCTCGACCCGGTAGCTGCTGCCCGTGCGCACGATCCGGGCCGGGATGCGCGCCTTCCCCGCCGTGTCATCCAGCCGGCGCAGGGTCTCGTCGACGACCGATTCGAGTCCGCGCGGCACCGACCCCACCGGGCCGCTGACCCGTCGCCCGGTGAACAGCCGGACGACGATCGGGGCGTCCACCCGCTCCTGCTCCTGGGTGCGCGGCGAGATCGCCGTCTCGAGGTCGGCCGCGCCGTCGCCCGCCGCCTCGACGACGGCGCGCAGCTCCTCTTGGCGCGGATCGCTGTCGGCGAGCACGATCGTGACGCGTCGGTTGCGCGCGCGCAGCCCGTAGTCGTAATCGTTCAGGCTGCCGGCGCCCCGGTCGGCGCGCGGCAGGGACTCGTCGGTGCCGCGCTTGGGGCCGAAGATCGCCATCAGAACCCGTTCGCGGCGCGCGGGGTGTAGTGCTCCTCAAGGCGGGCGAGTTCAGCGTCGCTGAGGTCGAGGTCGACCGCGGCGATCGCGTCGGCGAGGTGCTGCGGCTTGGTGGCTCCGACGATGGGGGCGGTGACGGCCGGCTTGCTCAGCACCCAGGCGAGCGCCACCTGGGCGGCGGACACGCCGCGCTCGGCCGCGATCGCTGCCACGGCATCCACGATCCGGTGGTTCGATTGCTCGTGATAGAGGGTTTTCGCGAAGGCGTCGGATTCGGTGCGCGACGTCTCGGCGCCCCACGGCCGGGTCAGCTTTCCGCGGGCGAGCGGGCTCCACGGGATGACGCCGACGCCCTGGTCGAGGCAGAACGGATGCATCTCGCGCTCCTCTTCGCGCTGCAGCAGGTTGTACTGATCCTGCATCGAGACGAAGCGCGTCCAGCCGTTGAGGTCTGCCGTGTACTGCGCCTGCGCGAACTGCCACGCCCACATCGACGAGGCGCCGATGTAGCGCGCCTTGCCCGCCCGCACCACGTCGTGCAGCGCCTCCATCGTCTCCTCGATGGGCACCTCGGGATCCCAGCGGTGGATCTGGTACAGGTCGACGTAGTCGGTTCCCAATCGCCGCAGGCTGTCGTCGATCGCGGTCATGATCGCGCCGCGGCTGAGACCGGCGCCCTTCGGCCCCGCGAACATCCGGCCGTGCACCTTGGTCGCGATGACCACCTCGTCGCGCCGGGCGAACTCGCCGAGCAGCCGCCCGGTGATCTCTTCGCTCGAGCCGAGGGAGTAGACGTTCGCGGTGTCGAAGGTCGTGATGCCCGCCTCGATGGCCTGCTGGAAGAACGGGCGGCTCTCGTCGAGGCCGAGACTCCAGGCGTGATTGCCCATGCCCGGATCGCCGTAGCTCATGCAGCCGAGGATGACGCGCGAGACCTCGAGCCCGCTGGTTCCGAGTCGAAGAGTGTCCACGCTTCGACCCTAACGCGCCGAGCCCGCCCGTCGATTCGCGATTGAATGGAGCCGTGCAGCCCACCAGCCCGGCCCAGTTCGACGACGCGATGGCCGACCGGGTTCCGGCATCCGACGAGGTGCGCGACGGCATCTGGTCGATCCCGCTGCCGATGCAGCAGCCGGGCAACCCCTTCTCGCTCTGCTACCTGATCGCGGGCGACGACGGCTCACTGCACCTGATCGACACCGGATACGACGGCGACGAGAACTGGCGACTGTTCCGTCGCGCGCTCGACGGCTTCGGCCTGTCGGTCGACGACATCGCGTCGGTGTTCGTCACCCACCTGCATCCCGACCATCTGGGCTTGACCGAGCGGCTGCGCGCGGCGAGCGGAGCCCGGATCGGGATGCTGCGCCGCGAGCACCTCGGACTGGCCGCGGTCGCGGCCGGCGGTCTCACGCCTCCCGAGGGGTTGCTCGAGGGCTGGGGCGTGCCGCCCGAGCGCAGGCCGGAGCTGAGCATCCCGCTCGGCGCCGACCTGGTGGCCCGCGGCGCCCCGACCGTCGACGTGGGGTACGAACCGGGCGAGATGCTCGACGTGCCGGGCCGCGAGATCGAGGTGCTCTGGACGCCGGGGCACACCGCGGGATCGGCCAGCCTGGTCGACGCGACCGCGGGGCTCGTCTACACCGGCGACACGGTGCTGCCCAAGATCTTCTCGGGGCTCGGGCTGGGCGATCGCGGCCTGCCCGGCTCGGCGCACGGCGACCCGCACAGCAACCCGCCGAGCAACCCGATCGCCGAGTACCTCAGGTCGCTCACCGCGCTGGCGCGCTACGACGACTTCGAGGTCGCACCGGGCCACGGCTACCGGTTCCGCGGGCTGATCGAGCGCAACGCCCAACTCGCCGAGCACCACTTGCACCGCTCGCGCGCGGCCGCCGCCGTGATCCGCGACGACCCGGATGCCACGGTCTGGGAGGTCGCGAGTCGCCTGCGCTGGACCGTCGGCTGGCAGAACCTGCGCAGCTTCTACCTGCTCTCGGCGCTGTCGCAGACGGTGCTGCACCTCGACTTCGCCCGTTCGAACCCCGACGCCTTGCGCGTCGAGGAGGGCGATTCAACCAGCCGACCTACTGCTCCGCGAGAACGATGATCCGGTCGCCCGCGGCGAAGGTCAGCCGCTCCGTCTTCACCGGGTTGAGGTGCACCCCGTAGTTGTGGTCGGCGTGGTGCGCCAACTTCTCGATGCGGTAGCCGATGGCCGTCTCGCCCACCCGGCGAGCTGCCTCGAGCACCGTGTAGAAATCCACCTCGGTGCCGGGCTTGATGTACAGTTCGGACGGCCGCAGATAGATCTCGCTGCCCGTGCTGTCGAACAGGATGCCGAAGACATCCGTCAACTGCTCGTTCTCGCTGACCTGCGAGAGCATCAGGCTCACCAGCTTCTCGCTGACGATGAAGTCGTCGGCGTTGGTGACCTCGGCCAGCTCGCGGTTGCGGTCGTCGAGCATCTCGCTGACCACGTTGAGCTCGACCCCGAGCTTCTCGGCGATGTCGCGCAGGTGCAGCAGGGTGATGAGCGTCTTGGCGTCTGCGCGCTGCGCGGGCAGGTGCTCCTTGTTGGCCAGCACGATGATGTGGTCGGACGCGTCGACCCCGAGGGTGTCGAGCACGGCGCGGTGCGAGGGGTCGGCGCGGCGGAACGTGACCGGCATGTTCGGAAAGGTGGGCAGGCCCGGGTCGTCGATGTCGGCGACCACCGTCACCGACGAGCCCTTCGTCACATAGGAGTTGAGCTCGTCGAGCATCATCCGCAGGCCCGAGTGGTAGCCGAGCACCAGGGTGGTTTCGGGTGCCGGCTTGAAGGGCTTCGGCGACAGCACCGCCTTCGCATCGAAGGGCAGCGCGTCGGTCAGCTTGATCGTGCTGTCGTCTTCGGCGATCACGATCAGCTGCTCGCCGGCGGCGTAGACCCGGTCGGCGGGCGGGTTGATCAGGATGCCGTCGGCCGCCGAGATGCCGATCACCGTCGAGTCCGAGAACGCGAACTGGGTCTGGAAGTAGCTCTGCCCCACCAGCGTCGGCTGCTCGGTGAAATAGACCTCGGCGCCCTCGAAGTCGAGCAGGTCGGTGTAGACGATGCTCAGCCCGCTCTGCCTGCAGCTCTGCACGGTCACGCGGCTGATCAGGTCGGCTGCCAGCACCCAGTGCGCCTCGTCGCGTCCGACCAGACGGGCGGCCTCCAGGTTGGCGGCATCCCGCAGTTCCCCGACGATGTGGTACTCGCTCTGCTTGCGACTGTTGTTGTTGGTCAGCGCCAGGCAGGTCTTGATGACGGTCGAATCCGGATCCTCGTCGTCGTCGCCACCCAGAAGCACGATGCTGCGCGCGCCGTTCGGGTTGCCGAGTTCGAGGTCGACCAGGTTCATCGGATCGCCGGTGCGGCAGATGATCCTCGTCGTGCCGGTGTCGGGCACCTGGGCGCGGATGGCATCCTCCATCTCGACCTTGTCCATGTCGGCGAGGATGACGATGGCAGCCTTGCCGCGCGACTCATTCGCGATCGACAGCTCGTTGACCAGCGAGAACACCTTGCGGCTCCAGCCGAGCACCAGCGTGTGGTCGGTCTCGAGCACCCGGGAGCGGCCCTTGCGCAGCTCTTCGACCTTGGCGTCGAAGGCGCCCGAGATGATCGAGATCAGGCTGGCCACGATCACGATGCCCGCGATCGTGACGATCATCATCATGCCGCGGTAGCCCCAGTCGACGTCGCCGCCCACCGTGCCCGAGTCGAGCGCCCGCACCAGCGAGCCCCACAGCAGGTCGGGGAAGTCGTGCGGCTGGCCCTTGGGCAGCGCACCGAGCAGGATGGCGACGACGGTGACCACGACGATCAGCACGGCGGTGACGATCGCCAGCAGCGCGATCAGCGATCCGGTGCCCTTCGACATCCAGCCGTCGAACCAATAGCGGAATCGCTCGCCGAAACCGGGCTTCTTCATCGTCGCTCCCTGACGTCAGTGAGACGACACTAGCGGGATGCGCAGGCCCCGCCGGACGGGAGCTCGCTCAGCCCACGTGCGCGCGCAAGAACTCCAGAGACCGGCCCCATGCGTCGCCCGCTGCGGCCGGATCGAAGGTGCTCGGATTGGTGTCGTTGAAGAAGGCGTGGCCGGCATCCGGGTAGACCTTCGCCTCGAAGTCGACCCCGGCGGCCGTCATCGCCTGCTGCAGGGCGGGGAGGGCATCCATGAGCCGCTGGTCCTGGTCGCCGTAGAAGGCGAGCACCGGGCAGCGGATGCTCGCCACCTCGTCGGGCTGGGCGCTGCCGTAGAACGGCACGGCCGCCGTCACCCGCGGGTCGCTCTCGGCGAGCGAGAAGCTGTACGACCCGCCGAAGCAGAAGCCGAGCACGCCGATGCGCGCGCTGACGCCCGTCTCGTGCTCGAGCGCGTCGACGACGGCGGTGAGCTTGGCCAGCGCGCCTGCGGCGAATTCGGGCGCGCTCGAGGCGGCGAACGCCTCGCGCAGGCGCGGCTGATTCGCCGAGCGCCGCTGCTCGTCGGTGTCCCACATCATCTCGAACAGCTCGGCGCCGACCTCGGGGGTCACACCGGCATCCGAGAGCAGGTCCGGTGCGATGACGAGGTAGCCCTCGTCGGCGTAGCGGTCGGCCACCGTCTTGATGTGGTCGACGAGGCCCCAGATCTCGTGGATGACGATGAGCGCGCCCCTGGGCTCTCGTGGCGGGTCAGCGCGGTAGACGGAAACATCATTGACGATCAGCATCGAGCCCATGAGATGGATGTTACGTCACCTAACTAGGGCTTCGGTCGCGAGAACACCGCACGCAGCGCGAAGAACACGATCGCGGCGACGACCAGCACGATGCCGAGCCGCGCCACGAACCAGATCAGATGAAGCAGGCCATCGACCAGGAACCAGGCGATCACCACCGCCGCGATCACGCCGAGGATGGTCCAGATGGTTCCGCCACGCATGCTGCGACCCTACCCGCAGCCCGCCGCGCTAGGCCGCCTGCGCGACGCGCACCATGTTGCCCGAGGGGTCGCGGAACGCGCAGTCCCGGGTGCCGTAGCCGGGGTCCATCGGCTCTTGCAGCACCTCGGCGCCCGAGGCGCGCACCCGCTCGAAGGCGGCGTCGAGATCGTCGGTGCTGAACACGATGTTGGGCAGGGCGCCCTTGGCGAGCAGCTCCTGCAGGGCGTCGCCGTCGGCCTGGCTGCGTCCGGCATGGGGATCGCTCAGCACGATGCCCAGCCCGGGCTGGCTGTCGGTGCCGAAGGTCAGCCAGCGGTGGCCGCCCGAACTGACGTCCTGCATCACCTCCAAGCCGAGGGCGTCGCGGTAGAAGGCGATCGATTCTTCCACGTCGTGGACGGTGATGTGCGTGTACTGCAGTGCGATGCTCATGACGACAACGCTAGGGACGAGATGCCGCGGCCGCTTCTCGAATCCTGCTCAGGCGATCAGGCGATCAAGCGGCCGCGGGCTCGTACCCGATCAGCCAGGTGACGCCGAAGCGGTCGCGCACCTGGCCGTCTGACGCGCCCCATTCGCGCTCCTGGAGCGGATCGAGCACGGTGCCGCCCTCGCTCAGCGCGTCGAACCAGCGGCGCGAGGTCTCGGCGTCGCCGCCGCCGAGCACCGAGAGGAAGAATCCGGTGCTGGTGAAGGCGTCCTCGCCGTCGGCCGCATCGGCACCGTAGACCGAGATCACGCCGTCGAGGGTGCCGTGGGCGATCGCGTCGGCGGGGCCGTCGGTCCGCCCGAACTCGGCGTAGGTCCAGGTCTTCAGCTCGCCGCCGAAGATCTGCTGGTAGCGCTCGAGGGCGTCCTTCGCCGAGCCCGCGAACTGGAAATACGGGGTGGCACCGCTCATGCGAACTGCTCCTTTCTAGCCGCGGGCGGCTGCGGCCGCCCGAGGATCTTCGCGATGCAGGCGGGCATCGCCTCGAGCGCGTCATGGTCGCGGGCCCGGTACGAACTCGGAGACTCCCCCACCAGTTCGCTGAACCGCGAGCTGAACGAGCCGAGTGAGGTGCAGCCGACCGCCATGCAGGCGTCGGTGACCGACATCCCGCCGCGCAGCAGCGTCATGGCGCGCTCGATGCGGCGGGTCATCAGGTAGCCGTACGGCGTCTCACCGTATGCGGCCTTGAACTGGCGCGAGAAGTGCGCGGCCGACATCAGAGCCGTGGATGCCATGGCCGCGACATCCAGCGGCTGCGCGAAGTCGCGGTCCATGCGGTCGCGGGCGTGACGCAGCAGGGTCAGCGTCTGCAGCTGCTCCGGAGTCATGGGGCCAGGCTAGGCGACCGGGGTGGTCATCGGTTCGGACTCGATGTGCCCGCTCACCGGCGCGTCCGATCCGCGGAACCCCACCAGGAACACCACGATCGCCGCCAGCGCCAGCACCGCGCCCACCACCGGAACGAGCTGCGGGTTCACGCCGAGCACCGTCGCCCCGAGCAGTGGCGCGACCGCGATGCCGAGATAGGTGGCGCTGGCCCACCACGACAGCGAGATGCCGGCGTTGACCGGATCGATCTCGACCAGCCGGTGCTGCAGCGGCACCACCGTGGCGAAGGCGGTGAGCCCCCAGATGACGAACAGCACGGCGGTGCCCCAGAACCCGCCGTCGAGCAGGGGAAGCGCGAGCAGCAGCAGCACCTGGATGCCGATGGCCGCGATCGCAAACCGGCGACTGCCCGCGCGGTCGGTCAGCGGCCCCGCGAACACATTGCCGACGATGCCGGCAGCCCCGTAGGCGAGCAGCAGCATGGCCAGCAGCGATCCCGAGCCGCCGGTGGCGGCGCGCGTGATGGTCGAGCTGAAGATGTAGACGCCGTTGAAGCTGGCGAACATCAACAGGCCGGCCAGCAGGGTGAGCACCAGGCGGCGGTCGCGCAGCGCCGAGAGCCGACGGCGGAAGCCGGCGACCGCGGGCAGCGGAATCCCGCGGACGCCGATCAGCACGGCGGGCACGAGCAGCACCGCGAGGCCGGCGAGCGCCCAGAGCGGAAGCTCCCAGCCGCCGACGTCGCCGATGGCGGTGCCCAGCGGGGCGCCCACCGCGGTCGAGAGCGTGAATCCGGCGCTGACGAACGCGATCGCGGTCCCCCGCCGCTCGGGTGGCACGACGGCCGTGGCGGCGGCCGTCGCCGTCGGCACCAGCGCGGCTCCCCCGGCTCCGGCGATCATGCGCCCGAGCGTGAAGAGCTCGATGTCGTGCGAGAGGGCGGCGAGCACGGTGCCCACGGCGATCAGCGCGAGACCGGATGCCATCAGGGTGGTGCGCGACATCCTGGCCAGGGTGATGGAGATGACCGGCGCGACGACGGCGACGACCAGCGCGTAGAAGGTGATCGAATAGCTGACGACGGTCGGCGCGACCCCGAGGGTGCGCGCGATCCTGGGCAGCAGCCCCGCGATGACGAACGCATTCGTGCCGACCACGAACAGCCCGAACGCCAGGATGCCGAGCTTGAGCACGATCTCGCCCCTGGGCGCGTAATCGTGCGGTGCGGTGGGGTGCTCTGCCGTCGTCATCCTGCAGAGAACCTCTCAGCACCCCCGGACATTCCAGAGTTCTCGTGCTCGTCCTGCCGAGGCATCCGCGCCGACGAGCACGTCGCTCTTTCGGGGGCATGACACCGCGGCACCGAGCCTCATAACCTCGGTACGCCACCTGTTCGAGTTATTTTCAGTCGAAAGCCTCACGATGCTCACCGCCGAAGACCTCAAGGTCGCCCTCGCGTCCGCACCGCTCCGCCAGGCCCACCGCCTCGAGCTGCCGCCGGGCTCGCTCAGCACGCTCGCCGACGATCCGGGCGCCTTCGCCACGTTCTACCAGCAGTGGACCGCGCAGGGGCAACCGCCCTACGTGCCGCCGGTGCAGACCGCGGTGCAGGATGCTGCACTCGCCCCGGTCGCGGAACCGGCCCCGACTCCGCCCGTTCCCGCGCCGCCGGCCCCGGCCATGGCCGCGAGTCCCCCGGTCCCCGTGCCGCCGAGCCCGTTCGGCCCGCCGCCGACGCCGCCCGTGACCCAGCAGTTCTCGCCGTACTCCCGCGACCCCTCGGGAGTCGCCGCCTTCGCGGGTGGATCCACGGCATCCTCCTACGCCTCGCCCTACTCGTCGCCCTACTCAAGCGCGAACTACCTCAACTCCCCGAACGCCGTCGCCCCGGCCGGTCTCGCCCGGCCCGGAATGACGATGATGCTCTGGGGCTTCGGCGTCGCCATCGTCGGCGTCGTCATCACCGGCGTCACCTGGGCGACGGCGGCTCCCGGCGGAACCTTCGTCGTCGCGTGGGGCGCGATCCTCTTCGGCACGATCCGCGGCATCATCGGGCTCGTGCGCGTCACCCGCGGGAACTAGCCTCAGCAAACATCCGAGAGGCTCCAAGCATCCGAGCCCGCTCTCGGCGTAGAGTGCGCGCCATCGTTCCGTGCGCGCGTCGCTCTGGGAGGCCATCATGCGCAGAACCGCTGCCATTGCGATCTCGATCTCGGCTCTGATCCTGTTGGCCGGATGCAGCAATCCGGGTGGCGGTCCGAGCGGGTCGCCGAGTGCGACGCCCAGCGCGAGTGCGAGCGCCCAGGCGACCACCCTCGACCCGTGCCAATTGGTGACAGCGGCCGAGGCATCCGCGCTCAGTGGCGCGTCGTTCGGCACCGGAATCGAAGAGACGACCGGGTCGAACGGCACCGGCAAGCGCTGCACCTACGGGTCGCAGACGACCAACGTCTTCTTCGTGCAGGTGGCAACGGCCGCAACTGCCGCGGACGCTCAGGCCGCATGGGCGACCGAGGAGGCGAAGGCCGACGCCGCACTGGTCGCGGGCTACCCGGCCCAGGCGAACGCGACGGTGACCAAGACCGACGTCACCGGCCTCGGCGATCGGGCCGCCGTGGGCACCGGATCCGCGACCATCCAGGGCCAGACGATCTCGGGCGGCGTCATCTACCTGCTCAAGGGCCCGAACTTCTTGGCGTTCGGCGACCTCACGCTCGGCGCGGCGCCGACGGCCGCCGCGTTGCAGGCGCAGGCCGCGACGAGCCTGGCCCGGATGCCGTAGGCGGCCGACATTCAACCGAAACGGGCCGCCATTCCCGAAGGATGACGGCCCGTTCGCAAGAGTTCGCGTTGTCAGCGGGACTCAAGGCATTTCAGCCCTGAAATCGACTAGCGACGGAGCCCCAGGCGTTCGATCAGGCTGCGGTAACGCGCGATATCGATGTCCTGGAGGTATCCGAGCAGTCGACGACGCTGGCCCACGAGCAGCAGCAGACCACGACGTGAGTGGTGGTCGTGCTTGTGCTCCTTGAGGTGCTCGGTGAGGTCCTTGATGCGGCGGGTCAGCATGGCGACCTGCACTTCAGGGGAACCCGTGTCACCGGGGTGGGTTGCGTACTCGTCGATGATCGCCTTCTTGACGTCTTGTTCGAGTGCCATAGATGGGATCCCCTCTCTGCTTGTTGCGCGGCGCCGGCTCCCGAATGGAGCGGCTCTCTTTCTCCGCGGCCGATAGAACGGCAACCTTGAGATGGTAGCAGGGATCAGGATGCCGCAGCAGTCGCGCTGATCGTCTCGAGCGAGTGCACCAGCGCCTGCACCTGCGCCGGGGTGAAGATCGCTTCCGGCCCGGTGGGCGCGACGCCGGTGAACGGCGCCTCGTACAGCAGCCGCGGGTCGATCACGCCCCGCTGGGCGAGCTGTTCGACTAGGAGGTCGGCGAACGCGAGCTGATTACCGGTGAAGGTCGTTCCCGCGGTGAACTCCGACAGCGCCTCGACGGCGGCGGCGCGGTCGAGCCCGAGCAGCGACCGCACAAAAAGCCCGATGCCGTGCGATTCGGATGCTGCAGCCGCCACCTGCGCGCCATCCAGCCCCGCCGTTTCCACCATGATGCGCTCGAGTTCTGCGAGGTCGAGCGCGGTGAGCTGCTTGCCGTGGCGCACCTTGAAGAGCACGGCGTCGTTCTCGTGCTCCCGAAGGAAGGCGAGTGCCTTCTCGCGGAATCGCGCGCGATCGACGCCGGTCGCGGCATCCTTGAGCTCGATGATTACCGCCTCGCCGGCCGCATCCTGGAAGTCGCTGTAGAGGATCGCCTGGGCCGACCCGTCGATGAGCCCGACCAGGCCGCGTAAGCGGATGCGCGCCACCTCGAGCATCGGAACGGTGACGCCCTCCCACCATTCCTCGGTGGTGATGGCCGAGATGAGGGCGAGTTCGGCGGCGATCTTCGGGATCGTGGGCTGCATCGCCAGCTCCTCCGCGATCCCGATGATGCGGGCCTTCGCCGCCGCGAATCCGGGCGCGCCGGTCAGCACACCCAGCTGGGCACGCAGGGCGAACAGGTCGAAGCGCTTGGCCTTCTCGTCCTGATCCCGCACGTCGACGGCCGAGGGCAGCCCGGCCAGGGTCGCGGCCGACTCGTAGTCGGCCCCTGACAGCTCGGTCCAGCGCTGCGGTTCGGCGAATCGCTCGACCTCGCGACGGTGGGTGCGCACGATGAAGTTGTCGAGGTTCATGCCGGCGACCTGATCGTGCAGACGAGCGGCGACCCCCTCGCGCAGACCGACGAGCTCAGCGTCGGGTGTGACAACCGAATCGACCCCGGCCAGCAGCTGCAGCCGAGCCTTGAAGAGCCGCGCGCCCAGGGGCTCGACCGATGAACCGGCGGCAGCACCAAGATCCTGGTTGAAGTACTCGATGTTCTGGCACACGTCGAAGATCACGAAGTCGGTCTTGTTCTCGCCCGGCCCATAGAGGTCGGGCCGCAGCCGGGTTCCTCGGCCGACCATCTGCCAGTACTTGGTCTTCGAATAGACGGGCTTGAAGAACACCAGGTTCACGACATCCGGGATGTCGATGCCGGTGTCGAGCATGTCGACCGAGACCGCGATCTGAGGCAGCTTGTCGGTGATCGAGAAGTCGTCGATGAGGCTCTGAACGTAGGTCGTCTTGTAGGTGATCACGCGCGCGAAGTGACCCGCGTACTGCGGGTAGTTCAGGTCGAACCGCTTCACGACGAAGTCGGCGTGCGCGTTGCTGCGCGCGAACACGATCGTCTTGCCGAGCCGATCGCCGCCCGCCACCGTGCGACCGTTCGTCATCAGCTCATGCAGCACCTTGTCGACCGTATCGGCGTTGAACAGCCACTTGTTGACGGCCGCGGCGTCGACCTCGTCGGGCGGGTCGCCGTCCTCCCAGTCGAGCAGATCCCACTGCTCGCGCTCCTCCGGGCTCAGCTCGTCGTAGCGGATGCCCTGCCGCAGGAACTGCGTCGACACCGACCGCCCGACGGGTGGAACGAGGTAGCCCTCGGCGATCGCGTCGGTCAGCTCGTACGAGTCGGTGGGCACGCCGTCTTCGAGGTTGAACAGGCCGTAGGTGTTGTGGTCGATCTCGTCTTTCGGCGTGGCCGTCAGCCCGACCACGAGCGCGTCGAACCAGTTGAAGATCTCGCCGTACTTCTGGTACACCGAGCGGTGCGCCTCGTCGACCACGATCAGGTCGAAGTAGCCGGGGCCGAAGCGTCGAAGATCGTCTTCGCCCTGGTCGATCAGATTCATGATCGTGGGGTAGGTCGCGACGTAGACCCGGCCCTCTGAGTTCTTGTCGGTCACCAGGTTAACGGGCGACGCATCCGGCAGGTGCTGTTTGAACGCGTTGGTGGCCTGGTTCACCAGGGCGATCCGGTCGGCTAGGAACAGGATGCGCTTGGCCCAGTTCGCCCGGATCATCAGATCGGCGAGCGCGATCACCGTGCGGGTCTTGCCACTGCCAGTGGCCATCACGAGCAAGGCTCGACGTTCGTGCTGCTCGAACGCCTCGGCCACCCGCCGCACGGCGCGCTGCTGGTAGTGCCGCTCGACGATGGTGTCGCTGATCGGCAGCGAGCCGAGCGGCATCCGGGTGGTGCGGCGCTGGATCAGCAGCGCGAGCTGATCGCGGGTGTAGAAGCCCTGCACCGGGCGCGGCGGGTAGCTGGTGTCATCCCAGATCCAGTGCTCGTAGCCGTTGGTGTAAAAGATGACGGGTCGCTGGCCGAACTGACGTTCCAGGGCATCCGCATAGAGCTTGGCCTGCTGCTGGCCGACGTTCGCGTCTTTCTTGGTGCGCTTCGCCTCGACCACGCCGAGCGGCAGTCCGTCGTCGCCCCACAGCACGTAGTCGACGAACCCTTTGCCGCCCTGAGAGTTGTTGGGCATCCCGGTGACCGGGAACTCGATCACGTTGGCAGCCGTCAGATCCCACCCGGCCTCGCGCAGCAGGAGGTCGATGAAGAGGTCGCGGGTCTCGGCCTCGCTGTAGTCGTGCGTGTCGGGCACGGTCGCGTTGGCGGCCTTCGCCAGGGCGACTTCGGCCTGCAGCGCGGCCACCTCGGCGGCGAGCGACTCGGTGCGCTTCTCGGCCTCGGCCAGCCGCTCGTCTTTCGCGGCGAGCTCCTCGGCGAGCGCCTTCACCTGCGCCAGGGTCTTCGCGACGACGCCCGGCTGCGGTTTCGGAATGGATGCCGCATCGAACGGCGCGCCCGCCAACGGCCGATCCGCGGGCGTCGGCGCATGGCGACCCACACCAGCACGTGGAACAGTTCGCGGATCACCGGCAGGCTGTCGTTCGGCGTCATCGGCGTGGTGCGGTGGACCGCGACGTTGCCTTGTCGGCGGATCAGATCCATCTTCGTGGCGATCGCCGGGCCGACCAGCCGCTTGAAGCTGGGCTCGAAGAGCATGCTCGAGAGGTCGTCTTTGTAGGGCGGGCGCAGCGTGGCATCCGCCCGGTACAGCCAGGTGACGGTGAGTTCGAGGGTGCGGCGCGCGTAGATCAGCGCGACCCGCGGGTCGGCATAGGTGCTCCGCTCGGCGAGCCGCGCCTCTTCGGCGAGGTCCGGCCACGCGGCACGCACGAAGTCGAAGTTGCCCACTCGACTCCTCTGCTCGGCGCGATGCGGTAGCGGCCTGACGCCAGGTTACTGGGCGACCCTCACCTCACGGGGTCATCACTGACCCGAATTCAGGGGTGCTCTTCGCGACTCCGGCGACCACGACGAGCTCACGGTGCGCACTCTGGCGGACTGACCGTGCGGAATGTCGGTGGCTCCCGATGAACTGCTCGACTTGCCACTCGGCGGGTCCCGCATCCCCGGATGCGGTGCAGTCACTCGCAAGGAGCCACCATGTCCGACATCCACAGCCCCGAACCCGCAGCACCCGAGCCGCAGGCACCCGCCCCCGCGGCCGCCGCCCCTACCGCCACCACACCCGCAGCACCCGAGCCGCAGGCCTCATCAGCCACCCCGCCGCCCGCTCCCCCGACGTCCGGTCTCGCCGTCGCCGCCCTGGTGGTCGGGATCGTCGCGGCCGTGTTCGCGATCATCCCCGGCCCGAGTTTCGGAGCGTTCGTCCCCGCGATCCTCGCCGCCGTGCTCGGGATCGTGGCCCTCGCCCGCACGACTCCGCGGCGCGGCTTCGCGCTGGCCGGCGTCATCCTGGGTGCCGTGTCGCTGCTGCTGGCGATCATCGTCAGCATCGTCGCGATCGTGGCCGGCGCGGGGCTCGCCTCGCACACCTCGGCCCTCGACGGCGGGGCGGGCAGCGCGGCGGGCAGCGGGGCGGGATCGTCCTCGAGCAGCGCGGCGGCGAAGCCGACTCCCACCACCACCCCCACCGCGACGGTCGCCCCGGTGCCCGCCGACGTGGTGCTCAGCGGCCACGGCGACGCGGTGATCACGGCGTCGGCCCTCGATGGAGCCGACGAGCCCGGTGTCGCCACGTTCACCCACGACGGGTCGAGCAACTTCGCGGTCTGGTCGCTCGATGCGAACGCGAACCAGCTCGACCTGCTGGTCAACATGATCGGCCCGTACAGCGGCACTGTGCTGTTCGACAAGCAGTCGACGCAGCACACCGAGTCGCTGCAGATCACGGCCGACGGCAACTGGACGGTGACGCTGCACTCGCTCCGCGCGCTCCGCAGCTTCGACGCCACAGGAACGACGGGCCACGGGGATGACGTGCTCATCTACCGCGGCAACGCCGGCGCCGCGACCCTCACCCACGACGGCTCCAGCAACTTCGCCGTCTGGACATACGGCGACCAGACCACCCTCGTCGTCAACGAGATCGGCGCCTACAACGGCACCGTTCGCTGGACGAAGGGCCCGGAGCTCGTCACGGTGACGGCCGACGGCACCTGGAGTATCGCGCTGCATTAGCGATCACTCGCTGGGCCGGGCGCGCCTGAGTGGACGATGCCCGGTCCAGCGTGATCCGCAGCCTCACGACGATGTCACCGCGATGTCAGGCCGTGACAAGCTGCTGCGACCGCATCCGGCGCATCAGGACACTCTTGCTCGGCGCGGGTATGGGCGTCCGTGCCGCACCGAGATCGGGTGGCGGCACCAGGAAGTAGTCGGCTTGGCGCCGCGTCACCCGCCATCCGTTGTTGTGAGTCAGCAGATGATGGTGCCGACACAGGAGAACTCCGTCGGCAACATCCGTTCGGCCGCCGTCGCGCTTCCACTCGTTGATGTGATGCGCTTCGCACCAGGATGGTGGCCTGTCGCAGCCGGGGAAGAGACACCCACCGTCTCGGGCCGCGAGACCCATGCGTTGCCGCGCGGTGAACAGACGTTGGGAGCGGCCCAGGTTGACGACGTGGAGAGCGTCATCGAAGAGGAGAGGAACGATTCCTGCTTCACAGGCGTGCCGTTCGACGGTGTCGATGCTGATCGGATCGGTCTGCCCTTCGATGCGAGCAACGCCGTGCCGCGCAGCGAGGTCACGCTCGGTGACCAGCACCCGCACGGCCGGCTTCTTGGCACCGAGCAAGGCGTCAGGCGCGACCTCGGTGCCGAGGCGAACCAGGTCGACGAAGGTGTCGAGAGCGATCTGCTCGATGGTGCGCTCGTCAGCGAGCAGCTGCTCGACGCGATCCACCGAGTCGGGATCGACGAATCGCGGGCCACCCCGCCGAGGCGAGGTCGCGGCATCGTACGCGCCGATCACGATGGCGGCCGACTCGGGATCGAGCAATCCTGCCAGCCGCGTCATCCCGTCGGATTGCGGCACGACCCGCAGGAAGCGCCGATCCCGAAGCGCCTTCTCGCGATCGCGCACCTGCGCGGCATCCAATTCGGCGCGTTCGTCGCGCGCTCGAACGGCGAGTTGCTCGATCGTCAGTGACGACGCCATCACCAGGAGAGCATCGGCCGCCACCCGCAACGACTCGCCGGAGACGAAGTCGTCGGGCACGCCCAGCCCCACACGGATCGCGTCAGCGGCATCGACGGACAACCCGCCCGCCCGAACTGCCGCGACGACCGACGCGAGCCACGGAGTCGGCGCCGCAGCATCCATGGTCGGAATCGTCATCACAGCACCCACGCGCACCAACGAGGTGGCCTCGCGCGCGGACGTGCCTGCCACCCGCGCGACGAGGATCTCGGGGGTGCGAGCACCGAGCCGCCTCGCCAGCCCCGCATCGCCGAGTTCGCGGCGTGAGCGGTGAGCGATTTCGCCCGCGATGACGGCGGCCGCGGCATCCGCCCGACGTCGGATCTCGGCCACCGTGCGCTGGGCCGCCAGGAGACCGTCGTCGTCAAACCCGGCGACGATCGGCACCGCGAACGGCACCGACACGTCGGCCAGGGCCGCGCACAGTGCCGCGAACTCGCGGGCGTCGAGGGGGTTGGACATGATGCCAGTCTAGCAAGACTAGAACATATGTTCGAGTGCTTGGAGGCCAATCTGTGGAGAACTCCTCGCCCTCGCCGGGCGGGTCGACCCCCTACGCGATCTCGCTGCTCACGAACAGCTGCGACGGGTCGAGCCGCTTGATCGCGATGGTGCGCTCGACGGTCGCCCCGATGTCGTACTTCACCATGAGCCGCGCCAGCTCGCGCCCATCGATGAGCCGGATGTTGGTGCTGTGCGTGCGCTCGACCTCCTCCCGCGAGGTCTTCGCAAACGTGGATGTCGTGATCATGACCCCAGCCGATGCGCGATGCAGACCCAGGCTCCCGATGAACGCGCGCACCGCCTCGGCACTGACCGGGTGATCCACCTTGTACCGCTTGGCCTGGATGTAGACCCGGTCGAGCCCGAGACGGTCACGATGCACGATCCCGTCGATGCCGAGGTCGCCGGACCTCGCCGTCACCTCATACTCGTCACCGTATCCCAGCCGAGCGACGAAGTCGGTGACCAGATGCTCGAAGTCGTACGGGTCCTCGATCTGGTGCAGGGCCGTGTACACCCGATCTTCGAGCGCGGCCGTCAGTTCGTCCACGGCGGCATCGATGCGATCAATCGGAGTGGATGACGCGAGCTCGGCAGCCTCGTCGGCCTCCTCGACATCCGGGCTCGAGCTCTCCCCCTTCTGTCGGCTAGGCATCGTGCGGTAGTACTCGAGATAGGCCGGATACTCGCGTAGCGTCATCCGCCCCAGCGCGTCCCCGGTGGATGCTCGCGCTCGCCCCTCGGCCGTCAGCCGGTACCGCGCGCGCCCAGCCTGCTCGACGAGCCCCGCGATCTTGGCGTGCGTGATCGCCCACCCGATGCGATTCCAATAGACGGGCTGACGCGCCGAGTTCGTGCGCTCCGCCCGCGCTTCCTCGCTCAACCCGACCCGATCCGCGACCGCGGAGTAGATGTCTTGCAGCGAAACCTCGCCGTCGCCCAGCACCCGCACGACCGGATCGATGAACTCATGCCATTTCGGGATGCCGGCTCTGGCAGTCTGGTCGGTCACAGTTCTCCTCGGAAGGCGCGGTACTGCAGGGAGGCGAAGAGCTCGTCGAGCTTGGCGAGGTGGTCGCGTTGAATGAGCGAGGCATTCAGATGTTCTTGAACAACATCGGCGAAGCCTCTCTGCCTTTCGATCGAGGGAAGGCCGATTCGGTAGCTCAACAGCTGCCTTCGATTGAGTTTGGGCATCTGAGCACGATTTCCCAGTCGGTTGGCGTAGGACAGAAAGGCTGGTGCTCTCAAGGCCACCCAGAGGTACTCGCGCGTCAAGTGCGATCTATTCACCGTGAGCGGATACATGTCCGCGCTGCAAAGACCTACGCCTTCGGCCATCGCCACCTTGTTCAGGGCAGGTCGGATCTTCGAATAGAGCACGTCAGTTTCCGCGAACATGTACTTGCCACTGATGGGCTGCACTTGACGGACCTGGCGCACACCAAAGATTCGCCCAGTTGACGGCTCAATGTTGTCGGGTGCCACCAGCGGCAGCTCTGCATACGCGTCATCGCGCGGATCGACCATTTTGGCTCGAATTGACAGCACTTCGCCGAGCTTGACCGTTCGTTCGGGTTGACCGGAGAGTTGATTAAACAAGATCGTCACCAGCTGCCCCAGATAACTCACAGAGCGCAATCGGCTGGCGCGAACGACGTCCACTTCGTCGAGAATGGATGCGATTCTGCGCTGCTCGGGGAGGGGTGGGAGGGGGACGTCGAGACCTTCAAGAAAGTCTTTGGGGACGCGCCTCTGACCCGCGCTACCCGTCATTCTTCGCTCGCCCGATTCACGCACTCCCGGTGACCGGAGGAAGTGCAAAAGGTATCTGGCATCAGCTTGCCTGGGGTGCGGGCGGACAACATGAAACTCTGTGGACCCGAATCCGACTCGATGTTTCAGTGATGCTTGAGCGATCTTGCCGTTCTCGAAGCACGGAGTGATTTTGGCGACGAGAAGGTCCCCGTCCAAGAACGAGGTGAAACCCTTTCGGACAGTTGAAACCTGCCGATCATGACCGCGACTTGTTGCGCCATCTTCAGACACATCAGCCATACCAAGGAACGACACTTGGTCGTGATCATTCAAGTCCGGAGCAGGTCGCGGATTGATCTCAGCGATCTCAGCGAGCTTTGTCATGCTGAGTTGCCAGAAATGGAGGACGCCAACGCCGCCGTCGCATCCTGAATCTCCCGCTCCAGCTCCATGAGCTCGGCGAGGATCACCTGCGGGGCGCGGTGCTCGACGACCTCGTGCTCGACCTCCTTGTAGCGGTTGAGCGAGAGGTCGTAGCCCTGGGCGGCGATCTCGTCGCGCGGGACGAGGAACGACTGGGCGGTTCGCGGGCGCGACAGTTCGGGGCTGTCGGGGCTCGACAAGGTGGACCAGCGGGCCACGACATCCGGGAGGTCGTTCGCCTCGATCGGGGTGCGCTTGTCGTCGAGGGTGAAGCCGTCGGCCTGCACCTCGTAGAACCAGACCTGGTCGGTTCCGCCCGAGCTGGTCTTCTGGAAGAACAGGATCGCGGTCGACACCCCGGTGTACGGCTTGAAGGTGCCGCTCGGCAGCTTGATCACGGCCTCCAGCTTGTGGTCGTCGACCAGCATCCGGCGCAGCGCCTTGTGGGCGGTGGACGAGCCGAACAGCACGCCGTCGGGCACGATCACCGCGGCCCGTCCGCCGTTCTTCAGCAGGCGGATCATCAGCGCCAAAAAGAGCAGCTCGGTCTTCTTCGTCTTCACGATCTGCAGCAGGTCTTTGGCGGTCGTCTCGTAGTCGAGGCTGCCGGCGAACGGCGGGTTCGCGAGCACCAGGGTGTAGCCGCCCTCGGCGAGCGCGTGCTCCTCGGCGAGGGAGTCGCGGCGCTCGATCGTCGGATTCTCGATGCCGTGCAGCTGCATGTTCATGCTTCCGATGCGGCTCATCGAGGCGTCGGAGTCGTAGCCGGTGAACGCGACGCGGTTGAAGTGATCGCGGCTCGCAGCATCCGCCCAGATCTCGGGATGGTGCTCCTTCAAGTAGCGCGCCGCCTCCATCAGGAAGCCGGCCGTGCCTGCCGCCGGGTCGATGATCCTGTCACCGGGAGTCGGCGCGGTCATGTCGACCATGAGCTTGATGATGTGCCGCGAGGTGCGGAACTGCCCGTTCTGCCCCGACGTCGCCAGCTTGCTCAGCATGTACTCGTAGATGTCTCCCTTGGCATCGACATCCTCCATCGGGATGTCGTTCAGCAGGTCGACCACCTTTGACAGCAGAGCGGGGGTCGGGATGGTGAAGCGCGCGTCCTTCATGTTCGTGGCGAAGCTCGACCCCGCTTCGCCGAGGCCCCGGATGAACGGGAACACGTTCTGGTCGATGACGTCGTACATCTCTTGTGGCGCGAAGTTCTTGAAGCGCGACCAGCGGAGGTCTTGGTAGGGGCGCGGACGGCGGCCGGTGTCATCCATGCCCTCGGGGAAGACCGGATTCTCGATCGGCTGCTTGAGGGTGTTCGCCTTGTTCTCGGCGAGGGTGTGCAGCTCGTCGAGACGCTTGATGAACAGCAGGTAGGTGATCTGCTCGATGACTTCCATCGGGTTCGCGATGCCGCCGGACCAGAACGCGTTCCAGACCTTGTCGACCTGCGACTTCAGCTCACCAGTGACCATGTCGTCGAGTTTCGCAGAACGGCGAGGGGCTGTCACACCGGCCAAGCAGTTGAGCGCGCCTACCCGTCAGCCGCTCTCTCCCGCGCAACCCGCGCCGCAATCGCAGCCCCCGAGGGCCGCCCCGCGACAACCCGCTCGAGCACCGCGGTGACGGTCGCGAGCTCCGCATCCGTCCCGATGCCGTCCAGCTCGGCGTACATCGCCTCCTCGATCGTCCGCACCTGCTCCTCGAGCGAGCGGCCCTTCGCGGTCAGCCGCAGGATGACCTGGCGGCGGTCGCCGGCATCCGGGGTCGTGCGAGAGACGAGGCCGAGCTCGACGACGCGGTCGACGAGGCGGCTCGGGTTCGTGCCGCTCTCGCAGACCAGCAGTTCGCCCAGGCCGGTGAGCGTCAGGGGCGCGTAGTCGCCGAGCAGGCGCAGCACCTCGGACTGCGCCGGCGTGAGGCCGAGCGGGCGCAGGGCGGCCGCGAGCATCCGGTTGCCTTCGCGTTGCGCGGCGAGGATGAGCCAGCGCAGCTTCTCAGCGCGTCTCACCGGGCGCTCGCAGACGCGACGGCGGCAGCGAGCAACCCGGACGCGGCGGGGTCGTGCGCGGCGAGATCCGGATGCCGCTCCCGCAGCCCCAGCACCGCCCGGGTCGAGGCGAGGAGCCCCTTCTTCGCGCCGACTCCCGGCACGTGCTCGCCGGCGAGCAGGCTGACGTCGTAGGTGAGGTCGCCCACGAGCAGCAGGGGCGGCAGACCCTCGGCACGCACCAGCACCGACATCGATCCCGGTGAGTGGCCGGGCGTCGGCAGCAGCAGCAGGCTGCCGTCGCCGCGCAGGTCGAGGGCGTGCGTGAACGGCGCGATCGCGGCATCCATCTCGGCATCTGTCGATTCGGGGATGTCGACCGGCCGATACCGCACGCCCGACAACCGCACGTGGTCGGCCATCACTCCCTCGAGCAGGGCGCCGGGCTTGTCGATGCCGGCCCAGTCGATCGCGCTGACCACGATCTCTGCGTTGGGCAGTTCGGCGATGCCGCCGATGTGGTCCTGGTGCAGGTGCGACAGGATCGCCATCGTCACGTCGGATGCCCGGTAGCCGAGTGCCTCGAGCTGCGCCGTCAGGGTGTCGCCGGCGCCGATCGCGAAGCGGGCAAGCCGGCGATAGAAGAAGCCGACGATGCCGCGCGGAAAGTAGTGCGGGTCGGTGACCGAGGCGCGGTCCTGCCCGGTGTCGAAGAGCACGAGCCCGTCGCGGTGCTCGATCACGTAGACGTTGATCGGCCGCGGGGCGGTCCAGCGGCGGCTGGTCAGCAGCCACCAGAGCATCGGGGTGCCGTTGCCGCGTACGTGCTCGGGGCGGATGGCGACGTTGCCGGTGCTGAGGATCGAGACCCTCGTGATGGTGGGTGGCATGTCATCCAGTCGGTATGTCGTGTCATTAGATTACACGCCATATGCTCGGACGCACACGGTGTGACCGCCGCCACGGGAGTTCGAATGGGTTGACGAGGCAGGAAGACGGACTTACCATCACCCTGTTGCTCTGGACCCTGGTAGCGCCACATTTCGCGCCTACCCCCCCCAGGCGACATCATGAGCAGCCGTACCGAACATGTCACCCGGTCAACCCCTCCGAACCCCGGCTTTGCGAGCGACGAGGACTCGAATCTCTGCTGGGCTCACGGCTTTCGCCTGTGGCGCGCAGACGACTACGGCTGGTTGGTGCGAACCGGCGCAGATACCACCGGCGCCGTCTACGCATGCATCGACGAATCGGGCGATGAGTTCGAACTGATGGAGCTGGTTGGCGGGTTCCGCTGGACCACCCACCGCTCTCTGCATCTGGCCTTGGAAGAGCTGCTACTGCACGCGCCCCACTCGGCGGATCGGATCGAGGCTGGTTTGGAGTCGGATCGGGAGCACATCGGCGCATGAACGTCGACTCTCCCGTGGCGGCGCATTCGGATCGCGGCGCAATGGATTTCGCCCCCGTGGCGGCCCGCGGGCCCGAAGAGTCGACCCTCGCCACCGAGCTCACCCACGTCATGCACAGCTGGTTGGCCGACTTGCAGGACTCCGCCGACCGAGACCGGGGAACACACCGTTCGGTCGCGCCCGGGCCTTAGTCTGCGCGCGGCTACGGGCCGCTGGCGATCATTCCTCCACAGCCCGGCGGCGGAGGCGGTTATCCACCAAAAAACCACCTTCTGATCAGCAAAAATAGAATGTCGGTGTGTCGCGTCACACTTCTTCTATGAGCACAGCAGAGGCGATCGCCGAGGCCACCCGGGCCCTGGCGTCGGCCGCGCGCGAGCCCGCGGCGGCGTTCGGTGACGAGCAGTTCCACCACCACCTGCTGCACGCCGGCGAATTCCGCATGCGCATGATCCGCGGCCGACCTCATCTGCTCAGCCCGCCCTGGATCGACGCCGCCCAGCGGTGGCGGCACGTCACGAAGTCACGCCTCGGGGTCGCCGCATGATGCAACGCGCCCGGGCGGCGGTCGCGCGCTTCGCGACGGGTGTGCGCGAGGGGCTGCCCGGTGTCCCCCAAACCGCCCACTATCGCGGACGGCCGGGCGGGAGCATCCTGAATCCGACGGACGCTCGCCTCAGCACGCGCGCCTGGAACGCGAACCCCAACTCGTTCAGGAGCCTCGCCATGACCCTCACCCCCGCCGAACAAGCCGAAGTCGACGCCGCCAACGCCTCGGGCAAGACGCCCGTCGTGTTCATCCACGGATTGTGGCTGCTGTCGAGCAGCTGGCAGCCGTGGCGAGACCTGTTCGAGGCGGAGGGCTATGCGACGCTCGCCCCCGGCTGGCCGGGCGACCCCGAGACGGTCGAAGCAGCCAAGGCCGACGAGGACGCCTTCGCCGGCAAGATGATCCAGCAGGTCACCGACCACTACGCCGAGGCCATCGACCAACTCACCGGACCTCCCGTGCTCATCGGCCACAGCTTCGGCGGCATGATCGCGCAGAAGCTCGCCGGCGAGGGCAAGGCGGATGTCACGGTCGCCATCGACCCGGCGCAGTTCAAGGGCGTCACGGCCCTGCCGTTGTCGGCGCTGAAGTCGGGCGCGCCCGCATTGCTGCATTTCAACCACACCGACCACGGCGTGACGCTCACCTACGAGCAGTTCGCGTATGGCTGGACGAACGCCGTGTCTGAGGAGGAGGGGAAGGCGCTGTACGAGAAGTACCACGTGCCCGCCTCTGAGATGCCGATCTTCCAGGCGGCGACCGCGAACTTCACCCGGCACTCCGAGGCCGAGGTCAAGACCGACGGCGACGACCGCGGCCCGCTGCTGCTCATCGCCGGCGGCGACGACCACACGGTGCCGCAGGCGGTGGTCGAGAACGAGTACAAGCTCCAGCAGAAGAACGTGAACGACACCGAACTCGCCATCATCCCCGGGCGCGGGCATTCGCTGATCATCGACTCCGGATGGCGCGAGGTGGCCGACACGGCGCTGGAGTTCGTGCAGCGGTACCTGCCGTAGCCCGCTCGCTCGGCTGCCCGCGTCGCGCGGACGCCGGCAGAGTCTTGCCTGCCGGACCGGCGCGGCCTAGGTTTGCCGAGCACCCCTATTCGAGTGCCACGAGCAACAACTAGGTAGGGAGATTCACGACATGCGCAAACACATCGTCGGAGCGTCGATCATCGCGGTCACCGCGGTGGTCGCGGCGCTGATGGGAGCAGGCTCGGCCAGCGCCGCGCCCGCCTCGAAACCGATTCCCAATTCGACACCCGGGTGGCTGTCGCACGGCAAGAGCCTCGGCGCCGCGTCGTCGAACGCCGCCGTCAGTGCGCGGGTGTACCTCGCCCCGAACGGCGGACTCGATGCGCTGAAAACATCCGCGTCCGCCGCGTCGAGCCACCACCGCTACCTGACGCCGGCGCAGTACCACGCGAAGTTCGATGCCACTCCGGCGACGATCAGCGCCGTGACCAGCTGGCTGAGCGGAGCAGGCCTCGCCGTGACGGCGGACCCCAACCACCGCTACCTCGACGTCTCCGGCAGCGTCGGAGCCGCCAACAAGGCGTTCGGCGTGACGCTGACGAAGTTCAGCCACGACGGACTGCACGTGCAGGCGCCGACCGGCCCGGCCAGCGCGCCCGATGCGATCGCGGCATCCATCATCGCGGTCACGGGTCTCGACACGACCGTGACGGTCGTCGACCCGGCGACGCAGAAGCCCTCGCCGCCGGACGGCGGGTTCCGCAACGCGCAGGTCTGCTCGCACTGGTACGGCGACCAGAACCCCACGACGCTGGCCACCCCAGACGGCACCGTGCTTCCGCAGCTGAACGGGGCGACGCTGCCCTATTCGCCGTGCGGATACACCGGCCCGCAGCTGCGCAACGCCTATGAGGCGGGAGCCGCAGCAAACCTCGACGGACGCGGCGTCACGGTGGCGATCACCGACGCCTACGCCTCGCCGACGATCGAAGCCGACGCGAACCGCTATGCGACCGACACCGGCGATCAGGCCTTCACCCCCGGCCAGTTCACGCAGAGCCTGCCGGGTTCGTTCCGGCAGGTGAACAGCAACAACTCGCCCCACCAGTGCGGCGCGTCGGGCTGGTACGGCGAAGAGACGCTCGACGTCGAGGCGGTGCACGCGATGGCTCCGGCAGCGAACATCCGCTACTACGCGGGTAAGAGCTGCGAAGACTCCGACCTGCTCGACACCTTCAGCCTCATCAACGACGAGGGCGTCGCGACCATCGTGACGAACTCGTGGGGCGGCGTCGGTGACGTCGTGAAGCCGACGCTGCTGCTCGCCTACGAGACCGCGTTCCTGCAGGGTGCCGTCGAAGGCATCAGCTACGTGTTCTCGTCGGGCGACTCGGGCGACGAGGTGGCCAACACCGGATCGGCGCAGACCGACTACCCGGCATCCGACCCGTACGTCACGGCCGTCGGCGGCACCTCGACCGCGATCACACCGAGCGGCGTGACGGCTGAGACCGGATGGCAGACCACGAAGTACTCGCTGGCCAGCGGGGCGTGGGCGGTGTCCGTCCCGTTCCTGTACGGAGGGGGCGGCGGCTACTCGTCGAACATCGCCGAGCCCGACTACCAGGTGACGGCCGGCATCGTCAGCCCCAACGGCGGCCGCGCGGTGCCCGACGTCTCGATGGATGCCGACCCGACCACCGGAATGCTCGTCGGCCAGACGCAGACCTTCACCGGTGTTGCGGCGTACGACACCTACCGGATCGGCGGAACGAGCCTCGCCTCGCCGCTGTTCGCGGGCATGACGGCGCTGAAGATCCAGGCGAGCCATCACGGGCTCGGGCTGCTCAACCCGACGATCTACGCCAACCACTCCGGCTTCAACGACGTGACCGGCACGGGGATCGACGCGGGCAACATCCGGGTCGACTTCGTGAACGGCGTGGATGCCACGAACGGCTACGTCTACTCGGTGCGGTCGCTCGACACCACGAACACGACGCTCTCGGTCGGATCCGGGTGGGACAGCGAGACCGGCTGGGGCAGCGCCCGAGCCGGGTGGCTCACCCCCGCGCCGTAGCGCGGTAGTGCTGGAGGGCCGTCGCGCCGTCTGGCGGCGGCAACGGAGTGAGGTGCTGCGGGGTGGTCGACCGCAGCACCTCACCATTCGTGGGCCCTTCGGCCCTGCCGCCCGCACTCCGGGGTTGGTTGGGTCGGGGCATGAGCTTCTTCGACGCGATCAAGACCGGCTTCCGCAAATACGCCGACTTCACCGGGCGTGCGAGTCGACCCGAGTTCTGGTGGTGGACGCTGTTCACCACCCTGGTGAGCGCCGCACTCAACGCGCTGAGCGTGCCGACGTACGGCGTCATGTACTCCCGGATCATGTCCTCCCGGATGATGGACGACGGCCCGGCATTCACCAGCGGCTACAGCTCGTTCAGCTTCGCCGGACTCTGGGGCATCGCCGTGCTGCTGCCGAGCCTGGCGGTGACCGTGCGCCGACTCCGCGACGCGGGCCGCAGCTGGTCCGAGCTGTTCTGGCTGCTGCTGCCGATCGCCGGGGTGATCATCTTGATCGTGCACCTGTGCGAGCCGAGTACGGCGGGCGGGGCTGCTGCGGGGGCTGCTGCGGCGGCCGAGACGTCTGACGCGCCGGCCGCTCCGGTTGCGCCCGCGCCACCTCCGGTCACACCCGTCGCTCCGGAAGCGCCCGCCGCGCCCGGCGCGCCAGCCGCCCCCGCCCCGCCCCTGGGGTGACTCTGCTCCTCAACAACCCGCACGCGTGACGACTTATATACCGATCTGATCAGCATATTTACTGTCAGTGACCGGTCTGCCAGACTCGGTGCATGACCCCCTTCGGCGACGTTCTCGAGCACGCGACGCGTGCGCTCGAGAGCGCGCCGTCGGCCCGGTTGAGCGCCCTGGGTGACGACGAATTGCTCGTTCATCTGGCCGATGTCGAGCGACTGGGTCGCCTGGTCGACGCGCTGCGGGTCGCGGCGGCCGGCGAAGTGGATGCCCGTTCCGGGCGCGAGCGCGGCGACGACAGCCTCAGCCGCCACCACCAATGCACGAGTGCTGCGCAGCTCGTCGAACTCATCACCGGCACCTCGTCGACCGACGCCGCGCGACGCGTGCGGGTGGGTCGTGCCATCACCCCGCTCGTCAGCCTCACGGGCGCGCCCCTCCCCGCGGTCTTCGAGCACGTGGCCGCCGCCCTCTCGGCGGGGCGTCTGGGAGTGGATGCCGCGGCAGCCATCATCCGCCACCTCACCGAGGCGTCGCGCAGCGCCTCCCCCGCGACGTTGCGCGAGGCCGAGGCGGTGCTGGTGCAGCGGGCCGAGACGCTGCCGGCAGACCTCGTCGCCCAACTCGCCCAGCGCACCTGCGCCACTCTCGACCCCGACGGCGTCGAGCCGCGCGAGAACGAACTGCGACGGCAGCGGCGCTTCTACCTGGGCCGCGAGGTCAACGGAATGACGCCGTTCAGCGGACTCGCCGACCCGGTCAATGCCGGGCTGCTGCGCGCGGCTCTCAGCGAGCGCACGGCGCCGTCGCGGCAGCCGCGGTTCGTCGACGCCGACGACCGGGCCGTGAACGATGTCGCGGCCGACGGCGCGGCCGAGCCCGGCAGGGCCCTCGACGGCCGCACGCGCGAGCAGCGCGCCTTCGACATCGTGTTCGGGCTGCTGACGGCCGGTATCCGCAGCGACAACGACGCGGTGGGAACCCTCCACGGCACGGCGACCGTGAACGTGGTCGTCACCGCGCACGACCTGATCGCCGGCACCGGTGCCGCGTGGATCGACGACATCGTCTCCCCCGTCGCGACGGCGACGACGCGCGAGATCATCTGCGACGGCGGTGTGCGTCTGCAGATCCACGACCGCACGGGCGAGATCCTGTGGGAGGGCCGCCGCGAGCGCTACTTCACAGCTGCGCAGCGGCGAGCGTTGGCCGTTCGCGACGGTGGATGCCTCGGCCCCCACTGCACGGCGCCGCCCTCCTGGTGCCATGCCCACCACGTCGTCGAGTGGGAGCACGGTGGCCCGACCGATGTCGACAACGGAGTGCTGCTCTGCTCGTTCCACCACCATCAACTGCACGCGGGCGGGTTCCGACTCAGAATGAACGCCGGAGTGCCCGAGATGCTCGCACCGCCGTGGCTCGACCGCGACCAGCTGTGGAGGCCGACGGCCAAGTCCCGGCTCGCGCGCGCCGCCTGAGCGATGCGCCGCACCGCGCCCCGGTCGCGGGCTCCTCGGCGACCGTGCTGGGCAGCGCCGCGGGTTACTCGGCGACCGTGCTGGGCAGCGCCGCGGGGTTGGGCTTCACAGAGGTCAGCAGCAGCGCGATCAGCCCCGACAGCACCGCGACGATCAGCAGGATCCATCCGACGAGGTGGAAGTCGTCCACGACCGCCGTCAGGGTCGCTCCCCCGGCCACGATCGCGCCGAGGATGCTCACCCCGATCGATCCGCCGAGTCGCTGCGTGATGTTGAACAGCGTGTTGCCGTCAGCCAACTGCGACTCGGGCAGCGGAGCCAGCATCGCCACCAGCAACGGCGCCGTCACGAACCCGATCGCCACCGCGCGACCCGACAGGGCGAGCGCGGTCACCCACAGCGGGGTGTCCTGCGCGATCAGCACCAGATAGATCGACGACACCGCCAGAATCGCGAACCCGGTCACCACCAGCAGCTTCAGCGGCACCACCTGCATCAGCTTCTGACCGCCCCAGGTTCCGACCCCCATCACGATCCCCTGCGGCAGCAGCGCGACCCCGGTCGCGAAAGCCGAATGCCCCTGAACCGACTGCGCGAACACCGGAACCAGAAACACCGTCCCGAAGGCCACGATCGAGCACAGCACCTGCAGCACCAAGGCGATCGCCGACTCCCGGTGCCGCACCATCCTCAAATCGACAGCGGGATGCGGCACCCGCAGCGCCCACACCGTGTAGGCCGCGAGCAGCAGCAGCCCGAACGCGAGCGGCCCCCATGCCCGGATGTCGTCCCACCCGTCCGACGTGCCCTGCGAGGCGCCGTACAGCGCACCGGTGAGTCCGGCGGCGAGGAGCACGAACCCCAGCGGGTCGAACCGCTGACGCGCATCCGGCCGCACACCGAGGCCCCGCGGCATCCTGCTGATCAGCAGCAGGCCGACCAGGCCGACCGGCACGTTGACCAGGAATATCCAGCGCCAGCCGCCCGCGCCGATCAGCAAGCCACCGAGGGTGGGGCCGAGGGCCGGCCCGAGAAAGAGCACCAGCGCGGCCGACACCGGCACTTTGCCACCGCCCATGCCGCCCTTGCCGAGCAGGATGCTGATCGCCAGGGGCACGAGCGGCGCCCCGACGAAGCCCTGCACGACCCGGGCGGCGATCAGCACTTCGATGGTCGGCGCGAACGCGCAGGCAGCCGACGCCAGCACGAACAGGATCATGCTGACGGCGTAGACCCGCACCGTGCCGAAGCGCTTCGCGAGATAGGCCGTGAGAGCAAGCGAGACGCCGAGGGCGAGCAGATAGCCGCTGACGATCCACTGCACCTCGTCGAGGGCGGCCGTGAGCTCTTTCGCGATGTCGGGAACCGCCACATTGACGATGCTCGAGTCGATCATGCTCAGCAGCGGGCCGACCAGCAGCCCGAAGGTCGCCACGCGTCCCAGACGAGCGGTGGTGGAGTCGTCGTGGTCGGTCGCGCTCATCGGGATCAGCCTGTCACACCCCATGAGGCGCGCGGGTCGGAACGAATTCGCAGCGGCGTCCGTCAGACTAGGAGGATGCTGGCCGCCCGACTCCTCGACGTGCTCCTGGTGATCGTGCTCCTGGTCTACCTGAGCGAAGGATGGCGCAGCGGCTTCATCCGCAGCCTCAGCGCCATCGTCGGCCTGATCGGCGGCGCGGTGGCGGCGTTCTTCCTGATCCCGGTGATCGGCACCATCGTGCCCGACCCGTTCTGGCGCACCTTCCTGGTCGTGACGACGGCGGTCGCGCTCATCATCCTGGGCAGCATGGCCGGCGCCGGCATCGGGCGCGTGCTGCGCGGTCGAGTCGAGAAGACCGCGCTGCGTCCGCTCGACCGCATCGGCGGCGCGATCGCCAACCTGGTCGTCGGCGCCCTGATCACCGCTCTGCTCGCCGGCAGTGTGGCATCGCTCGGCATCCCGGTGCTGAGTGCCGCCGTCAGCAACTCGTGGGTGCTTCAGGCGATCGACAACGTCACGCCCGAGCCGGTGAACGCGGCCCTCGCGCGGCTCCGATCGGCGGTTCTCGCCCAGGGCCTCCCGGTGATCTCGGGCGGGTTCTCGGGGATCACCAAGTCGCCCGGGGTCCCCAAGGTCGACACCGGCACGTCGGCTCTCTCTGCGGCCGCCGCCTCGGTGGTGCGGATCAACGGCACCGCATACGCCTGCGGGCAGAACCAGTCGGGATCGGGTTTCGTGATCGCGAAAGACCGCGTCGTGACCAACGCGCACGTGGTCGCGGGCGTGACGCAGCCGATCGTCCAGGCGCCGAACGGCCAGGCCCTCGACGGGCGCGTCGTCTACTTCGACCCCCAGAACGACCTGGCGGTGATCGCGGTCTCCGGGCTGCGCGTGCCGACGCTCGCACTCGGCAAGCCGCTCGCTGCCGGCGACGACGGGGTCGTCGACGGCTATCCGTTCGGCGGTCCGTTCACGACCGGAGGAGCCCAGGTGCTGGCCCGCTCGACCGAGAGCGTCGAGAACATCTACAGCACGGGGCGCACCAACCGCGAGCTCTATACGCTCGCGGCCGACATCGAGCCCGGCAACTCGGGCGGCCCGCTGCTCGAGATGAACGGCTCGATCGCGGGCATCGTCTTCGCCAAGAGCTCGACGGATGCCAACCTGGGCTACGCGATGACCGACACCGTGCTCTCACCGGTGGTGCAGGAGGCGGCGGGCTTGAGCGCGCGAACCAGTTCGGGCAACTGCGTCAAGGGCTGAGACCGGAAGGTCGGCTCAGGCCTGGTGCAGGAACATCACGAACGTGGCCGTGAGCGAGCCCGCAAGCACGACTCCGACCAGACCCGAGACCACGATGCTCAGCACCGCCCAGTTGCGACGGCCCAGCCGACCGTCCCTCGTCTCGCGGATGCCCCGCACTCCATACGAGATCGACGCGGCCACGAGGCCGCCGACCACGAGGAAGTGCAGCAGCTCGAGGGCGAGCGCCGCGTTGACCAGGTTCTTCGTGTCGGACGTCAGCACGACGACGCCGAGCGCGAGCGCTCCGACGACGATGTTGGCGACGATCACCAGGATGGCCAGCTGAAGACTGCGGGTCGCAGCGAGGTCGACGGGCCGACCGGTGCGATCTGTGGCGACCGCGTGAGCGGCGCCGCAGTGGGAGCAGTATGCACTGCTCGGGGCGATGCGCGCGCCGCACAGGGCGCACGAGAAACGGGGCGCGACAGCGGCCTGGGGGAAGACCGTGACGGCCTGGGGGGCGACCGACATGACCCCCATCCTAGGGACATTCTCTGTGAGCAGGGTCCGAGTTCTTCCGGAGGCCGAACGGTCCGCGGGGCCCGGATTTCGGGGCGACTTCCTGGGGATTCCCTGAGCGCTGCCCTGACCGACTTGGCCGCCTGCACCCCCCGAACTAGGGTCATCTCATACGCGAGGGGGTCTCATATGACCGGCGAATACCACTCCAGATTCGAACGCCGTGACCTGGTTCTGGCGACGATCACCGGCATCGTCGGGGCAGCGGCCCTGGTGGCGGCGGCCGCGGGCGTCATGCTGCTCGCCGGGGTTCACTTCTAGGCAGCGGGGCCGGCCGTCAGGGTGACCGCCACCTGCTGCGCGGCTCCCGACGCATCGGTGTAGCTGATGGTGACCCGGTCTCCGATAGCGTGCGCCTTGATCAGCGAACTCAGCGAGTCGGCCGACGTGGCGGCGACACCATCGACGGCCGTGATGGTGTCACCGGCGGCGAGCCCGGCGCCGGCCGCGGCGCTGCCGGCGACCACGCCGCTGATCAGCACACCGGATCCGCTCTGCGCGCTGGCCAGGTCGACCCCGAGAAAGGCCGGCAGGCCGATCACGATGGTCGAGCTCGCCTCGCCGTTGACGATCTTCTTCGCGATCGTCAGGGCGCTGTCGATCGGGATGGCGTATCCGGTGACGTGGCGCGATCCGCTCGAGGCGGCGGTCACCATTCCGGCGACCTCGCCCTGCTCGTCGATCAGCGGGCCGCCGGAGTCTCCTGAGACCACGTCGGCATCCGTCTCGATCAGGCCGCTGAGATGCTCGTCAGCACCGCTGATGTCGTTGGCGACCGTGATCGACTGGTCGAGAGCGGTGACCGTGCCGCGGGCGGCGACCAGGTTGCCGGTGCCCTCGGCGTTGCCGACCGAGATCACCGCATCGCCTGCCGACAGCGTGCCCGTGTCGAGGGTGGCCGTGGTGAGTCCCGTCACATCGGACCCGCTGCTGCCGACCAGCTGGAGCACGGCGACGTCGTCGGTCTCGTCCGTGCCGACGACCTTGGCCGGGTAGCTCGCGCCGGTCGACTCCACGGTCACCTTGATCGAGGTCGAGCCCTGCACGACGTGGTTGTTGGTGAGGATCTCGCCCGTCGACGTCAGGATGATGCCGGTGCCAGCCGCCTCGGCATCCGAGTAGTTGAGGGTCGAGACGATGGTCACCACGCCGACCTTCTGCGCGGCGGTCGCGGCGGTCGCGTTGACGGAGGCGGTGCCCGGCCCTCCGAAGGTGCCCTGCCGACCGCCGTTGCCGCGCCCGCCGATCCCTCCGGAACCGCCGAAGCCCCCGTCGCCGAGGCCGCCGTCATCGTTCTGCGACGAGCCCGGGCCGACGGCCTGGGTGGTTGAGCCCTGCTGCCGCCCCGCGAGTGCGGCGCCGACGCCGACGCCGCCCGCTCCGATGCCGAGCGCGAGCACCGTCGCCCCGCCGATCAGCAGGCCGCGGGAGCGGCGGAACGAGCTGACCGGTGACGCCGGCACCGTCGTGGGATGCGTCGCGGGTTGCGTCACCGCGTCCGTCGCGGCGCCCGCCGCATCCTGCGGAGCCTGATACTGCGGTGCGTGGAGGTCGTCGATGTCGCTCATGGGTCCAGTTCAGGCCTGGATGCTCGGAGCATCCTATGAACCGGCTGCGCGTCAGCGCCTAGAACGCTTGGCGCGGGCTGCTGACGACAGCGTCGCCGTGCCTGCCGGGCGGCGAGCGCCGGATGCCGGCAAAAGGTTGACCTCGCTCGCGGAGAGGTGCAGGGTGGCATCAGAACAACTCATCGCCCAGCAGAGCCGGAGTCAATGACCCGCCACTGGGCGATGAGTCTGTGCGGGCCGTGCGGCGGTGCGAGCCGTGCGGCTGTGTAGATTTCCCCCATGGCGGTTCGCTCGCTCGACTACTCCGCACTCACCGATCCCGTCGCCCGCGCCGACATCGTGGCCTGGCGGGCTCAGGCTCGGGCCGCCGGTCAGCCGTGGGCGCGCAGCACCCTCTCGATCGGCTCGGTGATCACCCTCGGCTTCTGCGCCCTGCTCTTCGTCTTCGTATTCGGCGGGGCGTTCAGTTCGTTCATCACCGACGGCATCCAGAACGGCAAGCCGATCGGCGTGCTGTTCGCGTCGCTATTCGTGCTGGTGATCGCCGCGGGGGCGATCTGGGCCGTGCGCGCGAGCGGCGGCCGCGGCGGACGCTGGGAGCGGTGGTACCGCTTGTCCCGGTTCGCCGCAGCCAACGGAATGCGCTTCCAGCCGATGGACGTTCCGCCTGCGTACCCGGGACAGATCTTCCAGATCGGCCGCAATCAGGTGGTGGTCGAGCATCTGGTCACGGGCGGCCGCTTTCTCGACATCGGCAACTTCAGATACATCACCGGATCGGGCAAGAGCCAGACCACGCACAACTGGGGCTTCGTGGCGCTCGCCCTCGACCGGGCGATGCCCAACATCGTGCTCGACGCCAAGGCCAACAACTCGTTCTTCAGCAGCAACCTGCCGGTCGCTCTCGACCGGAAGCAGATCCTGCACCTGGAGGGCGACTTCGACCAGCACTTCACGCTGTACTGCCCGGCAGAGTACGAACAAGACGCGCTCTACATCTTCACGCCCGATCTGATGGCCCTGCTGGTCGACGAGGCATCGCCGTTCGACGTCGAACTCATCGATCAGTGGATGTTCGTCTACTCGTCACGCCCGTTCCAGCTGACCGATCCGGCGGTGCTGCAGCGGCTGTTCACCATCGCAGACACGGTCGGAGCGAAGGCGCTCGACCAGACCGAGCACTACGCAGACGACCGGATCGGCGACCCGTCCGTGAACATCGTCGCGCCCCAGGGCGCGCGGCTCAGGCGCGGCGTCTCGGTGGCCGGGGTCGCGATCATCGTCGTGTTCGTGGCCTTCTGGGGCTGGAACGTCTTCGGCAGCTTCTTCGCGACGCCCTAGATCGCCGGGGCCGGGCCCGCGCCGGGCGTGCTCGGCCCGCCCGCGAGAGCGGCGACCAGCGCCGTGCGCTCGGCGCTGATCTTGCCGAGCAGCACCGCCTCGTCAGCCTGCGCCGACGCGTGGTCGCGCTGGGTCACGATGCGGTTGCGTGCGAACGCCAGGTGCGTGACATCCCGGATGTAGGCCTTCATCTGCGCGCCCTGCCCGTGACTCTTGGCCCAGCTCAGCGCGCGACGGCGGCCGACGGGAGTCGCGAGCGTCTGCACCTCGGCCGAGTTGAACCACCCCGCCGCGGCGTACTCCGCCAGCCGCAGCTGGGTCAGCCTGACCTCTCGCCGCCTGAGCAGCACCACCCCGACCAGGGCGATCGCGAACAGCGGCACCTGCACGAGGGCGTAGTAGCCGTAGAAGTCGTAGACGATCTCGAGCGCGCCGTTCCACAGGGCGTGCAGCAGGATCGCCGGGATCAGCCCCACGAAGAACAGCCCGAGCCCGAGGATCCTGCTGCCCTGCCGCGCCGCGATCCCGATGAAGACGCCCGTCAGCGAGGTGAACATGACGTGCGCGAACGGCGAGAGCAGCCCGCGGATGAAGAAGATCTCGGCCACCGAGCCGTCGAATCCGCCCTCCGTCGAGATCTGCACCCCGAAGTACTGGATGTTCTCGCTGAACGCGAAGCCGGCGGCGACCGTGGCCGCATAGACGATGCCGTCGACCGGTCCGTCGAAGTACCTGCGCGCCAGCACGAAGATCAGGAGCACGCCGACGCCCTTGGCCGTCTCTTCGACGATGGGCGCCTGCACGACCGACTGCAGCAGATCAGTCGCGCTCGTCGGTCCGCCGCGTGCGCCGATCGCGACCTGGGCGGCGGTGTCGACGGTGAGGGCGAGCACGATCGACACGCCGGCTCCCCAGAAGAACGCGAACAGCAGGATGCCGAACGGCTCCGGCTCCCAGCGGTCGATCCAGCGGATGCCGATCAGCACGATCGTCAGCGGAACCAGCGCGAGGATCCCGCCCACGAAGGTGAGCCCCGGCCCGAGGAACGAGAGGAAGTAGACGACCACGATCAGCACCGCGACGCCGACGATCAGAAAGCCGATGATGCCGATGATGAGCAGCGTCGAGCGGTGCGCCGCCGGCCGCACCAGCTGCGGGTGCGACGGTTCTGCCGTCGCCGCCTGCACATCGGCGGGTGCCTCCGGGGCCGTCGTGTCGGCGGCGCGGCCAGCGGTCAGGTCAGGGGTCGGGGCCGTCATGGCTCACACCCTACTTCTGCTGCTCGCGCAGGATCGCCAACGCGCGCGCGACGCGGTTGCCCAGCCCGGGCACGCGGCCGCGCGCCGGAATGCGGGCGCGCTCGAGCAGCACGACCACCTCGGCGCGCTGGGTGTCGAGCACGGCATCCAGCGCGGCGTTCGCGATCACCCGGGCGCGCAGCGAGACGATGAAGGCGGCGACACCGAGCACCGCGCCGGCGCCGAAGCCGACCGCGACGGCCGGCGAGAAGAGCAGAGCAGCCAGCACCGCGAACCCGGCGAGCACCAGCACGCCGACGGCGCGCAGCACGGTCGCCGCCTGCGAGCGGCGGGTGCGGATGCGGTCGGCGCGGTCGAGTCGCTCCTCGAACTCGAGCAGCTCGGCGCGCTCGAGCGTGAACGACGAGCGGTCGCGCAGGTCACGGCGGATGCGCGCGTAGGTGGGCCGCTCGCGGCGCACCACCGCGACGACCGCCGTGATGCCGATCAGGAAGCTCAGCAGGGTGAGCCCGAGCAGAATGGAGGCGCCGACCAGTGGGCGGTCGTCGTTCCAGACCAGCCGCGCGGCCGAGTCGGCGCCGAAGGCGACGATCACGGCGAGCGCGGCCGTGACGACGACCGTCCAGCTGAGTTCGCGGACGCGAACCCGGGTGAGGGTGTCCGGCTCGCTGTCGTCGTCGGCGTTCAGGGCGCGACGCGCCTCGATGACGCCGCCGACGGCATCCGCGATCAGCAGGCCGAGCACCACGCCGCCGATGAACAGGGCACTGGTGAGCAGGGCGGGGACGTTCACGATTCAGTCGTCGCTCGGCACGCCGCCGACGACCGTCAGAACGCACACCGCCACCATGAGGCCGGCGAAGGCGGTGAGCAGCAGGCGCAGCTTGGGCTGGAAGGTCTGCTCGACCGCGCGAGCCAGCTCGTGCGGAACGGATGCCGCGCCCGCCCCGAGCGCACGACCCCAGTCGATGAGCAGCCGCTCGGCTTCGGTCACCTGCGGGTCGATCGGGTCGTCGCCCGCCAGCTCGAGTTCGCGCCCGAAGAAGGTCGTCGGGTACGGCGCCGGATACCCGTCGCTGATCGCGAAGCAGAACAGGTTCACCGCGCGCTCACCGAGGAACGGGATCAACTCGTCGCGCAGGGTGAACCAGGCCGTGTAGCAGCTGAAGACCTGGGCCGAGCCGAGCAGGGTGCGATCGAGATTCGAGAGCGGGCCAGGATGCGATGCGAGGAATTCCCGGGCGGCCTCGGCCGCATCCGGAGTGAGTTCGTCGTCGCTGGGGAGCGCCAGGAAGGCCATGGCCACAGCCTACGATGCCGCGGGAAGCGGCAGCGAGGGCGCGGCGGGCCGTCTTAGGCGGCGATGTCGGACGCGGCACCGACCAGCTGACCGCTGGTCGTCTGCACCGAGTCGAACACCCCGGCCCTGATCGCCTGGAAGACCTCGACGGCCGCCTGCGCGAGCTTGCCATGGCTGCCGAGCACGGTCTTGCGGATGCGCGGCTCGTCATGGATCGAGATGCGTGCGGTCTGCGCCGGGCCGTCGACGGCCGGGTCGACGATCCGGGCGCCGAGGGAACGAGCCCAGGCCGCGGTCATCTCGGCGACGACGCGGTCATGCGACACCACGCGCACCTGGTCGCCGCGGGCGAAGGGGCGGGTGCGCACGAGGGCGCGTGCGATCAGTCCCGGGCCGAGGTAGCTGACGGCCTGCTCGTCGGTGATCCACGACGGAACGCCGAGCACGTCGTCCTGGTCGATCAGCAGCAGTTCGTCGAGCTGCTCGCGCTGATCGGCGGTGTCGCGCCAGGCGACCCGGTCGCGCGGGGCGAAGCCGTTGGTGTCGGGACCGGCGGCATCCACCGATCCAACGATGAAGCCGCGGCCGCGGCGTGCCGGGCGCAGGCGCAGCCGACCGGCCGTCGGGCGGGGCACCGGTGTGCGCACGAGAGCAGGGACACGAGTCAACGGGGCCCCTGGCGTGTGGGATTCAGTCATCGAAGTCATCTGAGTAATCACCTTGCCGGGTACAACCCATGCGCACGCATGACTATTCCTGGGAGAGCGCTCCGAAGACCGGCGGGCGCGCGGGTGGACCAGCAGGTCAGAAGACCTTGCCCGGGTTGAGGATGCCGAGCGGATCGAACACCTGCTTGAGCTGCTTCTGCAGGGCGAAACTGTCGTCGCCGAGTTCGTCGCGCAGCCAGCGCTTCTTCAGGATTCCGACCCCGTGCTCCCCGGTCAGGGTGCCGCCCAGCCGCAGGCAGTCGAGGAACAGCTCGTCGGCGGCGGCCCAGACGTATTCGGGCACGTCGACGTGGCCATCGACCATCTCGGCCTGGTCCCCCGGCTTGCCGAAGACGAAGTTCGGGTGCAGGTTGCCGTCGCCGGCGTGCGCGACCGTCGGGATGCTGATCCCGTACTTCGCCTCGATCCGCTCGATCGCAGCGAACATCGCGGGCAGCGCGCTGCGCGGCACGGCGACATCCTCGATGAGCACCGTGCCGCGGGCGACCATCGCCGAGTGGAACGAGCGCCGGATGGCGAACAGCTTCTCGCCCTCGGCCGGGTCGGTCGTCAGCTCGGCCTCGCCGCCGAGCGACCGGATCACCGCCAGGGCGTCGTCGGCCTCGGCATCGGCTCCCATGCCGTCGGTCTGGATCAGCAGCTGCGCACCACGGCCCCCCAGGTCGACGCCGAGGTAGGCGCCGATGCCGTCGAGCGCCGTGGCATCCAGAAGCTCCATGACGGCCGGCTTGATGCCGCTCGAGACGATCACGGCGGCGGCGCGCGCCGCGAGTTCGACGCTGGCGAATCCGGCGCTGATCGTGACCACCGTGCCGCGCGGCACCGGCCGCAGCTTGAGGGTGGCCTCGACGACCACGCCGAGAGTCCCCTCCGAGCCGATCATGAGGGCGGTGAGGTCGTAACCGGTGACGCCCTTGACCGTGCGGTGGCCCATGCTGATCAGCCGGCCGTCGCTGAGCACGACCTTGAGGCCGAGCACCGCCTCGCGCGTGACGCCGTACTTGGCGCAGAGCAGGCCGCCGGCGTTGGTGGCGATGTTGCCGCCGATCGTCGAGATCGCCTTGCTCGCGGGATCGGGCGCCCACCAGAGCCCGCGTTCGGCGAGCTGCGCGTTCAAGTCGCCGTTCAGCACGCCGGGCTCGACGACGGCCAGTTCGTCGTCGACCGACACCTCGAGGATGCGGCTCATGCTCCGGGTCGAGAGCACGAGTTCGCCCTCGCCGCCGATCGCCGCGCCCGCCAAGCCGGTGCCGGCTCCGCGCGGAACGACCGGGATCCGGTTCGCGGTCGCGAAGCGCATCGTCGCCTGCACCTGCTCGACATTCGTGGCCTCGATCACGGCCAGGGGACGGCTCGTCGACACCTGACCCGACCGGTCGGCGCGCGCCGCGTTGAGCGCCGCATCGTCGGTGCGCACCGCGTCGCCCAGCTCGTCGCGCAGCGCGGCCAGTCGAGGATCGGGCGGCAACTCCGGCGCGACCGCGTTGTCGAGGACCGTGGACATGACGCCAGGGTATCGGACGCTCTTCGCTGGGCGGCCGGGCTGGTGTCCGATTTCCGCTGACGAGCGTCGGCCGCGCGTGCGAGGGTGGACGAATGGACGACGCGGCCGACTTCGACGGGCGATCCGATCTCGACTCGAGCGACTTCGCCAGAAAGTACGGCGCCTTGGCCTCGCGCGATGCGCGCTTCGACGGCCAGTTCATCGCCGGAGTCCACACCACCGGCATCTACTGCCGTCCGAGCTGCCCGGCCGTCACCCCCAAACCCGGCAATGTCAGCTTCTATCGCACAGCGGCCGCCGCGCACGAGGCCGGACTGCGCGCCTGCAAGCGCTGCCAGCCGGATGCCTCGCCCGGCTCGCCCGACTGGAACCTGCACGACGACCTGGCCTCGCGCGCGATGCGCCTGGTGCACGACGGCGTCGTGGAGCGCGAGGGCGTCGAAGGCCTCTCACGCCGCCTCGGCTACACCTCGCGCCACGTCACGCGCGTGCTGCGGGCCGAGCTCGGGGCCGGGCCGCTCGCGCTCGCGCGGGCCAACCGCGCCCAGACCGCACGGTCGCTGCTCGCCGCCACCGAGCTGCCGGTCACCGACATCGCCTTCGCCGCGGGGTTCGGCAGCGTGCGGCAGTTCAACGAGACCATTGCCGCCGTGTATCACGCGACTCCCACCGAGTTGCGCCGGATTGCGCGGCAGGGGGGCGCCCGCAGCCGCGACAGCGGCCGAGCCATCGACGCGGCTCGGTCGGAAGGCGACCAGCGCACGCCCCTCGTCGTCCGCCTCGCGGCCAGGTCGCCCTTCGACGGCGCCGGGCTTATGCGCTTCTTCGCCGACCACGCCATCCCGGGCCTCGAGACCGCCGATGAGACGGTCTTCTCGCGCCCGCTCGCCCTGCCGCACGGCCGGGCCGATGTCGAGGTGCGGCTGGATCCCGAACGCGCCGGCGTCGTGGTGACCGCGCGGCTCGCGAACCTGGCCGACCTGCCCGCGCTGTCATCCCGAGTGCGGCGCCTGTTCGATCTCGACGCCGACTCGGTGGCGATCGACGAGGCGCTGGCATCCGACCCGGTGCTCGCGCCGCTGGTCGCGGCCGTGCCGGGCATCCGCATCCCGGGCAGTGCCGACGGGGTCGAGGCGCTGTTCCGCACGCTGATCGGGCAGCAGATCTCGGTGGCAGCGGCGCGAACGGTCGTCGGGCGGCTGGTCGCCGATCTGGGGGAGCCGACGGTCGACGCCTCCGGTGAGGCGATCGAAGGGCGCGCCAGGATGTTCCCGACCGCCGAGGCGATCGCCGAGCGGGGGCCCGCGGTCCTGCGCGGGCCGGCCAGCCGGGTGGCCACCATCATCCGGGTCGCGGATGCCGTGGCGAGCGGCCGCCTGCGCCTCGATGTCGAGACGCCCGCCGCCGAGTTGCGCGAGCACCTGCTCGCCCTGCCGGGCGTCGGACCGTGGACCGCCGACTACCTCGCGCTGCGCGTGCTGGGCAATCCCGACACCTTCCTCGAGACCGATCTGGTGATCAAGCAGAGCGCCGAGGACCTCGGCCTGCCCGGCGCGCCGAGGGCGCTCGCGCAGCGGGCCGCGGCGTGGGCGCCGTGGCGCAGCTACGCGAGTCTGCACCTGTGGAGGCGCGACCGTCACAACCCGTCGCCGCGCGACCTTCGGTCGCGGAGTAGGGTGAATCCCGCCCGGCCGCCCTGGAGCGGGTAAATGGAGTGGATGCATGCTCGTCTCCGTGGTGATTCCGGCCCGGAATGATGCCGAGATGCTCGCGACCTGCCTGACGGCGCTCGCGGAGCAGACCGGGCTGTCCGACTCCGTCGAGGTCGAGATCGTCGTCGTCGACAACGGCAGCTCCGACGACACGGCGCAGGTCGCGCAGGAGGCCGGAGCCCGGGTGATCACCGAGCCGGTGCCCGGCATCCCGCGCGCCGCATCCGCCGGCTACGACGCGGCGCGCGGCGAGCTGATCGCCCGGATCGACGCCGACTCGGTCTGCCCGCCCGGCTGGCTGGCCCGCGCAATCGCGATCTTCAGCCACGACGACGAACTGTCGGTGCTCACCGGCACGGGCGAGTTCTACGGCGCCAGCGAACTGGTCCACCGGATCGGCAAGGCCTGGTACCTCGGCGGCTTGTACTGGTCCATGACCGGCTACCTCGGGCATCCGCCCATCTTCGGCTCGAACTTCGTCATGCGACATGCCGTGTGGGCCGAACTGCGCGACGAGGTGCACAGGGGTCAGCGCACCATCCACGACGACCTCGATCTGAGCCTGCACATCAAGCCGTGGATGACGGTGCGCTACGACCCCGACTTCGTCGTCCAGATCTCGGCGCGCCCCTTCGCCAGCTTCAGCGGACTGCGGCGCCGCGTCTCGTGGGTGCTCCCCACTCTGCGCAATCACTGGCCGGATGACAGCCCGTGGGCTCGACGCGCGGCGCGCAGGCGGTGGCGGGGAAGCGAGGGCGCCTACGCGGCATCGCCCAACAGCCGTCTGCCGGGCGGATCGGGCCCCGCGGCCGCTTAATCCACCTGCGCATAGAGTCGCAGCAGGTCGCGCGCCAACTGGTGCGGGGTGGTCTCGCACGGGCTGTGGCCGGTGTCGTAGACCGCCAGTTCGGCGCCGATGCGCTCGGCCAGCTCGGCATGCAGCTCGACCGGCCAGAGATCGTGCGACCCGACGGCGACCAGTTTGGGGATCGCGGCATCCCGAAGCTGGGGGCGCAGCTCGGGGGCGCGCTTCATCAACGTGATGATGTCGGCCATGCTGCGCATCGAGGTCTGTTCGAACCGCAGGCGCACGAAGTCGAGGCGCGTCTGCGGCACCTTGTTCTTGTTGGTGACGATGCCCCAGCGCATCAGCGAGGCGCCGACTCCGCCGGTGGCCATCCAGGTGAACGGCCCGAGGATCTTCACGCCGCGAAAGCCGTTGCCCGGCTGCGGCGGCGTGGCCAGCAGGCTCAGGGTGCGCACCAGCTCCGGCCGCTGAACGGTCACGATCTGGGCGATGGTGCCGGCGAACGAGTAGCCGAGCAGGTGCGCAGGGCCGCCCGATTCCAGAAAGGCGATCAGGTCGTCGGCGAACAGCTCGTAGCTGTACGGCGCGCCCTCGGGCGGCGCGGCGCCTGCCGACTCGAAGTTGCCGGCCAGGTCGTAGCTCTGCACGAAGTACCCGGATGCCGCGAGCACCGGCATCACGAGCGTGAAGTCCTCTTTCGAACCC
>DASTNC010000073.1:0-40060 GCA_035721225.1 Pseudolysinimonas sp.
GCGAGCGACTGCACATCGGCCGGGCACGCCGGCGGACCGGTCGGAATGCAGCCGCGGACGCTCGGACTCTCGGCGAAGGTCTGGGCGATGTCCGACGCCCGGGTCTGGTACTCGTGGTCGAGGTTGTCGCGCGTGGTCTGCGCGAAGAGAACGAAGGCGACGGCCAACGAGACCGTCAGGATCAGCAGTTGAGCCAGAAAGATCTGGCTCGAGAGTCGTCTGATCCGTCGTCGCATGGTGACCCGATTATCGCTGTGCCGCACCGCGGGCGCACTGCGCAGAATGCGCGAAACCCGGCGTAATGCGCACAAATGGCCAATGGCGCACAAGCGAGACAGGGCGCAGTTGCTCGCGGAACATGTGCTCAACAGCAAACGCGAAGACAGAGAGGTCTCGTGCGCATGGCCACAGCCACCCCCACCCCCGCATCCTCCGGCGGAGTCATCGAGACCCCCGAAGATGCCGCCCGCATCGACATCGTCGATCTGACCAAGCGGTACCTCACCCCGAAGGGGGAGGTGTTCACCGCCATCCGCGACGTGTCATTGACGGTCGAGCCCGGCCAGTTCTGCGCGATCGTCGGACCGACCGGGTGCGGCAAATCGACGACACTCGCCCAGGTCTCGGGCCTCGAGCACCCGAGCGGCGGATTCGTGTCCGTCGGGTCGCAGCGGGTCAGCGGCATCACCAGCGGTGTCAGCTATATGTTCCAGGCCGACTCGCTGTTTCCCTGGAAGACGGTGCTCGGCAACGTCATGATGGGGCCGATCCTGCTCGGCACCCCCCAGGTGGAGGCGACCGCGCTCGCGCTCGACTGGCTGCGCCGGGTCGGCCTGAGCGGCTTCGAGGATCGCTACCCGCACCAGTTGTCGGGCGGCATGCGCAAGCGGGTCGCGATGGCGGCAGCGCTGATCAACCGCCCCCGCATCCTGCTGATGGATGAGCCCTTCGGCGCCCTCGACGTGCAGACGAAGGCGATCATGCAGGGCGAGCTTCTCCAGCTCTGGGAGGAGCTTCGGCCCTCGGTGCTGTTCATCACCCACGACCTCGATGAGGCGGTCATCCTGTCGGACCGGGTCGTCATCATGACCAGCAGCCCCGGCACCGTCAAAGACATCTTCGACATCGACCTGCCGCGCCCGCGGGGAGACGTGCAGGCCATCCGGCACGAGGGGCGCTTCCTCGAACTGCAGGGCCAGATCTGGGAGTCTCTGAAAGAAGAGGTCACTCGGGCCTACGCCGTGACGGCGGGTGCAGCATGACCGCCGTCGAGACCTTCGGGGCCTACGCCGTCGCGCCCGAAGAGGGACCGGAGCCGGAGCTCCAGGTCACGAGTCAGCGCGCCCGCCGGCGGCGGACCATGTGGATCTGGATCGGCCGAGCGGTCGTCGTGGTCGTGGTGTTCGGCGGCTGGCAGTGGTTCACGGCGGTCGGGTGGGTCGACAAGTTCTTCTTCGGGCAACCGACCGGCATCGTCGACAGCCTGGTTCATCTCTTCACGGTCGGAACCGCCTTCGGAACGATCTGGGAGAACCTCTGGGTCACCGTGCAAGAGGCCTTTCTCGGCTTCTTGCTCGGGACGGTCACCGGCGTGATCTTCGGCATCCTGCTCGGCTCGAACCGCTACCTGGCGTCGGTGTTCAGCCCGTACATCAAGATTCTGAACTCGGTGCCGCGCATCGTGCTCGGGTCGATCTTCTTCGTCGCGTTCGGGTTCGGGATCTTCCCGAAGATCCTGCTGGCAGCGGTGCTGGTCTTCTTCGTGGTGTTCTTCAACGCGTTCCAGGGCGTGCGCGAAGTGGATCAGAATCTCGTCGCCAACGTCCGGGTGCTCGGGGCGTCGCCGCTGCAGGTCGCGCGGCACGTGACGATCCCGTCGGCCATGAGTTGGATCATCGCCAGCCTGCACACCGCGTTCGGCTTCGCCATCATCGGTGCGCTGGTCGCCGAGATCCTGGGCGCCACGCGCGGGATCGGCTTGATCATCAGCCACGCGCAGGGAACCTTCGATCCCGACACCGTCTTCGCCTGCATGGTGATCGTCGCCGTCTTCACCCTCGTCGCCGAGTACCTGATCGCGCTTCTCGAGCACACGCTGCTCAAGTGGCGTCCGCCGAGCCGGTCGGACGTCCAGGCGATCTGACGCCCCCGCTCATCCCTTCCTGCACTCACCCTGCCGACATCCGTCGGCGCTCACTGAAAGGAAACATGCATCAATGAAGAAGCGCATGATCACAGCAGCCGCCATCGTGGGGGCAGCAGCACTCGCTCTCACCGGCTGTGCAGGCACCTCGGGCGGCACCACGACATCGGGCGCCGGCGCTCCGCTCGCCAACGTCTCGATGATGGTCGGAGGCATCGACAAGCAGATCTACCTGCCGTACCAGCTCGCCCAGAGCCTGGGCTTCTACAAGAAGTACGGCATCAACATGACGCTCTCCACCGAGCAGAACGGCGGGGTCGGCGCTGAGGACGCCATGGCGTCCGGCCAGGTGGACCTGGCCGGCGCCTGGTACATCCACACCGTCGACTTCCAGTCGAAGGGCAAGGATGTCGTCAACCTGGTCCAGCTGTCGGGAGCTCCGGGGGAGCGGATCATGTGCAACCCGAAGAGCGGCGTGAAATCGGCGGCGGACTTCAAGGGGAAGACCATCGGCGTCACCGACCTCGGATCGGGGACCGATGAGTTGACGCAGTTCCTCGCGTCGCAGAACGGCATCGCGCGGAGTCAGTACACGACGCTCGCGGTCGGCGCCGGAGCCACCGCGATCGCGGCGATCCAGAGCGGCGCGGCCGACTGCGTGATGACCACCCAGCCGACCGTCGGCGCCCTGGAGACCCAGAAACTGGCGACGACCGCGGTCGATCTGGCAACTGCCGATGGCGCGAAGAAGGCGCTCGGCGGTGACTGGCCGGCGGCCGGTCTGCTGGCGCAGGCCAGTTGGGTGAAGGCGAACCCCAAGGCCGCCCAGGGAGTCGTCGACGCTCTGGTCGCGACCATGCACTGGATCAACACCCACTCGGCGGCGCAGATCGCCGACAAGCTGCCGCCCGAGTTCGTGCAGAACGCGACGATCACCAAGGCGCAATACATCTCGGGCCTCGACTCGGACAAGGGCCAGTTCCTGCCTGATGGCATCATGCCCGCCGGTGGTCCGAAGGTCATCTTCGCGATGGAGAAGGCCAACGGCGTCGACACCTCGAAGCTGACGTACGCCGACACCTTCAGCAACACGTACGCGATCGCGGCGAACAAGCTGGAAGGCTTCACGATCACGACGACTCCGGCCGGCGCCGACGGCTGATCTGATCCGTTCCGCCCTCGGGGCCGGCCTGCTCGCGCGGGTCGGCCCCGAGGGTTTGTTGCCTGTTGCCAGGTGCGGGACTTTTCTCCTGCTGGGTTCACGGGCGCAGCAGACGTCGAGGATCGAGACCTACGCTACGAACGTGGCCCCTCCCAACAAGCAACGCATTGCTGATCAGCGACGGGAGAATCTGGAGCGGATCAGGCTGGTACAACGCCGACGCGACCGTGGCCGACGGATACTGATCGCTTCGGCGATCGGCCTGGTGGCGATCGCTGTTGTGGGCATCGTTGTCCTGGTAGCGCGGCCCCAACCGTTCGCTCCGGTCGAGGCGGGTGCAGGGCAGCAGATCATCCCCTCGATTCCGACCGGTGCGACCACGGTGCAGTTGCCGGTCGCCACGGTGCCCGATACCAGTGGAATACCGGGGGTACTCGCCTGGGACACCACGGGGTGGCCCGGAGACGGAGCTGATCATTCAGGAGCGCTCGAGCATCAACACGTCCACGGTCCGGTGACCTACTCGATCACTCCCCCGGTAGGCGGGCCACATGACGGGATCTGGATGAATGCCGGCGTCTACACCAAACCGATCCCGTCCGAGCGTGCGGTGCACAATATGGAGCACGGCGCCGTGTGGATCAGCTACGAGCCAGATCTCCCCGCATCTGAGGTGGCCGCCTTGACGGCGTTCGTCACCAAGCAGTCACTCATTCCCGAGACGGGCGAAACGGCGAGCGGCGCGCCGACGACCAACTCGAATCGCTACATCGATCTGAGCCCCTGGGCGACCAGTGCGCTGCCCGCGCCGATCGTGATCAGCGCGTGGGGGCACCAGTTACGTGTCACCAGCGCGACCGATCCGCGACTGCAGAACTTCGTCGATACCTTCCGCAACAGTCCGACCTACTCGCCCGAGTACGGAGCCGCCGTCGACGGCATCCCGATCCAAACCGGTGGTCGACCGGCATCGGCCGGGAGTTCCGCTTCGAACCCGCCGGGAGCGGTGCACTAGGCGGACCTACCGTGCGTGCGACATGATCCACGCCAGCAGATAGCTGCGGGAGTCGGCATCGTCGATGAACGTGGCAGGCAACTCGCGAGCGGTGGCCAGTGCCTTCGTCGCCTCCCCCTGTCCCTCGAGTGCCGAATACATCAGCAGGTAGTCGCCGAACGGCACGTCGTACCCGTGCGGTGCGGCGCCCGAGACGTTCTGAGCGATGCGCGACGGATCGCCCGCCAGGTACTCGGATGCCGGGCTCATCGGGATGAGTTGGATGCCGAGTTTCGCATTCGGATCGGCGCTGAACCAGGTGGCGTAGTCGCGCTTGCCGCCCCAGACGATCCCGACGACGCTGTGCGCATAGCCCGTGTAGACCCGGTCGTTCGTCGAGAAGTTCGTCCAGTAGGCCTTCGCGGATGCCGCTTCGGCCGACAGCATCCAGCTCGCTTCGTTCGCGAGCCCCCGGTCGCCGGTGGCCGCCGCCCACAGCGAGAGCCCGTTCCAGGCATCGACCGCCTCCGAGCTCGACTCCTGGTTGTTGCCGTCGGCGAACGGCGCGTAGCCCGACGCCCATGAGTGCCCCGCGTAGGCGTCGAAGACCCGGCGTGTGGGGAACTGCGACGATCCGCCCGGCGTCGCGATGTCGGCGGCGAGCAGGTTCATCACGGGCGCGATCCGGGCGGTGAGAGAGGGGCTGTACTGCGCGGCGATGCCGGCCGCGTAGAGGAAGTAGCCGTAGTGGAAGGCGTGATCGTTGAACTGGTCGGATCCGAACGAGGCCGCCAGCCCCACCACGCCCTTCGCGATCGGGTCGTCGACGAAGCACTGGCTCGACCGGGTCGAGCAGCCCTTCGGATCGGTCCATCTCAGCAGGGCGTCGTCGAGCTTCTGCTGCGCCGTGGTCGCCGCACTCGCGTCGCCCACCTGATGGGCGAGCATCAGCAGATTGGCGAGGCGGTAGAGGGCTTTGCCTCCGAAGTAGCTGTCGGGAGGGATCGCCGGGGTCGCCCGAAGGTCCTCGACCAGCTGAGCGGAGATGACCGATGTGTCGGCCGGGGACAGTGAGCCGAGGTCGAGCGTCCCGCTCGACGGGACCTTGGTCGAGGTCCAGGCGAGGGTCGTGCCGGAGCACGCCTCGAGCGTTCCGTAGACCGAGGGATAGCTGCCGAGCGAGCACGACGATGGAGTGACCAGGCCCGCCTGCTGATGGGGCATCGCGGCGATCACGTTCTGTCCGGCAGCCCGGTATCGGAGCGTCGTGGTCACCGTCGTCGAGCCGACCGAGTAGCCGGCCGAGCCGCCGCTCAGCGCTGAGACGTGCGCTCCGAACGCCACCGGATCGTGGTGCACGGGGGCCGCGAACAGCTCGGCGGTCTGCCCGTCTGCCAGGCGCAGGGTGCTCCCCGACACTTTTCCGTCGGTGATCAGTCCGTAGCCGGTGCCGCCCACCGTCGCCGACCGAACGCGACCCGAACCGGTGAATGCGGGTCCGAGGGTCACCTTTCCCGCACGAAGTGCCGTGTAGGTGACCACGGGCGACCCCGATGCGATGACGATCGATCCGATCGGGGTTCCATCCGAAGCCTTCTGCGTGATCGTCACCGAGACGGGGTCGTACGCCGTGATCGTGCTCGATGTCGAGCCGTTATCCAGGCTCACCGCCGGGAGGTAGGCGCCGGTGATCGTGTCGGCCGAGGTGGTCACGGTCGGCACCCCGAACGCGAATCCCGAGCCGGTCAGCCCGAACGACAGCGGCAGGGGGAAGACCGGCTGAGCGTGATCTCCGAATACCAGCCCCGAGAACCACCGATTGGTCGGGGGGACGAGGTGGTCGGCGAGTCGCGCCGTCGGCATGGGCGCCACCGAGCGGTGCAGGATGCTGCCGAGCGCGGCCTCCAGGCCGGCATCCGATCGCGCCGGCCCGGTCGTCGTCACCGAACTGCAGCCGGCCAGTGCGGCCAGCACGGCCAGCAGGAGCATCGCGACCACGGGCCTGCGCCGACTCGACCCGGCACGGATCACAGATGCAGCTTCTGCAGCAGCTGAGCGAACATGACGCGGAGTCCGCCAAGTGGTCCGTCATCGCGCAGTCGCAGGGTCGCCTGCACCGGCGTGCCGGGCGAGCCGAGTCCGTTGTCGCTGCCGAGCGTGAGTTGGGGGACGAGCACCTCGACCTCTGCGCTCGCCGTTCCGTTGTCGGCGGTGGTGACGCGGATCTTCGAGACGGTGCCGGTGACCTGCCTCTGATCCGGCATCACCAGGTCGACGCGCGCACCCTTCTGAATGCGCGAGAAGTCGTACGGGTCGAGGCGGAATTTCGCCAGCACATAGAGCGACTGCGCCCGATCGATGGTCGCGAGCGCACTGCCGGCACTCACGAATCCGCCGGCCTGCACCCCGAGCTTCTCGACGACGCCGGCCTCGGTGGCGTTCAGGGTGAGCATCCCGCCTTTCGAGACCTTGTACGACGGGCTGGTGGGGATGCCGCCCTTGGCGGCCGAGGCGGTGACGACCGCCGCACTCTGCACGGTCATGAGGGGCTCGCCCTTCGTCACCGTGTCGCCCTCCTTGACCTTCAGCTCGCTGACCGTGCCCGCGAAGTCGGAGCCGACCGAGTAGCTGAGGGCCTTCACCGTGGCGGAGGCACTGGTCACCTCGGTCTGACGCACACTCAGCACGAGGGTGAAGACGAGCACGACGGCGAGCACGGCGACGAGCCCGATCACCAGTCGAATACGGGTGGCCCAGGTCATGAGATGGTCCTTCCTGCGTTGTCGAACACGGGGACGAGGCGCTCGGCCTCTGATGACGCTCCGGCACGTTGCGGCACGAGCACCGGGGCCCGGTGCATCGGGCGCTCCGACATCGGTCGGCCGAACGTCGGGTAGAGGGCCGCCACCGGCGGCGGCACGATGCGGGCGCGGCGGGACTCCCGGAAGGCGGTGACCACGAACACCCCGAGCACGAGGGTGTTGGTGACGTTCCAGGCGGTCGCGAGCGTGACGGTCTGGTGACCGTAGTCCTTCACGATGCCGACGAGGGAGGTGAGCAGCACGAAGGCGAAGAACAGCACCTGCGGGATGATGAAGTTGAACGGCGATGACCGCCCGTTGCGGGCTCCGGTGGCGACCCACTTCTGCTCGTGGCCCGAGAACACGTTCACGAAGGCTCGCATGTAGATCGGGAACGAGACCGCCGCCATCACGAGCGTCTCGGGGCGGAACGAGCCCATCGTGTGGAACGCGAGCAGCACCTGCACCCCGTAGAAGCCTGCGTAGAACAGCAGCCAGGTGATCCAGGTCACGCTGAGGTTGACCGGTCGCAGATCGAAGTAGATCTCGAGCGGGGGGACCATGATCAGCAGGAGCGGGGTCATCCCCACCAGGTAGTGCGTCGCCGTGACGAAGTACTGCACGCGCTGATCGATGGTGAGCTTGGTCCGCGGGCTGAGCGGATTGCGCCTCAAGAGGATCTCGAACCCGCCGGACGCCCAGCGCAGCTGCTGCTTCGAGTACGCCTCGATGGTGTCCGGCGCATCGCCGACGGCGAGCGTGACCGCGATGTAGATCGACCGCCAGCCGCGCTCGTGGAGGCGCAGCGAGGTCCACACGTCTTCCGACTTCGAGTCGGTGACCATGCCGCCGATCTCCTGGATCGCCTTGCGGCGGAAGATGACGTTCGTGCCGACGCAGAACGCCGCGTTGAACCGGTTGCGCCCCGGTTGGATGTAGCGGTAGAACACCGACTGCATGAAACCGGCTCCGCGTGAGATCAGGTTGTGCATGTTGCCGTACGCCTGGGGCGTCTGCACGAAGGCGACGTTGTCGTCGATGAAGAAGGGCACCGTCTCGTAGAGGAAGTCGGGGTCGGGCACGAAGTCGGCATCGAAGATCGCGAAGTACGCCCCGCTCGTGAGCGAGAGCGCGTGATTCACGTTGCCCGCCTTGGCGCCGTTGTGCGAGAGCCTGCGCACGTAGTTCGCGCCGAGATCGGCGGCGAGGTCGCGCACCGCATCGGAGTCTCCGTCGTCGAGGATCCAGGTCAGATGCCGGCCGCGCATGCCCATCGCGGCGATCGTCGTCGCCGCGATCGTGTCGAGCGACTCGCCGAACACGGTGATGAACACGTCGACGTCGATCCGCTTGTTCTCCAGATACATCGGCCAGTCGCGGGGGTGGCGGGGCCCCCCGGCGCGCTCGATCGAGGCCGCGTCGAACAGTCGTTCCTGCGCATGATGGAAGGTGAACGTCCTCGGGTCGAGCCCGCCCGACAGGATCGTCCACATCGCGACGAGCGCCTGCGCGACCAGGATCAGCTCGGCCGTGATCACGAGTCCGTAGGGCAGCCAGTCTCCCCGGTTCGCCGGGTTGAGCAGGAAGCCGGTGTAGGCGAGCACGCCGCCCGCGGCCAGCAGGACGAACAGCAGGAGGGTCGGCGACTCCACCGCCGAGTTCTCCACCTTGCGCGCAAGGGGGGCGATGTCGTTGCGCCGGCGCCCTCGGTAGGGCTTGTTCTTCCAGCTTGTTGCCATGGTGCATTTCTCCTTCGAGTGGGCCCGCCGGGGGGCGGCGCTGTGCACAGGCAGGTGCGACGGCATCGTTGGCGCATGAGGTCAGAGGTCGAACGACCTCGCTTCATCAGCGGCGATGCGCAGTCTCCCGTTCAGAGCCCGCAGCTGCTGCGGCGATCGGTCGACTGCCAGTGGTACGACGTCCAGCTAAGCCGCCGACGCCGCAGAGGGCCAGGTTCCTGTGAGTATTGGGCCGGCTCGCACAGCTTGCGCTCAGGTGGGAACCAGGCTCCGCTCCCGCGACGTAGGCTCGAACCATGGAATTCCGCTACCTCGGCAACTCGGGCCTCAAGATCTCAGAAATCACCTACGGCAACTGGCTCACCCACGGCTCGCAGGTCGAGAACGACACCGCGATGGCGTGCGTGCGCGCCGCCCTCGATGCCGGGATCACCAGCTTCGACACGGCAGATGCCTACGCAAACACCGCGGCCGAGACCGTGCTGGGCGAGGCGCTGAAGGGCGAGCGCCGGGCATCCCTCGAGATCTTCACCAAGGTCTACTGGCCTACCGGCCCCAAGGGCCCGAACGACTCGGGGCTGAGCCGCAAGCACATCTTCGAGTCGATCGAGGGCTCGCTGACCCGGCTGCAGACCGACTACGTCGACCTGTACCAGGCGCACCGCTACGACACCGAGACGCCCCTCGAAGAGACCATGCAGGCCTTCGCCGACGTGGTGCGGCAGGGCAAGGCGCTGTACATCGGCGTCAGCGAGTGGACGGCAGACCAGCTTCGGGCCGGGCACGCGCTCGCGACGCAGCTCGGCATCCAGCTGATCTCGAACCAGCCGCAGTACTCGGCGCTCTGGCGGGTCATCGAGCCGGAGGTCGTGCCGGCCTCGGCCGAGCTCGGCATCTCGCAGATCGTCTGGTCGCCGGTGGCGCAGGGTGTGCTGGCCGGCAAGTACCAGCCGGGTGCGCCGCTGCCCGAGGGCAGCAGGGCCACCGACTCGAAGGGCGGCGAGAACACGATCAAGCCGTTCCTGCGCGACGAGGTTCTGACCCGGGTGCAGAAGCTGGCACCCATCGCGGCCGGGCTCGACCTGAGCATGGCGCAGCTCGCTGTGGCCTGGGTGCTGCAGAACGCCAACGTGGCGGCGGCGATCATCGGGGCTTCGCGCCCCGAGCAGGTGGCCGAGAACGTGAAGGCGGCCGGTGTCGTCATTCCGGCCGAGGCGATGGCCGCGATCGACGAGGCGCTCGGCGATGTCGTCGTGAGCGATGCCGGCGAGACCGCCGAGCGCGCACCGAAGTCGCGCCCGAGCTAGCCGCGCCTGAGCTGGCCGCGTCGCCGGCCGTGTCGAGCAGCGCGCACATCCGGCGATGCCGCGCGGGCGCCCTCAGCGCGCCGCCTGCAGCATCCGCGCCTCCGCCGCGGCGATGTGCGGAATGGTGCGCAGGTAGCTGTCGGGGTTGAGCGAGATCGAGTCGATGCGGTGCGCGACGAGGAACTCGGCGAACTCCGGGTAGTTGCTGGGCGCCTGCCCGCAGATGCCGATCTTGATGCCGGCCTCGTGGGCTTTGTCGATCGCCTCGGCGATCATCCACTGCACCGCCGGATCGCGCTCGTCGAACAGCGCCGCAAGCTCGGCGGAGTCGCGATCCACTCCGAGCGTGAGCTGGGTCAGATCGTTGGAGCCGATCGAGAAGCCGTCGAACTTCGCCGCGAACTCGGCCGCGCGGATCACGTTGGCGGGGATTTCGCACATCATGTAGACCTGCAGCCCGTTCTGGCCCCGCACCAGCCCGTTCTTCGCCATTTCGGCGAGCACGCGATCGGCTTCGGCGGGAGTGCGGCAGAACGGCACCATGACGATGATGTTGTCGAATCCGATCCGCTCGCGGGCCCGACTGAGGGCCTCGCACTCGAGCGCGAATCCTTCGCGGTACTTCGGGTCGTAGTAACGGGACGCACCGCGGAATCCGAGCATCGGGTTCTCTTCGACGCCCTCGAATGCGGTGCCGCCGATCAGGTGCGCGTACTCGTTGGTCTTGAAGTCGCTGAGCCGCACGATCACGTCGTGCGGGTGGTAGGGCGATGCCAGCTTGGCGAGGCCGAGCGCCAGAGTCTCGACGAAGAACTCCTTCGGGTCATCGAAGCCGGCGGTCAGGGCCTTGATCTGCCGGCGATCGGCCTCGTCGGCCACCCGCTCGGGATGCACGAGCGCCATCGGGTGGATCGTGATCAGGTTGTTGATGATGAACTCCATGCGGGCGAGCCCGACGCCGGCCGCGGGCAGCCGCCACCAGCGGAACGCCGCCTCCGGACTGGCCACGTTGATCATCACGCTGGTCCGAGTGGTCGGCAGGGCGCCCAGATCGATCTGGTCGGTCTCGAACGTCAGCACCCCTTCGTACACGTGGCCGATGTCGCCTTCGGCGCACGACAGCGTGATCGCCTGGCCGTCGGCGAGGGCCTCGGTCGCCGTGCCGGTGCCGACGACGGCGGGGATGCCCAACTCGCGGCTGACGATGGCCGCGTGGCTGGTCGACCCGCCGTGGTTGGTGATGATGCCGGAGGCCCGGGTCATGATCGACACCCAGTCGGGGTCGGTCATCTCGGCGACCAGGATCGCCCCGTCGCGGAAGTCATCGATCTGCGAGGGATCGCGGATCACGCAGGCCGTCCCGGTCGCGATCGATTCGCCGATCGCGGCGCCCGAGAGCAGCAAGGCGCCCTCCTGGGTCAGGTGGTGCTGCTCGAACTTAGTGGTGCTGCGAAGCGCCTGAACCGTCTCGGGTCGCGCCTGCACCATGAACAGCTCGTGGGTCACGCCGTCTCGGGCCCATTCCATGTCCATCGGGCGCCGGTAATGGTCCTCGACCAGCACGGCCCAGCGGGCGAGCTCCAGGATCTCGCCGTCGTCGAGCACGAACGCGCGCTGCTGACGCGCCGGGGTGGTGACCACCCGGGTCCGTGCCGTGCCGCCATGGCTGTAGATCATCTTCCGGGCCTTCGCGCCGACCGTCTTGTCGATGATCGGCGACGAGCCCTGCCGCGTCAGCAGCGGCTTGAAGACGAGGTACCGGTCGGGATCGACCGCGCCCTGCACCACCATCTCGCCCAAGCCCCAGGCCGCGCTGATGACCGCGACACGGGGGAATCCGGTATCGGTATCGATCGAGAACATCACCCCTGAGCCCCCGAGGTCGGAGCGCACCATGCGTTGCACGCCGATCGAGAGGGCGACATCGAGGTGGTCGAAGCCCTTGGCCTCCCGATAGCTGATGGCGCGGTCGGTGAACAACGAGGCGTAGCACCGGCGGCAGGCGTCGAGCAATTCGCGCTCGCCGACGACGTTCAAGAAGGTCTCCTGCGCTCCGGCGAAGCTCGCCTCGGGCAGGTCTTCGGCGGTGGCACTGCTGCGCACGGCCACCGACAGGTCCTTCACCCCCGCACGCTCGCCGAGGCTGCGGTAGCTCTCGAGGATGTCGGAGGCGATCTCGGCCGGGAACTCGGCGCCGAGAAACAGCTCGCGCAGCTTTTCGCCGGTCTCGCGCAGGGTCGCCTCGCCGCCGCGGTGCTTCGTCAGCTCGGCTCGGATGGCGGATTCGATCCCGTTCGCCGCGATGAACGCGCGGTAGGCCGATGCGGTGGTGGCGAAACCGGCGGGCACGCGGATTCCGGCGCTCAGCAGGGACTGCGTCATCTCACCCAGCGAGGCGTTCTTGCCGCCCACCCGCGCGACATCGTTCATGCCGACGTTCTCGAACCACACGACGGACTCACTCATGATCGTTCCCTCCGGTTCCGCGGGAGCCGATGACCTGCACCCGGCCGCATGCCGCCCACGCTACGAGGCAGGGGTCGCCACCGGCAGGGACCTTCGGCCCATGCTCCGGGTTGCTTTTCTCGCTAGCGTTTCGAACCTGAAGACGAAGGGGTCGCCGATGAACGAACCGACGAAGTCGCTGAAGGTGCATCTCGTCGAGCAGCTGGGCCACGCGGTCAGAAAGCTCGCCGCCCAGCTGGGCGATTCCGAGAGTCCGGCCGAGGCCGTCGAACTGCTCGCCGGCCTCGAGTCGGTTCAGGCGATGCTCGGCGCCATCTACACCGACCTGGCGAACGCGCAGGAGGCTCGTGTGCAGCGGGCGCATCACGCGGTCCGCGGCGAGCCCAGCACTCCCGACAATCCGGCACCGGTGAGAGCCGACCTGGCCCTGGACGAGGCGGCGCAATACGGAACGGATGCGGCGGCAGCTCTGGGACGCGCCCGAGAGGCCGTCGACGTGTCCGCCTGGTTCGACGAGATCGAGGTCGACGGCGGAAGCTGACCGCATCGGATGCGGCGGCTTCGTCGTCCGGCGCCCGCGGGTTCCTGGGGAAGCGGCCGCGGCTAGGCGGTCGGAGGCTTCGGAGTCCTGGGTTTTGTGACCGGCTTCGTCGCGGCCGGTGTGGGCGTAGCCGCCGGCGCCGTAGCCGCGGCCGGCGTCGTGGTCGTCGGCTCAGGCTTCGCCGGTGTGGGCGTGGTCGGCGGCACGGTCCGCGTCTTCGGCGCGGGCGAGCCGTTCAGTTCGAGGTAGCGCTGCGCCGCCTTGGTGGCGACCCAGAGGAAGCGCACGAGCAGCACGATCAGTGCGATCATCACCGCCAGCAGGATCAACATGCCGATCGCCCAGATGATCGCGCCGAGGACGCCGGCCAGCAGGCCGAATCCGTGTCCGATGGGTCCGTACATCATCAGTAGTCCTCTGCTTCGTTCGATCGTTCGATGACCGTGCCGACGGCGAGTGCCACCGTCGCCCCGAACACGATCCACTGCAGAACCAGCCGCCAGTCGCGCGGCCCGCTCGTGGTGGTACGGATCACGCCGATGGCTCCGAAGAGAGAACTCCAGATGCTGGGGCTGAACAAGAACTTGCGCATGGATCCTCCAACGGGGGTCGCCTTCCACGCTACCGTGCCGGTCACCGGGCCGCACTCGGCCTGAGTCGAAACCGGTTGCTGTCTGGGCATCCGCCGCGAATCTGACCGATCGGTCAACATCTGACCGATCGGTCAAGTAGCGTGATGATCATGCCCACCACTGCTGACGACCTGCGCCGCGTCGCCCTCGAGGAGTTCGCCGCCGCCGGCTACCTCGGCACCTCGCTGCAGCAGATCGCCGACCGCGCCGGGGTCTCGAAAGCGACCGTGCTCTACCACTTCACCTCCAAGGAGGTGCTGCTCGAGGCGGTGCTCTCGCCGGCACTCGACCAGCTCGACGGCATCCTCGGGCAGGTCGGGCTGGCGGGGCTGCAACGCGGCGGTGACGCGCGCACCGAGTTCGTCGAGCGCTTCGTCGACTTTCTGATCGAGCACCGCTCGGCGGTCTACATCTTCGTCAACCAGGCGACGTCATTGGTCGACATCCCGGTCGTCGAACGGGCCAACGCCGAGATCGAACTGATCTCGCGCTACTTCGAGGAGAACGCGGGATCGGTCGAAGAGAAGGTGCGATTCGGCGTGGCCCTGGGGGGCGCGGCCTACCTGCTCGCCGGAGCTCCGGTCTCGCTGCCCGAGCCCGACCTCGGCGCGCTGCGCCACGCGCTGATCAACGTGCTCGGCGATCTGCTCGCGCCGTCGTCGGCTGCGCATTCCGTGGTCTCCGCTTCCCACACCACTGCCGACTGATTCGGGGGAATCACATGGCCACGCTGCTCTTCCGCCTCGGGCGCTTCGCCTACCAGCGCGCGCTCCTCGTCGTGATCGCCTGGGTGATCCTCGCGGCCGGCGCCCTCGCCGGTGGCGTCGCTCTCGGCGGCCAGCTGCAGGACTCGTACGCCATCCCCGGCACCGAGTCGCAGAAGGCGATCGACCTGCTCTCGGCGGTGTTCCCGCAGACCGCGGGCGCGAGCGCCGAGATCGTGGTGCACGACGCCCACGGGGCGAACCTGGAGAGCGCAGACGGCGCCCTGATCGAGAAGGTCGTCACCCGGCTCAACGACGTGCAGGGTGTCGAGCAGGCGCTCTCGCCCTACAGCGGGTACGCGACGGCGGCGGTCAGCCGTGATGGGTCCACCGTGATCATCGCCGTGCAGTTCACCGACCCGGCCGAGAAGGTCGGCACAGCCGAGCTGGCCGCCGTGCAGCAGGCGACGTCGCCCCTCACTGCTGCCGGGCTCACGGTCGAATACGGCGGGCAGGTCTATCAGCAGGTCGATGTCGGCATCTCGTGGACCGAAGCGCTCGGCGTGCTGTTCGCCGCCGTCGTGCTGATCGTGACCTTCGGATCGGTGCTGGCCGCCGGGCTCCCGCTGCTCTCGGCGATCATCGCGCTCGCGGTGTCGATGGGCGTCGTGCTGACCACGGCGTCGGTCGTCACCGTCTCGTCCACCACGCCCTTGCTCGCCCTCATGATCGGGCTGGCGGTCGGCATCGACTATGCGCTGTTCATCCTCAGCAGGCATCGATCCCAGCTCGCGTCCGGAATGGACCCCGCCGAGTCCGCTGCGACCGCCGTGGCCACCGCAGGCAGCAGCGTGATCTTCGCGGGCGTCACCGTGATGATCGCCCTGGTCGGACTGCTGATCGTCGGCATCCCGTTCCTGGGTCTCATGGGCATCGCGGCGGCCATCGCCGTTCTGCTCGCCATGCTCGCCGCCACGACGCTGCTGCCCGCGGTGATGGGGCTGCTCGGCCGCCGGTTGACGCCCCGCGTCCGGCGTCCGCGCAAGCGGCCCCGGGATCGCCAGGCGCGGGCCACCCTCGGCCAGCGCTGGGTCGCGCTCGTGCTGAAGGCTCCCGTCGTCGCGGTGATCGCGGTCGTCGGCGTGCTCGGCGCGGTCGCCATCCCGGCGGCGAGCCTGGCGCTCGCGCTGCCCGACGGCGGCTCGCAGCCGACCGGTACGACGGCGCGCTCGGCATACGACACGGTCAGCAGGGAGTTCGGCCCCGGCCGCAACGGCCCGCTCATCGTCACCGTCGACATCACCCAGACGACGCAGGTCATGAGCGATCTGCGCGCGATCGGCGATCGGATCGCGCAGCTGCCCGGGGTCGACTCGGTGAGCACGGGCACGCCCAACGCCACCCTCGATACCGCGGTCATCCAGGTGATCCCGACCACCGGTCCGAGCGATCCCAAGACCACGAAGCTGGTCGAGAGCATCCGCGGCCTCGAGCCGGCGATCGCCGCGAAATACGGCACGCCGATCGCCGTGACCGGGGCCACCGCGGTGGCCATCGACGTCTCGTCCCGGCTCGATTCGGCCCTGCTGCCGTTCGGCCTCATCGTGGTCGGTCTCTCGGTGCTGCTGCTGACCGTCGTCTTCCGCTCGCTGCTCGTGCCGCTGAAGGCGGCGCTCGGATACCTGCTCTCGGTGCTCGCCTCGTTCGGCGTCGTCGTGGCCGTCTTCCAGTGGGGGTGGGGCGCCCAGGCGCTGGGCGCCGTTCCCGGACCGATTCTGAGCTTCATGCCGGTGCTGCTGATGGCGATCCTGTTCGGGCTCGCCATGGACTACGAGGTGTTCCTGGTCTCGGGCATGCGCGAGGCCTACGTGCGCGGACTCGCGAAGCTGCCGCGAGACGCCTCGAGCGCGGCGCGGAACGCTCTCGCCCAGGGCGCCATCGTGAGCGGATTCTCGGGAGCGGCCAGGGTCGTCACGGCCGCGGCGCTCATCATGTTCTTCGTGTTCGGAGCCTTCGTGCCCGAGGGCTCCGCGGTGATCAAGGTCATCGCCCTCGGGCTCGCGGTCGGGGTGTTCGTCGATGCCTTCCTGATCCGGATGACGCTGGTGCCGGCCATCATGGCCCTCGCCGGCCGCGCCGCCTGGTATCTGCCGCGCTGGCTCGACCGCATCCTGCCGAACGTGGACATCGAGGGCGAAGGCCTGCGCCACCACCGCGAGGCCACCGCGTGGGCGCTGGACCGCATGAGCGCGGGCGAGGCGATCTCGATCGACGAGCTGGTCGTCAGCAGCGGGTCCGGTGCGGGCGCTGTGACGGTCGGACCGGTCAGCCTGCAGGTCGAGTCCGGCGCGATCGCGCTCATCGATTCGTCTCGCGCGGGCGGCGATCTGACGGCGCGCCGGTTGATCGCGGCCGTCGTCGGCGGTCGCCTCGAGCCGCGTGCCGGGCGTGCTCAGGTGGTCGGGCATCCGCTGCCCTCCGATGCCGCCCGGGCGTCGCGCCTGGTGGCGATCGCCGATCTCTCGGGACCTGCGCACCTCGGCGTCAGCGTGACGCTCGGCGAGCTGCTCGAGGAGCGCTTGCGACTCACGAGTCCGTGGTACCTGGCGCCGATCTCGCGGCGTCGGGCGCGCATCCGGGCCGGGCGTGTCTCGGGGGCGCTGCAGGGATCCGACCGGCAACTCGTGCCGGTCGACGCCACGACCCGGATCGAGTCGTTGCCGCAGCTGGAGCGCGCCGTCGCCCTCGCCGCGGTCGCCATGAGCGAGCGGACCCCGGTCGTGCTGCTCGACGCCCTCGACCCCTTCGCGGATCCGCTCGACGCACGTGCGTTCCTGCTCGCGCTCGACCGGCTCGCCCCCTCGGGGACGACGGTGGTTGTGGGCATGCCCGGCCTGGAGCGCGTCGCAGAGGGCACGCTCCGTCGCATCCGGGTGCTCGGCATGGGCGCCCACGATCTCTCTCTTCGCACGGAAGGTGCATCGCAATGAAGAAGCTCCGCGTGGCCGGCCTGGTGGCCGTCGTGCTCATCCCGCTCGCGTTCGTCGGGCTCTATGTGGCGTCGATCGGCGATGCCCAGAACGGGCTCGACCGCATCCCGGCCGCCATCGTCAACCAGGACACCGCCATCACGACCACCAATGCCGACGGCACGACCAACTACGTGCTCGCCGGCCGGCAGCTGGTCACCCAGCTCACCGGCGACCACTCGCCGGGCATGGACTGGACGCTGAGCAACGCCGCGGACGCCAAGAAGGCGCTGGCCGATGGCTCGGTCTACGCGATTCTGACCATTCCGAGCGACTTCTCGAAGTCGGTGCTCTCGCTGAACGGCACGTCGCCGGTGCAGGCCCAGCTCTCGATCAAGACGGATGACGCGCACTCCTACCTGGCCGGCTCGGTGGCGCAGTCGCTCGGCGATGGAATGGTCCGCACCTTCGGCACCGCCATCACGAAGCAGTACATCTCGGGCGTCTACGCCAGTCTGGGCACGCTGAGCGCGTCGCTGTCGCAGGCGGCGGATGGCGCGAACTCCCTGGCCACGGGTGCGAGCCAGACCTCGTCGGGCGCGTCGTCGCTCGCCTCCGGGCTGAGCAGTTACACGAGCGGCGTCACGTCGCTCAGCTCGGGCCTGTCGCACCTGAGCAGCGGAGCCGGCTCGCTCGGCCAGCTCAGCTCGGGCGTCGCCTCGTACACCGGGGGCGTCTCCCAGCTGTCCGCCGCCCTGTCGGCGGCCGTCGCGGCGAACGACACCGCCCAGATCCAGGCCCTCACCGGCCAGCTCGCCGCGTTGGCGAACCAGGGGAGCGCCCTGAGTTCGCAGGCCGCGACCGGGATCGCCGGCATCCAGTCGGGCATCGCGCAGAGTGCGGCAGGAGCCACGCAGCTCGCCGGGACCGGTCCGTCGCTCGTCTCCGGGGCGAAGTCGCTGGCCAGCGGTGCGGGTCAGCTCTCGTCGGGTGCCACGTCACTGGCCAGCGGGCTGACCCGCGGAGCGGCACAGCTTCCCAGCTCGGATTCGGCGTCGGCGACGAAGTCGGCAGACGTGGCGAGCAATCCGGTCGGCCTCACGGTCTCGACCGCGCACAGCATCTCGCAGCTCGCGCAGGCCGTCGCGACCTTCTTCCTGCCCCTGGGACTGTGGATCGGAGCGCTCGCGGTGTTCCTGGTGATGCGCCCGGTGACCCGCCGCATCCTGGCATCGACCGCGGCGTCGAGCCGCGTCGTCGGCGCCACCCTGGTGCGCGCCGGCGCGATCACCGCGGCGCAGGCCCTCCTGCTCGTGCTGCTGCTGCACACCGCGGTCGGCATCGGGTGGACGCTCCTGCCGGCGACGCTGGTCTTCACCCTCGTGACGGCCGCGGCGTTCACCGTGTTCCACTACCTGCTCACGATCGGACTCGGGCGGGCCGGGCTGATCATCTCGCTGTTCCTGCTCGCGCTGCAGATCGCTGCCGTCGGCATCGCGCCGCTGCAGGTGCTCAGCGCGCCGTTCCAGGCGATCAGCCCCTTCCTGCCCTTGACCTGGGCCGTCACCGGGATGCAGCAGATCGTCACCGGCGGCAGCGCCGCCTCGGCGATCGGATCGGCCGTCGCCCTGCTCGCCTTCGGACTGGGCAGTGTCGCGGTGGCGAACCTGGCCATCCGGCGCACGCGGCGGGCGAGAGCCCTGGGGCTCGTGCCCGTGGTCGCCTGAACGGAGCTCGGCGAGGATCCGCGGCGAAGGCGAAGAACCGCCTTCGCTTCTAGCGGAGTTCGTCGCGGGCCGAGCGCAGGTTGCGGCGGGCCGCCTTCTTCTGCTGACGGACCTTCGGGCCTCCGACGGCGAGGGGCTCGCGCTCCTCGTGCTCCTGGCCGAGGTAGAGCTTGGCGAAGGCGACGGTCTCTTTGAGCATCCGGAGCTTGACCTTCTCGTCGCGGATCTTGTGCAGGGTGACCTCGGCGACGACGTTGCCGTTCCAGTGGTTCTCGGCGAGCCAGGTGAGCGTCTCGGCCACCGGCTGATTGCCGTAGCCGGGCACGAGGTGCTCGTCGAACATGTTGCCCTCGTCGACGGAGCGCGTTCCGTCGCAGAGGTGGATGTGGCGCAGGCGGTCGCCCATGGCCATCGCGTATTCGAGACTGTCGCGGCCGGTGAGCGATGCGTGCGAGAAGTCGAGGGTCATCGCATCCGGATTCATGTCCAGCGGGTCGGGGCTCGGCGCGTACGCCTTCAGCTGCTTGCCGCCGACCTTCCAGGGGAACATGTTCTCGACGCAGATCTCGATGCCGGTCTCGGCCTGCGTCTCGGCCACGATGCGCACGAAGTTCTCTGCGTAACCCGACTGCCAGCGGAACGGCGGGTGGACGACGACGCTCGGAGCCCCGACCGCGGCGGCCAGTTCGGCCGAACGGCGCAGCTTGACGGCCGGATCGCGACCCCACACGAAGGTGGTGAGAAACAGCGTCGGCGCGTGGATCGAGATGATCGGCAGGCTGTACTTCTCGCTCAGTTCGAGCAGCGCGGTCGGATCCTGGGTCACCGGGTCGTTGGTGACCATGATCTCCATCGCGTCGAAACCGGCGAGGCGGGCCATGCGGAACGCCGTGTCGACCGAGGCGGGAAAGACGCAGGTCGTGCTCATGCCGATCGAAATCATTTGAACCAAACCTAACCTGCTGAAGTGTCGGGCGTATGACAGTCTCAGGAACTCCCGAATCCGGTCTACCCCCAGTTCGGAGCGAGTGGGCTGAGAGCTTGCCCATCGAGGTGCCCTGCAGGGCCTCCTGATAGTTTGGGCAGATGAGCGATGAACGATTCGAATTCGTCGTCGCCTCGAACCGCCTTCCCGTCGACTACGTGGTCGACGACGAGGGGGCCCCAGGATGGCGCACCTCCCCAGGAGGGCTGGTCACCGCACTCGAACCGGTGATGCGGGATGCCGGCGGTGCGTGGGTCGGCTGGGCCGGTCAGGCCGATCTCGACGTCGAGCCGTTCGACTCGGACGGCATCCGGATCGTGCCGATCAAGCTCAGCGCCGACGATCTCGAGAACTTCTACGAGGGCTTCAGCAACGACACCCTGTGGCCCCTCTATCACGACGTGATCGCGCCGCCCGGGTTCCACCGGGTCTGGTGGGACAGCTACGTCAGCGTCAACCAGCGCTTCGCCAACGCGATCGCCGCGGTCTCGGCGCAGGCCGCGACCGTCTGGGTTCACGACTACCAGCTGCAGTTGGTGCCCAGGATGCTGCGCCAGGCCAGACCCGACCTCACCATCGGATTCTTCAACCACATCCCGTTCCCGGCCTACGGGATCTTCTCGCAGCTGCCGTGGCGCACGCAGATCATCGAGGGAATGCTCGGAGCCGACGTGATCGGCTTCCAGCGCGTGTCGGATGCCGGCAACTTCTCGCGCGCGGTGCGGCGCCTGCTCGGGTGCTCGACGAAGAGCCCGGTGATCGATGTTCCCGCGCGCGGCAGTCATCAGGCCAGGAGGGTGATCGCCCGCCCCTTTCCGATCTCGATCGACGCCGAGGGCTTCGAGCGGCTCGCTCGCACCCCCGGGGTGCAGGCGCGGGCCCGGCAGATCCGCGAAGATCTCGGCAATCCGGCGACCATCATGCTCGGCGTCGACCGGCTGGATTACACCAAGGGCATCGGCCACCGGCTGAAGGCCTTCGGCGAATTGCTCGAGGAGGGCCGCCTCAAGGTCGAGGACGTCACCCTGGTGCAGGTGGCCAGCCCCAGCCGCGAACGCGTCGAGACCTACCGGCAGCTGCGCGACGAGATCGAGTTGACCGTCGGGCGGATCAACGGCGACTACGGCACGATCAGCCACCAGGCCGTGAGCTACCTGCATCACGCGTTCCCGCGCGAGGAGATGGCCGCGCTCTACCTGGCGGCCGACGTCATGCTGATCACCGCGCTGCGCGACGGCATGAACCTGGTGGCCAAGGAGTACGTCGCGGCCCGCTTCGACGACGACGGGGTGCTGGTGCTGAGCGAGTTCACCGGCGCCTCCGACGAACTGCGCACGGCCCTGCGCATCAACCCGCACGACATCGACGGCGTGAAGGATGCGATCATCCGCGCCATCGAGATGCCCGAGCGCGAGCGCCGCAAGCGGATGCGGGCGATGCGGAAGAAGGTGCGCGACAACGACGTCGCCCACTGGTCGGAGACCTTCCTGCGCACGCTGGCCGAGGCCCGTCGCGGTGCCCGCGAGTTCGGCGGCACCGACGCGCTCGGCGAACTCGAATGGACGGTGGAGCGGGCGCCGCGTGCCCGGCAGTGACCATGCCGCATCCCCTCTCCTCGTCTCTCACCGGAGCGCTCCGCGAGCTCGCGCGCGTCAAGCGCCTGCTGGTCGCCCTCGACTTCGACGGAACGCTCGCCCCCGAGGTCGACTCCCCGGATGCCGCCCGCGCCATCCCCGAAGCGCGCAGCGCGGTGCTGCGGCTGCTCGCCCTGCCGAACACGCGGGTCGCCCTGGTGAGCGGCCGATCGCTGCGCAGCCTGATCGAGGTCGCCGACCTGCCCGACACCACGCTGCTCGTCGGTTCGCACGGCATCGAGATCCGGCTCGACGATCCCTCGGACCGCATCAGCCTCGACACGACCGAGCTCGAAAAGGTCGAGGTGCTGCACGAGGTGCTGGGCGAGGTCGCCGACGCCATCGATCAGGTCTGGCTCGAAGAGAAGCCCGCCGGTTTCGCCCTGCACACCCGGCTCGCGACCGAGCACGATTCGCGCGTCGCCCACCTGGTCGCCCTCAGCGAGGCCCAGGCCGAGGTCGACAGCCTCACCGTTCGGCAGGGCAAGAACGTGCTCGAGTTCTCGGTGCGTTCCACCACGAAGGGTGAAGCGCTCGAGCATCTGCGCCGGTACACCGCGGCCGACGCGGTGTTCTACGCCGGCGATGACGTGACCGACGAGGACGCCTTCGCGGCGCTGACGCCCGATGACCTGGGCGTCAAGAGCGGATCGGGCCCGACCGAGGCGCCGTTCCGGGTCGCCGGGCCGGACGAGATCGCCCTGGTGCTCGCGACCCTCGCCACCTTCCGCGAGGGCGACGTTCACGAACAGTAGGACTCCCTAGCACCGTCTGCGCCGCCAACGCCGCCGCGTTACCCTCGAGACATGCCGGATTCAGCCCCGAAGATCGACCACAAGCCCCGATCCCGCACGGTCACCGATGGGATCGAAGCCACCACCTCGCGCGGCATGCTCCGCGCCGTCGGCATGGGAGACGCCGACTGGGACAAGGCGCAGATCGGCATCGCGAGTTCGTGGAACGAGATCACGCCCTGCAACCTGAGCCTCGCTCGACTCGCCCAGGCGGCTAAAGAGGGTGTGCACGCCGGCGGCGGCTACCCGCTGCAGTTCGGCACCGTGAGCGTCAGCGACGGCATCTCGATGGGCCACGAGGGCATGCACTTCTCGCTGGTCAGCCGCGAGGTCATCGCCGACTCGGTCGAGGTCGTCATGCAGGCCGAGCGGCTCGACGGCTCGGTGCTGCTCGCCGGGTGCGATAAGTCGATCCCCGGGATGCTGATGGCGGCGGCCCGGCTCGATCTGGCATCCGTGTTCCTCTACGCCGGCTCGATCGCGCCCGGCTGGGTGCGCCTCAGCGACGGCACCGAGAAAGACATCACGATCATCGACTCGTTCGAGGCGGTCGGCGGCGTACTGGCCGGCACCATGAGCGTCGAAGACGCGCACCGCATCGAGTGCGCCTTCGCGCCGGGCGAGGGGGCGTGCGGCGGCATGTACACCGCCAACACGATGGCCAGCGTCGCGGAGGCGCTCGGCATGTCGCTGCCGGGCAGCGCGAGCCCCGCCGCGGCCGATGCGCGCCGCGACTACTACGCCCACCGCTCGGGCGAGGCGGTCGTCAACCTGCTGAATCTGGGCATCACGAGCCGCGACATCCTGACCAAGAAGGCCTTCGAGAACGCGATCGCGGTCGGCATGGCGCTGGGCGGCTCGACCAACATCGTGCTGCACCTGCTCGCCATCGCCAACGAGGCCGGGGTCGAGCTGAGCCTCGACGACTTCAACCGGATCGGCTCGAAGGTGCCGCACGTGGGCGACCTCAAGCCCTTCGGCAAGTACGTGATGAACGACGTCGACCGGCGCGGCGGCCTGCCCGTGCTGATGAAGGCGCTGCTGGATGCCGGTCTCATGCACGGCGATTGCCTCACCGTCACCGGCAAGACGATGGCCGAGAACCTGGCAGAGCTCGACATCCCCCCGTTGGACGGCGAGGTGCTGCGCACCCTCGACAACCCGATCCACGCCACTGGCGGCCTGACCATCCTCAAGGGTTCGCTCGCGCCCGACGGCGCGGTCGTCAAGACCGCGGGCTTCGACGCCGCGACCTTCGAGGGCCCCGCCCGGGTCTTCGAGCGCGAGCGCGCCGCGATGGATGCGCTCACCGCGGGCGAGATCAAGAAGGGCGACGTCGTCGTCATCCGGTGGGAGGGCCCGAAGGGCGGCCCCGGCATGCGCGAGATGCTCGCCGTGACGGCTGCCATCAAGGGAGCGGGCCTCGGAAAGGATGTACTACTCTTGACCGACGGCAGATTCTCAGGCGGCACAACCGGCCTGTGCATCGGCCACATCGCTCCCGAGGCGACGGACGCAGGTCCGATCGCCTTCGTGCACGATGGTGATCTGATACGGGTCGATATCGCAGCCCGGTCGATCGACCTACTTGTCGATCCGGCTGAGCTGGAGAACCGGCGTTCCGCCTGGGTTCCTCTTCCACCGCGCTATACCCGTGGCGTTCTCGCGAAGTACTCCAAGCTCGTGCGCTCCGCTGCGGAGGGCGCGGTCACGGGGTAGTTCCTCCACTCACCGTCCTCGCACGCAAGGAACTTCAATGACCACTGCACCTCCTGCAGCCAAGCCCGCCCGTTCGGGCACCGGTGCGCCGCCCATGCTGACCGGATCCGGCGCGATCCTCGCCACGCTCGAGAAGCTGGGCATCACCGACGTCTTCGGCATTCCGGGCGGCGCGATCATGCCGTTCTACGACGAGCTGATGTCGTCCACGTCGATCCGCCACATCCTCACCCGGCATGAGCAGGGGGCGGGGCACGCGGCGGAAGGCTATGCCGCGGCGTCCGGCCGGGTCGGCGTCTGCATCGCCACCTCGGGCCCGGGCGCGACCAACCTGGTCACGGCGATCGCGGATGCCCACATGGACTCGGTCCCGCTGCTTGCGATCACCGGCCAGGTCTTCTCGACCGTGATGGGAACCGATGCGTTCCAAGAGATCGACATCGTCGGCATCACCATGCCGATCACCAAGCACTCCTTCCTGGTCACGGATCCCGCCGACATCCCGGCGACGCTGGCGGAGGCCTACCAGATCGCCTCGACCGGGCGCCCCGGCCCCGTGCTGATCGACATCACCAAAGATGCGCAGCAGAACTCGGCGCCGTTCATCTGGCCGCCCAAGATCGACCTGCCTGGCTACCGGCCGGTGACGAAGGCGCACGGCAAGCAGATCATCGCCGCGGCCGAACTGCTCGCGGCCGCCGAGCGCCCGGTGCTCTACGTGGGCGGCGGCGTCATCCGCTCGTCGGCCGAGAAGGAGCTGCTCGAGCTCGCCGAGAAGACCGGCGCACCCGTGGTCACGACCCTGATGGCGCGCGGGGCGTTCCCCGATTCGCACCAGCAGCACCTGGGCATGCCGGGCATGCACGGCGCCGTTCCCGCGGTGCTCGCCCTGCAAGAGAGCGACCTGATCGTCGCGCTCGGCGCGCGATTCGACGACCGCGTGACCGGCAAGACGGCCGACTTCGCCCCGCACGCCAAGGTGGTGCACGTCGACATCGATCCGGCCGAGATCGGCAAGATCCGTCACGCCGATGTGCCGATCGTCGGCGACGCCAAGGATGTGATCGTCGACCTCATCGAGGCCTTCACCGCGGCCGCGAAGAAGCAGAAGCCCGACCTGGCGGTCTGGTGGCAGCGCCTGAACACGCTGCGCGCCGACTACCCGCTCGGATTCGCCGAGCCCGACGACGGTCTGCTGTCGCCGCAGGCGGTCATCAAGCGGATCGGCGAACTGAGCGGACCCGAGGCGATCTACGCCGCGGGCGTCGGGCAGCACCAGATGTGGGCGGCGCAGTTCATCACGTACGAACGGCCGCACGCCTGGCTCAACTCGGGCGGCGCCGGCACGATGGGCTACGCGGTTCCGGCCGCGATGGGCGCGAAGGTCGCCGAGCCCGACCGCGTGGTGTGGGCGATCGACGGCGATGGATGCTTCCAGATGACCAATCAGGAGCTCGCCACCTGCACGATCAACGACATCCCGATCAAGGTCGCGATCATCAACAACTCGAGCCTGGGCATGGTGCGGCAGTGGCAGACGCTGTTCTACGACGGCCGCCACTCGTTCACCGACCTGAACACCGGCCACGCCGGTGCCGACGGCCCGACGCGCATGATCCCCGACTTCGTGAAGATGGCCGACGCGTATGGCGCTCTCGGCATCCGGGTGACCAAGCCCGAGGAGGTCGACCCGGCCATCAAGCTCGCGCTCGAGACCAACGACCGACCGGTCGTCATCGACTTCATCGTGAGCCGCGACGCCATGGTCTGGCCGATGGTGCCGCAGGGCCTGGGCAACTCGCTCGTGCAGTACGCCCGCGACCACGCTCCGGCTTGGGAAGAGGAGTAGGACGCATGACTCATCACGTGCTGTCGCTCCTCGTGGAGGACAAGCCGGGTCTGCTGACCCGGGTCGCCGGCCTGTTCGCGCGACGTGGCTTCAACATCGAATCGCTGGCCGTCGGCGCCACCGAGATCGAGGGTCTCTCGCGGATCACCGTCGCGGTGGATGTCGAAGACGCCCCGCTCGAGCAGGTCACCAAACAGCTCAACAAGCTGGTGAACGTGATCAAGATCGTCGAGCTCGATCCGGCACTCTCGGTGCAGCGCGAGCACCTGCTGATCAAGGTGCGCGTCGACAACTCGAATCGCAGCCAGATCCTCGAGGCAGTCACCCTGTTCCGCGCGCGCGTCGTCGATGTGGCGACGGATGCCCTGGTGATCGAGGTCACCGGCGACAGCGGCAAGGTGCAGGCCCTGCTGCGCGTGCTCGAGCCCTACGGGATCAAAGAGATCGCGCAATCCGGCCTGCTGGCCATCGGGCGAGGCGGCAAGAGCATCACCGAACGCGTCTTCAAGAACTGAACCGCTCCAACGAACAGAGAGATGCACATCGAATGACTGAGATCTTCTACGACAAGGACGCCGACCTGTCGATCATCCAGGGCAAGAAGGTGGCCGTGATCGGCTACGGCTCGCAGGGCCACGCCCACGCGCTCAACCTGCGCGACTCGGGGGTCGAGGTCAAGATCGGCCTCAAGCCCGACTCCAAGTCGGTGGCGAAGGCGAAGGAGGCCGGCTTCGAGGTGCTCTCCACCGCCGAGGCGGCGAAGTGGGGCGACGTCATCGTCATCCTGGCTCCTGATCAGCACCAGCGCGGCCTGTACGCCGCCGACATCAAAGACAACCTGGAGCCCGGCAACGCGCTGCTCTTCGGGCACGGCTTCAACATCCGCTTCGGCTACATCAAGCCGCCGGAGGGCGTCGACGTCATCATGGTCGCGCCGAAGGGCCCCGGCCACACCGTGCGCCGCGAGTACGCGGCGGGTCGCGGGGTTCCGATCATCGCGGCCGTCGAGCAGGATGCGACCGGCAACGCCTGGGCGCTGACCTGGTCGTACGCGAAGGCCATCGGCGGTCTGCGCGCCGGCGGTATCAAGACCACCTTCACCGAAGAGACCGAGACCGACCTGTTCGGCGAGCAGGCCGTGCTCTGCGGCGGCACCTCGCAGCTGGTCATGTACGGATTCGAGACGCTGATCGAGGCCGGATATCAGCCGCAGATCGCCTACTTCGAGGTGCTGCACGAGCTGAAGCTCATCGTCGACCTGATGTGGGAGGGCGGCATCGCCAAGCAGCGCTGGAGCGTCAGCGACACGGCCGAGTACGGCGACTACGTCAGCGGCCCGCGCGTCATCGACCCGAGCGTCAAGGAGAACATGAAGGCCGTGCTGGCCGACATCCAGTCCGGCGCCTTCGCCGAGCGCTTCATCGCCGACCAGGATGCCGGCGCTCCCGAGTTCCTCGCCCTGCGCGAGAAGGGCGCCGCCCACCCGATCGAGGCGACCGGCAAGGAGCTGCGCGCCCTCTTCGCGTGGAAGCAGCAGGACGCGGACTACGTCGAGGGTTCGGCGGCTCGCTAGCCGTGCGCTGACTCGTCGTCACTGGGTTCGGCCACACAGACGCGAAGGGCCGGGGGCGATCCTCCCGGCCCTTCGTCATGCGATCGACGCTGCGGGCGTGCCTCAGGCCTGCTTCGCCACCTCGATGGCCGTGACGCCGGCCAGGCTGAGCCAGATCCTGTCGTCGGTCTCCACGATGGTCGCCAGCACTGCATCGCAGTGCGGACAGCGGGCGACGGTGCCGGGGGAGGCGACGTAGACCATGGCGGCCCCGATCATCCCCGAGGTGCCGCAGGTGACGCAGCGGCCGATCGCGCTGGTGAGGTCGAACGCGAACAGATCGCTCAGCTGGCCGGCGAGGGCGTTGCCGTCGATGTGATTCATCTCACTGTGCCTTTCACTACTGCCCTCCGAATCGCTCGGTGCGGATGTCGCCTGCGGCGTGCCCGAGCTCGATCAACCAGCCCGCGATGAGTTCGACGAATCCGGTCGAGCCGCAGATGTACACCCGCGGTCGGTCGGAGGCGGGGATCGCGAATCCCGCGAGCGCGTCTTTCGTGATGCGTCCGGCGGGCACCGGCCAGCCGTGCGGAACGGTGCGGGAGTAGACGTAATCCAGCTGCAGCCCGTTCGCCGCCAGTTGCGTCAGCTCCTGCCGGTAGAACACGTCGCCGGGCTCGCGCACCGCGTACAGCAGCCGGAAGGGCGTCGGGTCGCCCGCGTCGGCGTGCGCCCGCACCATCGCGAGAAACGGGACGACGCCCGAGCCGCCCGCGATCAGCTGCACCGGCCGTGGGTCGTGGGTAACGGCCTGCGGCATCCAGACGAAGTAGCCGCCGAGCGGCCCATGCAACTCGAGCCGGTCGCCGACCATGACGTCTTCGACCAGGAAGGGCGACACCTCGCCGTGGGGCAGTTCGTCGACGGCGAGCTCGATGCGGGTGCCGGACCCGGAGGAGGCGATCGAGTACGAGCGCTGGGCCTGGTAGCCGTCGGGCGCGGTGAGCCGCACATCGAGGTGCTGCCCGGCATCGTTGCCCGGCCAGTCGGGCACGTCGATCACCAGGCGGCGCGCGCTCGATGTCTCGGGGCGGGCCTCGACGACGGTGCCGACGCGCCATGCCGTGCGAGCCGCGGCGGGCGGGAGCGCGTCGCTCACCAGTAGCGCTCTTCCTTCCACGGGTCGCCGTGCAGGTTGTAGCCGGCCTGTTCCCAGAATCCGGGGTCGTTGCTGTCCATCAGGGTCAGGCCGTTGACCCACTTGGCGCTCTTCCAGAAGTACAGGTGCGGTACGAGCAGGCGGGCCGGCCCTCCGTGCTCCGGGTCGAGCGGCGCGCCGTCGGCCTCGAACGCGACCCAGGCCTGGCCGTTCAGCAGCTCGTCGAGCGGAACGTTGGTGGTGTACCCGCCGTAGCTGTGCGCCATCACGTATTTCGCCCGGGTCGGGATGCCGGACAGGATCCTGTCGATCGGCACGCCGCGCCACGGCATCTCGAGCTTCGACCAGTGGGTGACGCAGTGGATGTCGGTGGTGATGTCCTCGATGCCGAGTGCCCGCAACTCGTCCCAGCTCCAGTGGGTCTGGGCGCCCGTCTCGGTGGTGACGGTGAACTGCCAGTCGGCCGTGTCGATCTTCGGAGTCGGACCTGCCGAGAGCACCGGCCAGTCGTCGACCTTCGTCTGGCCGGGGGGAAGGCGCGGATCGCGCTCGCGGCTTCGCCCGCTGAACCCTCGCGTGATGAACGACATGCTGTCAGCGTAGCCACGGGCGCCTCGGCGCGGCAGGGGGAGTGCGGCCTAGGCTGACGGCATGACTCTCGCGCTCGGGATGCCGACGATCCGCCGTGATCCGAGTGCTGCCCCGTCGACGATCGGTCGTCCGGATGTCGCGGGCCTCGTCGATCGTTTCGGCCGCGTGGCGCGCGATCTGCGCGTCTCGATCACCGAGAAGTGCTCGTTGCGCTGCACCTATTGCATGCCCGCCGAGGGGCTGCCGGCCATCCCGCGCGACGACCTGCTGACCGCGCCCGAGATCGCGCGCCTGGTCGGGATCGGGTGGCGTTCGCTCGGTGTCACGGAGGTGCGCTTCACGGGTGGGGAGCCGCTGACGCGGGGCGATCTGGTCGAGATCGTGCGGTTGAGCGCCCGGGCGGCACCCGGCATCCCCGTGGCGATGACGACCAACGGGATCGGACTGGATCGCCGAGCCGAAGCGCTGCGGGCGGCTGGCTTGACCCGCGTGAACGTCTCGCTCGACACCGTGGACCGTGAGCACTTCAGCCGCCTCACCCGCCGCGATCGCCTGCCGGCCGTGCTGCGCGGCATCTCGGCTGCGCACGCCGCCGGATTCGCCCCCCTCAAGATCAACGCCGTGCTGATGCGCGAGACGCTCGCCGATGCTCCGGAGCTCCTGGCCTGGGCGCTGGAGCACGACGCCCGACTGCGCTTCATCGAGCAGATGCCCCTGGATGCCGACGAGGCCTGGCAGCGGGCGAACATGGTCCCGGCGGCCGAGTTGCTCGACGTGCTGTCGTCGCGTTTCGTGCTGACGCCCGCCGGCCGCGAAGACCCCTCGGCGCCCGCCGAGGAGTGGACCGTGGATGGCGGCCCGGCGACGGTCGGCATCATCGCGTCGGTGACCCGCTCGTTCTGCGAGGCGTGCGACCGCACCCGGATCACCGCCGAGGGCACGGTGCGGTCGTGTCTGTTCGGCGACGACGAAACCGATCTGCGCGGTCTGCTGCGCGGCGGGGCGTCGGACGACGAGCTCGCCGACCGCTGGCGCGCCGCGATGTGGGGCAAGCAGGCCGGTCATGGCATGGACGCCGCCGACTTCGTGCGTCCGCTGCGTTCGATGGGCGGGATCGGCGGGTGACCGTCGTGCGCTATTTCGCCGCGGCGGCCGAGGCGGCCGGACGTGCCGACGAGGTATGGGATCCGCCGGTCGAGACGGTCGGCGAGCTGCGTGAGGCGCTGGTCTCGCGCTACGGGGCCGCCATGGCACGCGTGCTCGACACCGGGTCGTTCCTCGTCGACGGAGTCGTGTCGCGCGACCCGGTGCGCCCGCTCGGCGACCGTGTCGACGTGCTGCCGCCGTTCGCCGGCGGGTAGATCCCGAATCCGCATTTCAGCGAGGACGGCCGGGCCGCCCAGCGGTCATGCCAGGCCGACCCACTCCGAGACGCCGTCATCGAGGTGCTGCCGCTTCCAGATCGGCACGGACGCCTTGATCAGGTCGACGAGGTCGGCGCACGCGGCGAAGGCGTCGGCGCGGTGCGGCGCGGCGACGGATGCGAGCAGCGCGACATCGCCCACCACGAGGTGTCCGATGCGGTGCGCGGCGGCCACGCGCAGACCCGACGCGGTGGCGATCGACGTGCATGCCTCGTGCAGGAAGGCCTCGGCATCCGGATGCGCCTCGTAGTCGAGAGCCGAGACACCCGCGCCGTGATCGTGGTTGCGGATCACGCCCTCGAAGGTCACGACGGCCCCATCGACTGCGGTGCGCACGAACGCCTCGATCGACGCCCGGTCGAGCGGGCGGTCGGAGACCAGCGCGAAGACCGCCGTCTCGCCGGCGTCACTCATGACGGTGCCCGCCGCCGGCCAGCTGATCGATCAGGTGCGGCAGCAGCTCGTCGAGAACGGCGAGTCCGTCTCGAACGCCGCCCGGCGAACCGGGCAGGTTCACGACGACGGCGCCGCCGGCGACGCCGGCCACCGCGCGGCTCAGAACCGCGGTGGGCGTCGAGGCGCGACCGGCGGAACGGATCGCCTCGGCGATGCCGGGCAGTTCCTGGTCGAGCACGGCACGGGTCGCTTCTGGGGTGCGATCCTGCGGGTGGATGCCGGTGCCCCCCGTCGTGAGCAGCACCGCCGGGTGCGTGCTCAGGGCGGCCTCGATCGCGGTGGCGATGGCCGCATCCGGAGTGATGACCACCGGATCGGCCGCGAAACCGTGGCCGACCAGCCAGTCGGCGATCAACGGCCCGGTGGTGTCGTCTCGGGTGCCGTCGGCGGCGCCCGTGGACGAGACGATGACGACGCCGCGACCCCTCTGCGGCGGGGGCGACGTCGGGGACGGCGTCGGCGAGGGCTCCCGGGTCCAGCGTCCGTGTGTGCCCCCGCTCTTCGTGATCAGCTTGATGTCGCCGAGCACCGCGGCGGGGTCGACGGCCTTGATCATGTCGTGCAGGGTGAGCCCGGCCAGGGCGACGGCGGTGAGCGCCTCCATCTCGACCCCGGTGCGGGCGGTGACCGACACCGAGGCGCGGATCTCGATCGAGTCCGCTTCCAGGTCGAAGTCGACGGTGACGCCGTCCAGAGGCAGCAGATGCGCGAGCGGGATCAGCTCGCTCGTCTTCTTGGCGCCCGCGATCCCCGCGATTCGGGCGGTGGCCAGCACATCGGCCTTGGGCAGCCCGTCGGCCCGAACCAGCGCGATCACCTCGGCCGTGGTCTGCAGTCGCCCGCTCGCCACCGCCACGCGGTGCGTGACCGGCTTGGCGCCGACGTCGATCATGCGGGCGCGACCCTCGTCGTCGAGGTGGGTCAACGTCTCGCCGTGCGGCTCGTGGCTCATAGCTCCCAAGTCTCCAAGGAATCTCCCGCCGTCAGCTCGACCACGTCCTCGGGGATGACGATCAGCACGTCGGATGCCGCCAGCGCCGCCACGAGGTGCGAGCCCGGTCCCCCGACCAGGGTGACGCCGTCGCGGCCGGTGCGCCTGCCGCGCAAGAACTGGCGCCGCCCCGGGATCGACCTCACCGCGGAGTCGAGGATGCGGCGTTCGACCACGCGCGCGGGCTGCCCTGCCAGCTCGCGCAACAGCGGTGCCACGAAGATCTCGAAGCTCAGCTGGCTGCTCACCGGATTGCCGGGGAAGCAGACCACCGGAACGCCGTCCCAGTGAGCCAGCGCCTGAGGGCCGCCGGGCTGCATCGCGAGCACGTCGACGATCCCATCTCCCGTGCCGATGAGCTCGCGCACGACCTCGTGATCTCCCATCGAGATGCCGCCGCTGGTCAGGATGAGTTCGGCATCCCTCGCGATCGCCGCGTCGAAGAGCGCCTCGAGTTCGTCGGCGTCGTCCCGCACCCGGCCCTCGAGCACGACCTCGGCGCCGCTCGCCCGAACCGCGGCGGCGATGGCGACGCCGTTCGAGTCGAAGATCTGGCCAGGCCCGAGGGGCGCGCCCGGTTCCACGAGTTCGCTGCCGGTGCTGAGCACGGCGACGCGGACGCGCGCTGCCACCTCGACCTCGGTGATGCCGGCGGCGGCCAGCGCCGCAAGGTGGCGCGGGGCGAGCACCACGCCGTGCGGCACGACGGTGTCACTCGAGCGGAGGTCCGATCCCGCCTCGCGCACGAACTCTCCTGCCGCGCGGCCCCGGGCGATCCAGACGTGCTCGCCGGCGGTCAGAGTGTCTTCGACCGGGATGACGGTGTCCGCCCCCTCGGGCAGGCCGGCCCCCGTCATGACCTTGATCGCGGTTCCCGGGCGCAGGGCAGCGGGTGCGCCCGGCGCGGCGGCCACCTCGCCGATCACGGGCAGCGAGACCGGCGCGGAGGCGACATCGATCGCTCGCACCGCGTAGCCGTCCATCTGGGAGTTGCGGAAGGGCGGCAGATCGACGGGCGAGATCACGTCGCGAGTCAGGACGCGGCCCCGCGCCTCCTCGAGCCGAAGCGACACGGGCGTCCGCGCTCGGAGCCCGTCGAGCATCGAGAGCACTCGGGCTGCGTGGACGTCGATCGGGGTGCGCGCCGAAGGCGTGTCGTCGACCGACCGAGCCATCAGTAGGCCGCCATCTCGGGATCGACCTGCCGCCGCCACGCGTCGATGCCGCCACTCAGATGCCGAGCCTTGGTGAAGCCGGCCTTCTCGAGCACCTCGAGGGCACGCGCCGAGCGCACGCCGTGGTGGCAGTAGACGACGATCGAGGCGTCGCGGCCTCCGGCCAGTTCGTCGAGCTCGCTCAGCCGATCGGGCAGCTGACCGAGCGGGATCAGCACCGAGCCGGGCAGCGACACGAATGATGCCTCGGGCGCATCCCGCACATCCAGCAGCAGCGGCGGTGTCTCGTGGATGCCGTGGGTGGTCGGTCCGGCGAGCAGTTGCTGCAGCTTGGCCGGGGTCACCGATCGCTCGGGATCGGGCTCGCGCACGGCGGTGCGCTCCTCGAGCGAGCCGGGGCGCGGGGCATCCGGATCGCGTCGGTATTCGATCTCGCGCGTCGTGCCGGTCAGCGCGTCGAACGAGGCGACCCGGCCGATCAGAGGCTCGCCCACCCCGGTGAGAAGCTTGAGCGCCTCGCCGGCCATCATGGCTCCGATGACCGCGCAGACGGTGGGCAGCACCCCCACCAGCTCGCAGCTGAGGGCTTCGTCATCGCTCGGCTGCACCGGGAACAGGTCGCGGTAGTCGACGCCCTTCTCGTCCCAGGCGACGCCGACCTGCCCCGAGTACTGCGCAGCGGAGCCCCAGACCAGCGGGATGCCGCGGATCGCGGCCGCGTCGTTGGCCGCGTACCGGGTGGCGAAGTTGTCGGAGCCGTCGATGACGAGGTCGGCGTCCAGCAGCAGGTCGAACGAGTTGGCCTCGACGAACCGGGCGTGGTGGCGGATCACCGTGGTGTCGGGCGAGAGGCGAGTCACCGCATCCGCGGCGGAATCGACTTTCAGCCGCCCGATGTCGGCGGCGCCGTGGATGGTCTGCCGCGCCAGGTTGCTCGCCTCGACCGTGTCGTCATCGATGATCGAGATTGTGCCGACGCCCGCGGCGGCCAGGGCCGGAATGACCGTGCTGCCCAGCCCGCCGGCCCCGATCACCAGGACGTGCGCATCGGCGAGGCGGCGTTGCGCCTCGGCGCCGAATCCGCCGAGCACGCGCTGGCGCAGGAAGCGCGGGGAGTCGGAGTCGACCGAGGGGGCCATGGCGCCATTCTTCCAGGCGCGGTGTCGTTCGGCAGGGTCGCACCAGACAACCGCAGATGCGGATAAACTTGAGACTTAACGACGCAAAAGCGGAAGGGGACCGGTGAGCGAGTTCCGGATCAGCGAGGCCGCCGCGTTGCTGGGTGTCAGCGACGACACGGTGCGACGCTGGGGCGAGACCGGCAAGCTGCGCATCCGCAAGGCCGAGTCGGGGCGGCAGGTCGTCGACGGCGCGGACCTCGTGCCGCTGATGACGGATGCCGGGGCCGAGTCCCCCCTGCACAGCGCCTTTCCGCACGCCCGCGCCTCGGCCCGCAACCGGCTGACCGGCATCGTCACGGCGGTCACCAAAGACGGGGTGATGGCGCAGGTCGAGCTGCAGGCCGGACCGTTCCGCGTCGTGTCGCTGATGAGCCGCGAGGCGGCCGACGAACTCGGCCTCGAGCCGGGCATGCTCGCGGTCGCGAGCGTCAAGGCGACTGTGGTGGTCGTCGAGCTGCCTGAGGAGAACCCCGCGTGACGACGCGATCCCCCTTCCGCTGCCGTGCGGCCCTGCTCGCGGGCACCGTCTCGAGCGCGCTCCTGCTGGCCGCGTGCTCCGGCCCCTCGACCGGTTCCCCTGCGCCCGCCCCCCGGGCCGCCGACTCGTTGACGGGCACGGTGACGGTGCTTGCCGCGGCATCCCTGACCGAGGTCTTCGGGGATCTGGCTGCGCGGTTCGAGAAGCTGCACCCAAGCGTCACCATCACCGAGAGCTTCGGCGGCAGCTCGGCGCTCGCCGCCCAGATCGTGCAGGGTGCGCCCGCCGATCTGTTCGCGACCGCGAATGAGGCGACCATGAAGACGGTGACCGATGCCGGGCTGGCCGACGGCACGCCGCGCGTCTTCGCGACCAACGTGCTGACCCTGGTCGTGCCGCCCTCGAACCCGGCGGGCATTACGGCGCTCTCCGACCTGGCCGAGCCGGACGTGAAGGTCGCGCTCTGCGACACGACCGTGCCCTGCGGCTCCGCCGCCCTCGCCCTGCTGGCCGCCGAGAAGCTGACGGTCACGCCCGTCACGCTCGAGACCGACGTCAAGGCCGTGCTCACCAAGGTCGAGCTCGACGAGGTGGATGCCGGCCTGGTCTACGCGACCGACGCCCGCACCGCGGGCAGCAAGATCAGCCAGATCGCCGTGCCCGACGCTGCCCACCTGATCAACCGCTATCCGATCGTCGCGCTCTCGGGCTCGACCAACCAGGCGGCGGCGCACGCGTTCGAGCAGTTCATCCTCTCGTCGACCGGCCGCGCCGCGCTGAAGAATGCCGGATTCGGAACGCCGTAGCGTGGGCCCCCGCGCGGTTGCTCGGCGCCGCCCCGCCGTCATCGTCTGGGTGATCGCCGGGCTCGCCCTCGCGCTGCTGGTGCTGCCCGTGCTCGGGCTGCTGCTCTCGGCGCCCTGGCCGGCCCTGCCTGCGCTCCTGGTGGCGCCCGAGACGCTGCAGGCGCTCGGGCTGTCGGTGCTCACCGGCCTGGTGTCGACGGCGCTGTGCCTGGTGCTCGGCATCCCGTTGGCAGTGGTGCTCGCGCGCTCGGTGGCGTGGCCGGTCGTGCCGCGGCGCGTGCTGCGCGCGGCGGTGACCACCCCGCTGGTGCTGCCGCCGGTCGTGGGCGGGCTCGCGCTGCTGCTCCTGCTCGGGCGTAACGGCGTGCTGGGCAGGTACCTCGCCGCCGTCGGGATCACGATCCCGTTCACGACGGGCGCCGTGGTCATCGCGCAGACCTTCGTGGCGATGCCGTTCCTGGTGTTCGCGGTCGAGGGGGCGCTGCGCGGGGCCGACCGCCGGGTCGAACGGGCGGCTGCGTCGCTCGGGGCGTCGCCGTTGCGGGTGTTCCGAACCGTGACGATTCCGCTCGTCGCGCCCGGCATCGCCGCGGGGGCCGTGCTGTGCTTCGCGCGCGCCCTCGGCGAGTTCGGCGCGACCATCACCTTCGCCGGCTCGTATCCCGGCGTCACGCGCACGCTGCCGATCGCGAGTTACCTGGCCTCGCAGACCGACCTCGATCAGTCGATCGCGCTGGCGCTGGTGCTGCTGGTCGTGTCGGTCGCGGTCCTGCTCGGGTTGCGCGACCGGTGGCTGCCGGGGGTGCGCGGGTGAGCGCGTCGGCTTTGGTCGCGGATTTCACCGCGCGCCGCGGGGCATTCGAGGTCGCCGTGGCATTCCATGTCGTCGCCGGACGCCCGCTGGCCCTTGTCGGACCGAATGGCGCGGGCAAGACCACCGTGCTCAACGCGCTGGCCGGCCACGTGGGGGTCGAGAGTGGCAGCATTCTGCTCGATGGCCGGCATATCGAGCAGGTCGCCCCCGAGCTTCGGCGGGTGGGCGTCGTCTTCCAGGATTACCTGCTGTTCCCGCACCTGACCGTCGCCGAGAACGTGGCGTACGGCATCCGCATGCGCGGCACGCGACGCGCGGCCGCCCGCTCCGCCGCTCTGCCGTGGCTCGAGCGCTTCGATCTCGCCCGTCTCGCCGACCGCTCGCCGCACGAGCTGAGCGGCGGTCAGGCGCAGCGCGTGGCTCTGGCCCGGGCGCTCGCCGCGGAGCCCGAAGCGCTGCTGCTCGACGAGCCGATGGCCGCGCTCGATGTCGAGATCCGCGACGATGTGCGCGCCGAGCTGGCGGAGTACCTGCGCGACTTCTCCGGGCCGACGGTGATCGTCACGCACAGCGCCGCCGACGTCGCGGCCCTGGCGGCCGACGTCGTCGTGCTCGAGCACGGCGCGGTGACGCAGCGCGGCAGCTGGGCGTCGCTCCGGACGGCGCCGGCCACGCCGTACCTGTCGCGGTTGGTGAGGCGGCCCGACGAAGAGGGCGTCGAGCCCGCGACCCTCCGCAGCCCGGCGCCCGGCACTCAGCACCCTGCGAGAGAATGAAGCCATGATGCAGGATCGGGCTCCGAAGACGGCGGTGCGCGTCGGTGCGGCCACGTCGTTGCGAGGGGATCGCTGAGTGGCCCGCACATCCGCACCGCACGATGACGACGACGAGGCCCTGCGCTGGGCGGGCGACGAGGTGCGAGGAGGCGTCGACCCGCTGACGCGCAACCGAGTCGTCCCGTCGCCCGCGTCATCCGTCGATGACGGGATGGATGTTGCACTCGCGGCGCCCACGAACCTGCCCCGTGCCGCGGCCACCGTCGGGTTCGCCGTGCTGTACCTGGCGATCGTGGTCGGGTGGATCCTCTCGGTTCAGATCACCGGCTCGACCGCCGCCGACCTGTTCTCGCAGGTGGCCTGGCAGTTCGGCGAGTTCGTCGCGATCATCTCCGGCGCTCTCTGGTACCTGGCCGTACTGACGCTCACGCCCGACCGCCGCACCGGCATGCGGGTGGGCTGGTTCGCGCTCGGCGTCGGAGTGCTGCTGCCCTGGCCGATCCTGCTGGTGCTGGGCTCATGAACAGGGTCGTGGTGAGCCGAGTCGTCGTCTGGGCCGTGTTCGCCCTGCTGTACGCCTACCCGCTCTTCGAGGGCATCTCGAATCTGATCGCCCTGCCGCCCTACTACGCGGCGAACGGGATCGGCGCGGCCGTTCCCTGGTGGCTGCTGATCATCGGCGTGGCCGCGCCCGTGCTGCTGTATCTGGCCGCACTCCTGCTCGGCCGCGGTCGAGAGCTGTTCGCCCGGACGCTGCTCCTGGCGGTGGGCCTTGCCGCGGCGAATGGCCTCGTGTTGAGCGCCGTGTCGTGGGCGAGCGCGGTGCAGCCTGCCCTCAGCTGACCGCAGCCAGCACCAGCGCGATCAACGCGAGCTGGCCGAGGCAGCGCGGCCAGAACGGGATCGCCGCGCGGCCGAACCTCTCGGGGTGCTGCGACGCGTAGGCGTTGGCCGGGAACACCAGGATGAGGAACACGACCAGCGAGATCCCGGTGATTTCGCGAAGCAGCGGCCACGGCGCCAGCAGCCCCGCCGCGCCGGCGAGTTCTGCGGCGCCGGTGAAGGCCACGAGAAGAGCGGGGGAGGGGATTCCGCGCCGCCGCAGCGCAGGAGGGATCATCGCCTGCATGCCGCGCCGCACCTTCGGGACGAAGTGGGTCACCCCCATGAACGCGAACAACCCGGCCAGCAGGATGCGCAGCGCGAGTTGGGCCAGCTGCACGGCCTCGGGCGCAGTCACAGGGAGTCATCCGGCGTCATGGCTCCATCGTCGCACCCACTAAACTCGGACCGCCGAGCCCGCACCGCTCACAGGCCGGATCTCCGACCCCGAAGGAACTCTCTCGTGGCCAAGCCGATCGTCGTGATCGCCGAAGAACTCTCGCCCGCCACCGTCGAGGCCCTGGGCCCCGACTTCGACGTCCGCAACGTCGACGGCACCGACCGGCCGGCGCTGCTCTCGGCGCTCGCCGAGGCCAATGCGATCCTGATCCGCTCCGCCACCCAGGTGGATGCCGAGGCCATCGCCGCCGCCCCGAAGCTGAAGGTCGTGGCCCGGGCCGGGGTCGGGCTCGACAACGTGGACATCAAGGCCGCCACCGAGGCCGGCGTCATGGTCGTCAACGCCCCGACCTCCAACATCATCAGCGCCGCCGAGCTCACGATCGGCCACCTGCTGAGCATCGCGCGCCACATCCCCGCCGCGAACGCCAGCCTGGCCGCCGGCGAGTGGAAGCGATCCAAGTACACCGGCGCCGAGTTGTTCGAGAAGACCGTGGGCATCATCGGCCTCGGCCGCATCGGCGCCCTCATCACCACCCGCCTGCAGGCGTTCGGGATGACCGTGGTCGCCTACGACCCGTACGTGACGGCGGCGCGCGCTCAGCAAATGGGCGTGCAGCTGCTGTCTCTCGACGAGTTGCTCGAGCAGTCGGACTTCATCACGATCCACATGCCGAAGACGCCCGAGACCACGGGCATGATCGGCGCGGCTCAGCTCAAGAAGATGAAGAAGACGGCATACATCGTCAACGTCGCCCGCGGTGGGCTGATCGACGAGGACGCCCTGGCCGAAGCCCTCAGCACGAACGTGATCGCCGGGGCGGGCCTCGACGTGTTCGTGAATGAGCCGCCGACCGGCTCGAAGCTGCTCGGCCTACCCAACATCGTGGTGACGCCGCACCTCGGCGCCTCGACCGACGAGGCGCAAGAGAAGGCGGGCGTGTCGGTCGCCCGCTCGGTCCGGCTCGCGCTCGACGGCGAACTCGTGCCCGACGCCGTCAACGTGGCGGGTGTCATCGACCCGACGGTGCGGCCTGGCATCCCGCTCATGGAGAAGCTCGGGCAGGTGCTCGCCGGGCTCGCCGAGGGGCCGCTCGCGAGCGTCGACATCGAGGTGCGCGGCGAGATCGTCGAGTTCGACGTGAGCGTGCTGCGCCTGGCCGCGCTCAAGGGCATCTTCTCGAACACGGTCAGCGAGCAGGTCAGCTAC
>DASTNC010000074.1:0-7349 GCA_035721225.1 Pseudolysinimonas sp.
GCAGAAAAAACCTATGAGCAGACCATTCCTCTCCGTCGAAGACCTCGCGGTCCATTTCCCCACCTCCGATGGCATCGTTCGGGCGACCGACGGCTTGTCGTACACGCTCGAGCGCGGCAAGACGCTGGGTATCGTGGGCGAGTCCGGCTCCGGCAAGTCGGTCTCGTCGTCGGCCATCCTGGGACTCCATCGCAATACGAACGCCCGGGTCAGCGGCCAGATCTGGTTCGACGGCTCTGATCTGCTCGCCATCAGCGATGAGGAGATGCGGGCCAAGCGCGGCAAGGACGTCGCCATGATCTTCCAGGACCCGCTGTCGGCGCTGCACCCCTACTACCGCGTCGGCGACCAGATCTCCGAGGCCTATCTGGCGCACAACTCGGTGTCGAAGCGCGTCGCCCGGGCCCGCACCATCGAGATGCTGTCGCGGGTCGGCATCCCGCAGCCCGATCGGCGCGTCGACGACTACCCGCATCAGTTCTCGGGCGGCATGCGGCAGCGCGTGATGATCGCGATGGCGCTCATCAACGACCCGATCCTGCTGATCGCCGACGAGCCCACCACCGCGCTCGACGTGACCGTGCAGGCGCAGATCCTCGACCTGCTCCAAGATCTGCAGCGCGAGTTCAACACGGCGCTCATCATGATCACCCACGACCTGGGCGTCATCGCCGAGATCGCCGATGACGTGCTGGTCATGTACGCCGGTCGAGCCGTCGAATACGGAAGCACGCGTGAGCTGCTGACGAAGCCGGCCATGCCATACACCTGGGGTCTCATCCAGTCGATCCCGGATGTCACCGGCCCGCTCGACCGGCCGCTGCGGCCGATCCCGGGCAACCCGCCGAGCCTGCTGAACCCGCCGGTCGGCTGTCCGTTCTTCGCCCGTTGCGAATACTCCCGGTTCGTGCCGGATAATCGCTGCGCGACCGAGTTGCCCGTGCTTCGCCCGGTCGACGAAGGGCACCTGAAGCGCTGCCACCTGGAGGACGACGAGTTGCTGACCTACGACGAGGTCCTGGCAGGGGGACACTGATGGCCGAGCCGCTGCTCCAGGTCAAGGACCTGGTCATGCACTTCCCCGTCAAGTCGCGCGGCATCATCGCGCGCACGGTCGGGCACGTTCAGGCTGTCGACGGCATCTCGTTCGACCTGGAGGCCGGCCAGGCGCTCGGCCTGGTGGGCGAGTCCGGATGCGGCAAGACCACCACCGGTCGGCTCGTCACCCGTCTCCAGAAGCCCACGAGCGGGCAGATCATCTTCGAGGGCCACGACATCGCGCAGGCGCCGCCTCGTGCGCTGAAGCCGCTGCGCCGCGACATCCAGATGATCTTCCAAGACCCGTACACCTCGCTGAACCCGCGGCAGACGGTCGGCGAGATCGTGGGTGCGCCGCTCGCGATCCACAAGCTGGTGCCGTCGAGCAAGCGGCTCGCGCGAGTGCAGGAGATGCTCGAGATCGTCGGGCTGAACCCGGAGCACTACAACCGCTACCCGCACGAGTTCTCAGGCGGTCAGCGACAGCGCATCGGCATCGCCCGCGCGCTCACCTTGCAGCCCAAGCTGCTGGTCGCCGACGAGCCCGTGTCGGCCCTCGACGTCTCGATCCAGGCCCAGGTGATCAACCTGATGCAGGACCTGCAGCGCGAGTTTAACATCTCCTTCCTCTTCATCGCCCACGACCTGGCGATCGTGCGCTACTTCTGCCCCGAGATCGCCGTCATGTACCTCGGCAAGATCGTCGAGAAGGCGCCGCGCGAGGAGCTCTACACGAATCCCCGGCACCCGTACACGAAAGCGCTGCTCTCTGCGGCGCCCGACGTCGGTCAGGCGGCGATCGGCGGTCGACGAGAGCGCATCCGTCTGGTGGGCGATGTGCCGTCGCCGATCAACCCGCCCTCGGGATGCCACTTCCGCACCCGCTGCTGGAAGGCCCAGGACGTGTGCGCCACCACCGAGCCGCTGTTGCGCAAGGTGGACGTGAGCATCGGAGTCCGGCCGGCGGCGGCCCAGGCCACCGCTCCTGCGGCCGGGACGGCCGTGGAGACCGCTGTCGACCAGGTGGCCTGCCACTTCCCCGAGCCCTGACCCGATGGCCCGCACGACTCGCGCAGGCCGATACGTCATCCGCTCGGCCTCGGTCGTGATCCCGTTCTGGATGGGGATCGCGGTCCTGGCGGTAGTCGTCGGGACGCCCCTGGTGCGTGCCGACTGGCAGCTCTTCGGATTCGCGGCCGGACCGGCCCTGCTGCTCGCCTGGATCCTGTGGTTCGTGCTCTACCGCCCAGCGGTGCACTACGACGGCACCCGAGCGGTGATCATCAACTTCGGCCGGGTGCACGTGCTGCCGTGGTCGCGGGTGACCAGCGTCCGGCAGGGGATCAGCCTCATCTTCGATCTCGATTCCGGCAAACCGGTGAGCGCGTTCGGGGCGCCGGCGCCGCGCCGCACCGGCAATGTGGCGGGCAACTTCGATCGCCGCACTCGGCCGGTCGAGACCTTCCATCGGGACGCCGAGTTGCTGGACGGCTTCCGGCGATCAGCGCCACCGGATCCGACGCCGGTCACGGTTCATTGGGACGTCATCCCGCTCGCCATCGGAGTCGCGCTGCTGATCGCGGTCGCCATCGAGGTATCGATCGGAATGTGAGCCCTCGTGCGGCCGCGATTCCCGATTCGTCACGGTGGGGTGAGCGCGGGACTTCGGTCGGGAGCCGACCGATCTAGGCTTCATCCGTGAGACGTCCGATTCTGGCGGCGATGATCGGCGCAGGGACGGTGGCCGTCATCCTCGTCGGCTGCACCCCGCAGAGCACGCTGGTGGCCGGCAGCGAGGTCGTGGTCGCGGTCGCCGACCCGTTCACCTCGGCGAACCCTGACACGTCGTACGGCCGGGGTTCGGACACCAACGCCGACGTCGCGCTGCTCACCTCGACCGGGTTCGGATATCCGGACCAGCACGGTGCCACGGTGCTCGACAGCTCGTTCGGGACGGCTCAACTGCTGTCCCGCACGCCGATGACCGTGCGGTACACCGTCAATCAGGGCGTTGACTGGTCGGATGGCACGCCGATCGACGCGGCAGACCTGCTTCTGGCCTGGGCGGCCAACTCCGGGTCGCTGAACACCCCGAAGTTCGACGATTCCCCCTACGTGGATGCCACGACCGGTCGTTACACCGGCGACTTCCCCCGTGACGTGGTCTTCTTCGACGGCCGGATGGGCGGCGGGCTCGAGAAGGCGACCGCAACCCCGGTCGTCGGAGCAGACGGACGATCGATCACGGTCACCTTCGACTCGGCGCTGCCCGACTGGTCGACCGTGCTCGAGCCCGGGGTGCCCGCGCACCTGCTCGCACGGGAGGCCCTGCAGACGAAAGCGGGCGATGCGGAGGCGGGCAAGGCCGCCGTGCGGGAGGCGATCCAGACGCACGACGCCCGTCGGTTGCACGATCTGGCGAACGCCTGGAACAACGCATACGACCTCTCGGCCACCCCTCGCGACCCCGCACTGCTGGTCTCGAGCGGCCCCTACACGATCACGAAGATCTCGGGGAGCCGGGTGGCCCTGGCCGCGAACCCGCGGTACAGCGGATCGCGCCGACCGACCTTCGAGAAACTGACGCTGCGCGTCTCGCCCGACCCCCTCGAGACCGCGCGCCTGCTGGCCTCGGGAGCCGTCGACATCGCGACGCCCGAGCCGACCACGGCGACGGCGACGGCTCTCGCGGCGATCCCGGGCGTGACCGTCACCACCGGGAGCGAGGCGCGGTTCGAGCATCTCGACCTGCAATTCGCGCGGGGCAAGCACGCCACGTTCACCGACGAGCGCGTGCGGCGCGCATTCCTGACTACCGTGCCGCGGCAGCAAATCATCGCGCAGTTGTCGTCGAGCGCCTCGGCAGGCGGCGAGCTGAAGGCACGGCAACTCGACTCGTTCGTGCTCAGGTACGGCGCCGACGGCTACCGCCAAGCGGTCGCCGAGAACGGCTCGCAGGCATTCGCCTCCCCGGATATCGCCGCGGCACAACGGCTGCTGGCCGAGGCCGGCGCGACCAGCCCCGAGGTGTGCATCCTGTACGACCCGTCCAGCCCGCGCCGGGTCGCCGAGTTCCGGCTCATCCAGCAGAGCGCCGGCCGAGCCGGCTTCGTGGTGACCGACTGCTCGAGCTCCGACTGGCAGGGCCTCCTGGGCGTGGACGGCAGCTACGACGCCGCTCTGTTCGCCTGGGACACCACGCGCCTCGGCCCGACCGCGCAGGCCGCGGTCTTCCGCAGCGATGCCGCTCTGGCGAACTTCAGCCACTACAGCGATCCGGATTCCGATGCCCTCATCGGGCAGCTCGCCGCAGCAGACGATCCTGCCGGGCAGACGGCGCTGCTGACCAAGCTCGACGCCCGGATCTGGTCTCAGGCCTACGGCCTGCCGCTCTACGAGTACCCGACGCTGACGGCGGTCGACGCCCGGGTGACCGGCGTCACGCGCTCCGCCCTCGCCGGCTCGGTGTTCTGGAACGCATGGTCCTGGAAGCCGGTTGCCGCGTCCGGCACCCCCTCCCACCGGCCCTGAACCGGAGTTTCGGCCCCCGGTCGGCTAGAATAAAGGGTCAGTCGGGCTCGCTGCCGCGCCCCGTGCTGATCGTCCGCCGAGTTTTCGGCCCCCTCCCTTCTCTTTTCGAGGTATTTCCATGGCCATGGCCACCCGTTCAGATCTGCGCAACGTCGCGATCGTCGCCCACGTCGACCACGGCAAGACGACCCTGGTCGACGCCATGCTGCGTCAGACCAACTCCTTCGGCGAGCACGCGCATGTCGACGAGCGCGCCATGGACAGCAACGACCTCGAGCGCGAGAAGGGCATCACGATCCTCGCGAAGAACACCGCGGTGACCTACCAGGGCGTGCACGCCGCGGCGAACGGTGACGGCGGCCCCGTTACGATCAACGTGATCGACACCCCCGGCCACGCCGACTTCGGCGGCGAGGTCGAGCGCGGGCTGAGCATGGTCGACGGCGTCGTCCTGCTCGTCGACGCGAGCGAGGGTCCGCTGCCGCAGACCCGGTTCGTGCTGCGCAAGGCGCTCGAAGCCAAGCTGCCGGTCATCCTGCTGGTCAACAAGACCGACCGACCGGATGCCCGCATCGATGAGGTCGTCGAAGAGAGCCACGACCTGCTCCTCGGCCTCGCCAGCGACCTCAGCGACGACGTGCCCGACCTCGACATCGACGCTCTGCTCGACGTCCCCGTGGTCTATGCCTCGGGGCGCAACGGCGCCGCGAGCTGGAACAAGCCCGCGAACGGCACCCTGCCCGACAACGCCGACCTCGAGCCGCTCTTCGAGGCGATCCTCAAGCACGTGCCGGCGCCGTCGTACGACGACGAGGCCCCGTTGCAGGCCTGGGTCACCAACCTCGACGCCTCGCCGTTCCTCGGCCGCATCGCCCTGCTCCGGGTCTTCTCGGGCAAGCTGGTCAAGGGCCAGACGGTCGCCTGGGTGCGTCACGACGGCTCGCACTCGAGTGTGCGCATCACCGAGTTGCTGAAGACCCGCGCTCTGGAGCGCTACCCCGCAGAAGAAGCCCACGCGGGCGACATCGTCGCCATCGCGGGCATCGAGAACATCACCATCGGCGAGACCATCGCCGACCCAGACGACGTGCGGCCGTTGCCGGCCATCACCGTCGACGAACCGGCCATCTCGATGACCATCGGCACCAACACCTCGCCCATCGTCGGCAAGGTCAAGGGCCACAAGCTGACCGCGCGCCTGGTCAAAGACCGCCTCGATCGCGAACTGGTCGGCAACGTCTCGCTCAAGGTCGTCGACATCGGGCGCCCTGACGCGTGGGAGGTGCAGGGCCGCGGCGAGCTGGCCCTGGCCATCCTGGTCGAGAACATGCGGCGCGAGGGATTCGAGCTCACCGTCGGCAAGCCGCAGGTGGTCGTGAAGCAGATCGACGGCAAGGTGCACGAACCGTTCGAGCACCTCACCGTGGACACCCCCGAGGAGTACCTCGGCGCCATCACGCAGCTGCTGGCCGCCCGCAAGGGCCGCATGGAGGGCATGACCAACCACGGCACCGGCTGGGTGCGCATGGAGTTCATCGTCCCGTCTCGCGGACTGATCGGTTTCCGCACCGAGTTCTTGACCGTCACGCGCGGCGCCGGCATCGCGAACGCGATCTCGCACGGCTACGAGCCGTGGGCGGGCACGATCACCACGCGCGTCAACGGCTCGATCGTCGCCGACCGGGCGGGCGTCGCCACGCCGTTCGCGATGGTCGCGCTGCAGGAGCGCATGTCGTTCTTCGTCGAGCCGACCCAGGAGGTCTACGAGGGCATGATCGTGGGCGAGAACTCGCGCGCCGACGACATGGACGTGAACATCACCAAAGAGAAGCAGCTCACCAACATGCGGCAGTCGACCGCCGACAACTTCGAGCGGATGACCCCCTCGCGGCGCCTCACTCTCGAGGAGGCGCTCGAGTTCGCCCGCGAAGACGAGTGCGTCGAGGTCACGCCCGAGGTGGTTCGCATCCGCAAGGTGGAGCTCGACCAGGCGGCCCGTGCCCGCCGCACCAGCAGGCTGAAGCGGCAAGACGCGAACGTCTGAGGTTGCTGCCGGGCTGTGTCAACCTGACCGGTCGCTCGTTCGTCGAAACGGTGAGCGCAGAACGCATTGTGGCCCGTTCGGGCCGTCAATACACTGTGCGCGTACCCAGCCCGAAGAGAACGAGGACCCCATGACCACCCCCCGACGTCGTCGCCTCCCCCTGATCGCCTTGGCGGGTTCGCTCGCCCTCGCCGCTCCGCTGATGCTCTCGGGCTGCAGCCTGATTCACCTGCCCGGCACGTCGAGCGGCGGCGGGATCAGCATCCCGGGCGTCGGCTCGGCCGGCACCGGCAAGCTCCCCAGCGATTTCCCGACCTCCGACGTGCCCGTCATCAAGGGCGACGTGGTGAGCGGCCTCTCGCTGGGCACCGGCAAAGACAAGGCGTGGAACGTGACGATCAAGGTCTCGGGCGTCGACGCGTTCGATGAGATCGCATCCGAGCTGACCGGAGCCGGATTCAAGCAGGAGCAGCTCGGCGGCAAGACGAGCGACGGCGCGACCGGCGTCTTCACCAAGGGCGACTACAACGTCGCCATCCTGCTGAGCAAGGCCGACGAGAAGACCGGGTTCGTCGCCAACTACACCGTCACGAAGTCGAGTTCGTCCTCGAACAACGGCTGACGCCTCTCGATCGGGGGCGCCCTGGCCGACAGCCTCAGTCGAACAGGGCCGCCCCGATCGATCGCCCGGTGCGTGCGCAGACCGGGCGGGTGCCGAGGGAGCGTCTAGAGCCGG
>DASTNC010000075.1:0-44119 GCA_035721225.1 Pseudolysinimonas sp.
CGCGCCTTCGCCGAGACGCACGCGGCGCAGACCGGCACGATCCCGGTGATCAGCGGCGACGCGCACGCCACCCCCGACATCGAGCGCCCGGTCGCGCAGCAGGACGACCGCACCGTCGAGCCGGAATCCACGGCCATCGACCAGAGCATCGTCGAGCTGATCGGCGACGCGCACAACAACCCGCCTGCCGGCTTCGCCGTGCACCCGAAGCTGCAGCAGCTGCTCAAGAAGCGCTTCGAGATGAGCCGTCAGGGCTCGATCGACTGGGGCTTCGGCGAACTGATCGGGCTGGGATCGCTGCTGCTCGAAGGCACCCCGGTGCGCCTGGCCGGCCAGGACGCCCGTCGCGGCACGTTCGTCTCGCGGCACTCGGTGTTCCACGACCGTGAGAACGGCCAGGAGTGGCTGCCGCTGGCGAACCTGTCGGACACGCAGGCCCGCTTCGCGATCTACGACTCGCTGCTCAGCGAATACGCGGCGATGGCCTTCGAGTACGGCTACTCGGTCGAGCGGCCGGACGCCCTGGTGATCTGGGAGGCGCAGTTCGGCGACTTCGCCAACGGCGCGCAGATCGTGATCGACCAGTTCATCTCGAGCGCCGAGCAGAAGTGGGGCCAGCGCTCCGGCCTGGTGCTGCTGCTGCCGCACGGCTACGAGGGGCAGGGGCCCGACCACTCGTCCGCCCGCATCGAGCGCTACCTGCAGCTCGCCGCCGAGAACAACATGACCCTGGCGCGCCCGTCGACGCCGGCGTCGTACTTCCACCTGCTGCGCCGCCAGGCATACGCCCGACCGCGCCGCCCGCTGGTCGTTTTCACGCCGAAGTCGATGCTGCGCCTGCGCGGGGCGACGAGCGAGGTCGCCGACTTCACGCACGGCCGCTTCGAGCCGGTGCTCGACGACGCCCGCCACAACGGCGCAGACACCAACGGCATCACGCGCGTGCTGCTGCACTCCGGCAAGATCCACTACGACCTGCTGGCCGAGCTCGAGAAGCGCCAGGATGTCGCGGGCCAGGTCGCCCTGGTCCGACTCGAGCAGTACTACCCGCTGCCCGATGCCGAACTGCGGCCGATCCTCGACCGCTACCCGAACGCCGAGGTCGTGTGGGTGCAGGACGAGCCCGAGAACCAGGGCGCCTGGCCGTTCATCGACGTGGAGCTGGTGAAGCACCTGGGAGGCCGCACGATCCGCGTCGTGTCTCGCCCGGCATCCGCCTCGCCCGCGACGGGTTCGTCGAAGCGCAGCGCGGCTCAGCAGACCGAGTTGATCGAGCGGGCGCTGACACTCTGACCCTTCTCGTCGAACGGCTCGGCCCTGGCGGGCCGGCCGGCCGAGTCGCTAGGCGTCTGTCAGCTGAGCGATGATCGCGCTGCGCAGCTCGTCGGGAGCCTTCTCCTGGCAGGCCTTCTGCATCTTGACGATCATGGTGAAGCCCACGAGGTGCTCCCCCGTGCAGTCCTCGCAGTTCTCGAGGTGCTCGGTCACATCGCGGAAGTCCTCGTCACTGAGTTCGCGGTGCAGGTACTCCTCGAGTTCCGCCTTGGCTTTTTCGCAGCCGCAATCGGTCATGTCGTGCTCCTGGGGGATGCGGGCTCCGCGGCGGCGAAGCCGCGCTCGCGGGCGTAGTCGGCGAGCAGGCCGCGCAGAAGGCGGCGCCCGCGGTGGAGTCGGCTCATCACGGTGCCGACCGGGGTCTTCATGATGTCGGCGATCTCCTGGTAGGCGAAGCCTTCGACATCGGCGAGGTACACAGCGAGCCGGAAGTCCTCCGGGATCGACTGCAGGGCTTCCTTGACGTCGCTGTCAGGAAGATGGTCGATCGCCTCGGCCTCGGCGGAGCGCGTGGAGCGCCCCTGCGTGAGCGACTCGGCAGAGCCGAGCTGCCAGTCCTCGAGGTCGTCGATCGTGTTCTGGTACGGGTTGCGCTGGTTCTTGCGGTACCCGTTGATGAAGGTGTTGGTCAGGATGCGGTACAGCCAGGCCTTCAGGTTCGTGCCCTGCTGGAACTGGGCGAAGGCCGCGTACGCCTTGGCATAGCTCTCTTGCACCAGGTCGCCGGCATCCGCCGGATTGCGGGTCATGCGCATGGCGGCCGCGTAGAGCTGATCCATGAACGGGATGGCCTGCTCCTCGAACAGCCGGCGCAGCTCGGCGGGCGGCAGCGACGACCGCGTGGCCCCGCGCCGGATGTCTTCCGAGTCGATCGCGTCGAACTCGGCCTCGATCTCGCTGTGATCCTGATCGGGCTCGGTGAGCTTGTCGTCGTCCATCGTCGACGAGTCTAGTTCCGGGAGGTCGAGCGGCCGCCGCGCGTGCGTTCGCTCGAGCACGAACGTCGTCATCCGAACCCCGTTCTCTCGTCTCGTGAAGCCTCTGAGCCCCGCGTTCCCGGGGCCGGTACTCTTGACAACCGATGGCACTGCAGAGGTATTCCAGCCGAGACGAGTTCGGCAATCTGCTCGCGACCGAGCAGCCAGAGCCGGTCTGGGCCGCCCCGACGGCGACCGGCCCCCTCGCGGCCCGTCTGATGCTGCCCGGTTCGAAGAGCCTGACGAACCGCGAGCTCGTGCTCTCGGCTCTCGCCGACGGCGCGTCGCTGATGCGCCGTCCCCTGCACTCGCGCGACTCCGCCTTGATGATCGAGGCGCTGAAGCAGCTCGGCGTCGCCATCGACGAGGTGGCGGGCGACGGCGCATTCGGGCCGGATCTGCGCGTGACCCCGCCCGCAGACTCCGAGGGCCTCCACGGCGGCGTCTCGATCGACACCGGGCTGGCCGGCACGGTCATGCGCTTCCTTCCGCCGGTCGCCGCGCTCGCTCTCGGACCGGTGGCGATCGACGGGGATGCCGCCGCGCGCCGCCGCCCGATGCGCACGACGATCCAGGCGCTGCGCGACCTGGGCGTCGAGGTGGACGACGACGGCTCCGGCACGATGCCGTTCACCATCCACGGTACCGGAGCGGTCGAGGGCGGGCAGCTCGCCATCGACGCCTCCGCCTCCAGCCAGTTCGTGTCGGGCCTGCTGCTCGCGGCGCCGCGCTTCCGGCGCGGACTCGAGCTGCGCCACACCGGCGAGCGCCTGCCGAGCCTGCCGCACATCGAGATGACCATCGCCAGCCTGGCCGAGCGCGGCGTCGTGGTCGAGAACCCCGAGCCCGGCGTGTGGATCGTGCCGGCATCGCCGATCTCGGCACGTGACGTCACGATCGAGAGCGACCTGTCGAACGCCGCGCCGTTCCTCGCGGCCGCTCTGGTCGCCGGGGGCACCGTCACGATCGACGGCTGGCCGGATGCCACCACCCAGGTCGGCGCGCAGCTGGAGCAGCTGCTCCCCCACTACGGGGCGGTCGTGCGCCGCGACGGTCGCGCGCTCACCGTGGACGGGGGTCCCGGGGTCCGCGGCGGTGCCGCCCTGCCGGCCGTCGACCTCGACCTCTCGGAGGCGGGAGAACTGGCGCCCACGTTCGCGATCCTGGCGGCCCTGGCATCGGGGCCCGGCCGGATCACCGGCATCGGCCACCTGCGCGGGCACGAGACGGATCGCCTGGCCGCACTGCGCGAGAACATCGAGCGCCTCGGCGGCTCGGTGACCGAGTGGGACGACGGCTTGACGATCGAGCCGGCCTCCCTGCGCGGCGGGCCGTGGCTCGCGCATGAGGATCATCGCATGGCGACCAGCGGGGCGCTGCTCGGCCTCGCCGTCCCGGGCATCGAGGTCGACGACATCGGCAGCACGTCGAAGACGCTGCCCGAGTTCCCCGAACTGTGGGAACTGCTGCTGCGCGGCCCGGCCGCGGCGCGGGTCGAACCGATCAACTGGCTGGCCCTGTAGGTGAGCTGGCTCGACGACAGCGACGACTCCGACGAGGAGTTCGGCGAGTGGGACGAGTCGGATGCCCGCATCCGCCCGAATCCGAAGGGCAACCGGCCGCGCACCAAGACCCGCCCCGATCACGGCGATTCCATCATCGGCCGGGTGCTCGCCGTGGATCGTGGCCGCTACACGGTGCTCGTCGACGAGGACGAGCCGGATGAGCGGGTGCTCACCACCACACGCGCCCGCGAGTTGCGCGACCAGGCCATCGTCACCGGCGACCGGGTCGATCTGGTCGGCGACACCAGCGGCGATGAGGGCTCGCTGGCCCGGATCGTGCGGATCCGCGAGCGCACCACCCTGCTGCGCCGCAGCGCGGATGACACCGACGAGGTCGAGCGGATCATCGTGGCCAATGCCGACCAGCTGATGATCGTGGTGGCGGCGGCCGACCCCGAGCCGCGACCGCGGCTCGTCGACCGCTACCTGGTCGCGGCCTACGACGCCGGCATCGCGCCGCTGATGGTGATCACGAAGACCGATCTGCGCGATCCGGACGAGTTCCTGGCGAACTTCGCCGGCCTCGACATCCCGGTGTTCCGCAGCGGGCAGAGCGCCGAGGGCATCGACCGCCGGGCGCTCGAGGAGCTCGCCCCCGCCCTGGCCGGGCACACCACCGTGGCGGTCGGGCACTCCGGAGTCGGCAAGTCGACCCTGGTCAACGCGCTCGTTCCCGGAACGGATCGCGCGGTCGGCGTCGTGAACGCCGTCACCGGTCGCGGGCGTCACACCTCATCGTCGACGGTGTCGCTGCGGGTGCCGACCGGCGGATGGATCATCGACACCCCCGGCGTGCGCTCGTTCGGCCTGGGGCACGTGAATCCCGACAACATCCTGAAATCGTTCTCGGACCTGCTGGCCGTGTCCGAGGAGTGCCCGCGCGGCTGCACCCACCTGCCCGACGCACCCGACTGCGCTCTCAACGACGCGGTCGCCGAGGGCCGTCTGCCTGCCGAGCGGGTCGACTCGCTGCAACGGCTGCTGCTCTCGCTGAGGAGCTGACGGCACCGGTCGCTCCTCGAGCGTCAGTAGCCTGGTGGGGTGACCGAGAACACCTCCGGCATTGCCGCATCCGCCCTGACCCTCGCCGACGATCTGGCCGTCGCCCTCACCCTGGCCGGCGAGGCCGACCTGATCGCGATGGAGCGCTACCGCGCCCAGGATCTCGACGTCCAGCTCAAGCCGGACCGCAGCCAGGTGACCGATGCCGACACGCGCGTCGAGAAGATGATCCGCGACCACCTGGCGTCCGCGCGCCCCGGCGACTCGGTGTTCGGCGAGGAGTTCGGCGTGACCGGCCCGTCGAACATTGCCGGCCCGTCGAGCAGGCAGTGGATCGTCGACCCGATCGACGGCACCTCGAACTTCGTGCGCGGCGTGCCGATCTGGGGGCTGCTGCTCGCGCTGGTCGTCGACGGCGTTCCGCAGCTCGGCGTGGTGAGCGCTCCCGCACTCGGGCGCCGCTGGTGGGGAGCAACCGGTCACGGCGCGTGGATGCAGCAGGACGGCGGCGAACCGCGCCGCCTCGCCGTCAGCGGCATCGACGAGCTGGCCGAGGCGTCGCTCAGCTACAACAGCCTGAAGGGCTGGGACGAGGCCGGTCACCTCGGCGCCCTGCTGTCGCTGAGCAGAGCCGTCGGTCGCACTCGGGCCTATGGCGACCTCTGGGCGTACATGCTCGTGGCGGAGGGCGCCGTCGACATCGCGGGGGAATACGACCTGAAGCCGTGGGACATCGCGGCCCTCGTGCCCGTCGTGCGCGAGGCCGGGGGCCGAGTCACCACGGTGACCGGTGGCGCACCGCTCGGCGACGACAGCATCCTGGTCAGCAACGGGCTCCTGCACGATGAGGCCCTCGCGGCGCTGGCCGCAGGCTGACAAGGTAGATATGCACCCCGTGTTTTCACAGCTTCGAGCGGCACGCCGCGAAAGAGAGGTCACCATGTCGACGACCACCGCCTCGGCCCGCTGGGTCCGCCTGATCGCGGTCGCGACCATCGCCGGCTCGGCCCTGCTGCTCTCGGGCTGCAGCCTGATCAACCAGGTGACCCATGCGACCCAGCGCGATGCGAGCGGCACGCCGACCGCCGCGAACGTGAACGCCGACGTGTTCAGCATCAAGGTCGGCGACTGCCTCAACGACGCGACGGCGACCGGAACGGTGACCACTGCGCCGATCGTTCCGTGCAGCAAGCCGCACGACTCCGAGGCGTACGCGAGCATCACCATGAAGGATGGCGCCTTCCCGGGCACGGATGCCGTGAAGGCGCAGGCCGACCAGGCCTGCCCGGACGCATTCCCCGACTTCGTGGGAATCGCCTACAACGACTCCACGCTGAGCATCTCGTACTACTACCCGACCTCCGACAGCTGGGCCAACGGCGACCGCGAGATCCTCTGCACGGTCTACGACGACGGCGTCAAGACCACGGGCACGCTGAAGAATGCCAAGCGGTAGGTCCGTCGGCGGCAGCCGATCCTTGCGCGAAACTGCGTCCTCTCGCGGATCGGATCAACTCGTCGCGTGCGTCTCGAGGAACTCGTAGAGCTCGCGGTCGTCGACGCCCGGAAAGGTTCCCGACGGCAGCGGCGAGAAGATGTGCGCGTGCACCTTGGCGCTCGTCCAGGCGCGGCCGGCCCAGTGATCGGCGAGCTCGGCAGGCGGACGGCGGCAGCACGAGGCATCCGGGCACCGTGATGTCTCGCGCCGGGTGGTCTCGCGACCCCGGAACCATTTCGAGTGGGCGAACGGCACCCCGATGGTGATCGAGAACTCGTCGTTGGCGCCGGTGCCGGTCTGGGTCGACTCGAAGAACGTGCCGTTCGGCGTGTCGGTGTACTGGTAGAACTCGGTCGTGCGGTTGGTGCGCGCGAAGGCCCGGCGTGCGCTCCAGTTGCGGCAGACGATCTCGCCCTCGATCGAGCCGGTGACATCGACCGGCAGGGGCAGGCCGTCGTTCTCGTACGCCTTGCTGATGCTGCCCGCGCCGTCGACGCGCAAGAAGTGCGTCGAAATTCCGAGGTGGGCGGTCGCGAGGTTGGTGAAGCGGAGCGCCGCCGCCTCGTGAGTGACGCCGAACGCGTCACGGAAATCCTCGACCGCGATATTGCGATCCTCCTTGGCCGCCGTGAGGAACTCGACCGATTGCCTGCGCGGCATCAGCACCGCCGCCGCGAAGTAGTTGATCTCGAGCCGCTGCTGCAAGAAGTCGGCGTAACTCTCGGGGGCGGTGTGCTCGAGCAGCCGGTGCGCGATGGCTTGCAGAGCCATCGAGCGCAGTCCGTGGCCGCCGGGGATGGAGGCCGGCGGCAGGTAGATCCGCCCGTTCTCGAAGTCGGTCACCGAGCGGGCCGAGTGCGGCAGGTCGGAGACGTAGACCAGTTCGAAGCCGAGGCGCTCGGCCATCCGACCGACGCTGCGATGGGTGAGCGCGCCGGAGACGTGGCCGACGGCATCCACCTCGCGCTGGGCGAGGTCTTCGATCTCGGGCAGATGGTTGTCGAGGGTGCGCATGTGGGCGCGCAACTCGGTGTTGGCGCGGCGCGCCTCCTCGGGAGTGGCGATCGCCTCCCGGGCTCGGCGGGCGAGTTCGCGGTGCAGACCCACGATGGCGCGCAGCGTGTCATCCGTCATGCTCTTGCCCGCCCGCAGCACGGGCAGGCCGAGCCCGGCGTACAACGGGCTGGATTGCACCCGGTCGAGTTCGATCTCGAGCCCGGCGCGCTCGCTGGGCGCCGCGGCATCGAGCAGCTCGGATACCGGAATGCCCAAATGGTCGGCGATGGCGCCGAGCAGCGAGAGGCGCGGTTCGCGCTTGCCGTTCTCCATCAGCGAGAGCTGGCTCGACGCGATCCCGACCTCCGCGCCGAGTTGCTCGAGGGTGAGGCCGGCCGCGACCCGGAAATGACGCATTCTCTGGCCCAGCGTTGCAAGATCGTTCACAAAATGCAGCATACGGAAAGAAATGTCTATCTTTCTAGTGCGAATCCCGATACGGGAGCCAGAACTGGGCGCAGAGTTGAACTCATCGAGGTTCTTGCCGAACCATCACCTTAAGGAGGGCATCGTGACCCTGACCGCCCACCCCCGCCCGCAGACCATCCCCGCCGCTCAGACCGGATCGGCGCCGGTCAGCACCGCGCCGATCGATCCGGTCGAGTTGCCGAGCTACCGCCACCACGCCGCCCCGAAGAATGCTGATCCGCGCATCGTCGCCTGGGTCGACCAGATGGCGGCTCTGACCACCCCTGACGCCGTCGTCTGGATCTCCGGATCGCGCGCCGAGCAGGATGAGCTGCTGCACGGCATGGTCGAGATGGGCACGCTCATCCAGCTCAATCCGGAGCACCGGCCGTACAGCTTCCTCGCGCGCAGCAACCCCGACGACGTCGCACGCGTCGAGTCGCGCACCTTCATCTGCAGCGAGAGCGAGTCCGACGCCGGCCCGAGCAACAACTGGGCAGAGCCGTCCGAGATGCGCGCCACCCTCAGCGGTTTGTTCGCGGGCGCGATGCGCGGCCGCACCATGTACGTCGTGCCGTTCTCGATGGGCCCGCTCGGCAGCCCGCTCTCGCGTTACGGCGTGCAGGTCACCGATTCGCCCTACGTCGTCGTCAGCATGGGCATCATGACCCGCATGGGGTCGGCCGTGCTCGATCAGATCACCCCGGGTACCGAGTGGGTGTCGGCGGCGCACACCGTCGGTGCTCCGCTGGCGGACGGCGAGAAGGATGTCGCGTGGCCGTGCAACCCGACGAAGTACATCACGCACTTCCCCGAGACGCGCGAGATCTGGTCGTTCGGGTCGGCGTACGGCGGAAACGCCATCCTGGCCAAGAAGGCGTTCGCTCTGCGCGTCGCCAGTGTGATCGCCCGCGACGAGGGCTGGCTGGCCGAGCACATGCTGCTTCTCAAGGTGACCAACCCGCGCGGCCGGGCCTTCCACGTGGCGGCGGCGTTCCCGAGCGCGTGCGGCAAGACGAACTTCGCGATGCTGCGCCCGACGCTGCCGGGATGGAAGGTCGAAACCATCGGTGACGACATCGCCTGGCTCGCGCCGGGAGCCGACGGCAAGCTGCGGGCCATCAATCCCGAGGCCGGCTTCTTCGGTGTCGCCCCCGGCACCGGTGCATCGACGAACGCCACCGCCGTCGAGACCATGTGGGGCAACACGATCTTCACGAACGTCGCGCTCCGCGACGACGGCGACGTCTGGTGGGAGGGGCTCACCCAGAGCCCGCCCGACCACCTCGTCGACTGGAAGGGGCAGGACTGGACGCCGGCATCCGGCACTCCCGCCGCCCACCCCAACTCGCGCTTCACCGTGTCGGCCGCCCAGTGCCCGTCCATCTCGGACGACTGGGACGACCCGCGGGGCGTCGTCATCGACGCGATCATCTTCGGCGGCCGGCGTGCCACCAACGTGCCTCTGGTGGCGGAGGCACGGGATTGGGAACATGGTGTCTTCTTGGGAGCCACGGTCTCGTCCGAGCGCACGGCGGCCGCCGAAGGCACTGTCGGAGAGCTGCGCCGCGACCCGTTCGCGATGCTGCCCTTCTGCGGCTACAACATGGCCGACCACTGGGGGCACTGGCTCTCGGTCGGGGCTCGACTGCGGTCGACCGGCAGCGTGCCGCGCATCTTCCAGGTCAACTGGTTCCGCAAGGGCGACGACGGAAAGTACCTGTGGCCCGGATTCGGCGACAACGGCCGGGTGCTCGCGTGGATCCTGGATCGGGTCGAGGGCCATGCGCCCGCCGTCGCGAGCCCGCTGGGCTGGCTGCCCGCGCCGGGGTCCATCGAGCTCGAGGGCGCGAACGTGAGCGAGGCCGACTGGGAGCAGCTGTTCGCCATCGACCCGGCCGCGCACCTGGCCGAGGCGGATGACGCCGAGAAGTTCTTCGACCGCTTCGGCGATCGAGTGCCGGCAGCCGTGCGAGCGCAACTCGCCGAGTTGCGCGAACGCATGAAGGCGGTCTAGCAGCTCATCCCGGGGCGGGCACGCGCCGAGGTGCACCGATCAGGCGATCGGTGTGCGCCGGTCGCGCACGCTCGCCGGCACCCGGGCCGCCCCGCGGCCGCGCAGCCGATCGGCGACCTCGCGCAGCCCCCACAGCGTGACGCGCAGCATCGCTTCGCGCGCGATCCCCCCGGTCATCTTCGAGACACCGTGCACGCGCTCGACGAAGGTGATCGGCACCTCGACGACACGCAGTCCTGCGCGCTCGGCGCGCCAGAGCATCTCGATCTGAAAGCAGTACCCGAGGCTGTCGACCCGGCCGAGTCCGATGGTTCGCAGCGCGTCAGCGCGGAACACCCGGTAGCCACCGGTCACATCCCGCTCCCGCAGGCGGAGCAGGGTGCGCGCGTACAGGCTCCCGCCGCGCGAGAGCAGCCGCCGCGACAGCGGCCAGTTGACGATCCGCCCCTCGCGCACCCACCGCGACCCCACCACGAGGTCGTGGCCCGGCAGTGCCGCGAGCAGCCGGGGCAGCTCTTCGGGCTGGTGCGAACCGTCGGCGTCGCATTCGACCACCACGTCCGCGCCGTGCTCGAGCGCCCAGGCGAAGCCGGCCAGGTAGGCCGCGCCGAGACCCTGCTTGGCCGTGCGTTGCAGCACCCGGATCCGCGAGTCGGATGCCGCCAGCTCGCGCCCGAGGGCGCCCGTGCCGTCCGGCGATCCGTCATCGACGATCAGAACTCCGGCATCCGGCACGCTGCGGCGCAGACGTCGGACGATCACCTCGAGGTTCTCGCGCTCGTTGTAGGTCGGCAGCACCACGACGATCGACTCGCTCACACGCTCTCCTTCTGCAGCTCATGGGCCTCGGTGCGGTTCACGAGGCGGGTGCTCAATACCGCGATCCGAGCCGGGTGACCCAGGCGGCGGCTCTCGGCGAAGAAGGTGCGAACATGTCCACGAGTTCATGCTTTCGGCGCCCGGTCCGCACCCGCCCCGAAATCAGGCGCCGCCGGGTGAGAAGCCTCTCAGGGATCTCGAGCGCGTTCGGATGGCCGCCGCTCTCCCGATCGGCAAAACTAGGATCGAGCGCACCCACCGATCGGCGGTGCGAGGCGCAGCGAGAAGGAGTCGGCCCATGCGCGTGCTCGTGGTCGACGACGAGCCGGAGATGGCCGCCCTCCTCGCGCGCGGACTACACGGCGAGGGGTATCAGGTCGACGTCGCCGCGGACGGCATTCAGGCGATCACGCTGGCGTCCGAGCAGCGCTACGACCTGGCCGTGCTCGATGTCACGATGCCCGGGATGTCGGGCTTCGAGCTCTGCAGGAGGCTGCGCGACCAGGTGCACGGCATCGGCATCATCCTGCTGACGGCGCGCGACGCCGTCGACGACCGGGTCAGGGGCCTGGATGCCGGCGCCGACGACTATCTGACCAAGCCGTTCGCCTTCGCCGAACTCGCGGCGCGGCTGCGGGCGCTGCGGCGCCGCGAGGCGCTCGCTCCGACCGAGCTCGCGATCGGCGGGCTGGCCATCGACCTGACCGGCCAGCGGATCGCCGCCGGCGACCGCGAGGCTCGACTCAGTCGCACCGAGTTCGACCTGCTGCGGCTGCTGGCGACCCATCCGGATGAGGTGCTTCCCCGCGCCGAGATCCTCGAGACGATCTGGGGATCGGGCAGCTACATCGACCCCAACATCGTCGATCAGTACGTGAGCTACCTGCGCAAGAAGCTCGACGCCATCGCCGCGCCGGTCAGGATCGTCACGGCGCGCGGCGTCGGGTTCCGGCTGTCGGCGGATCCGGCATGAGGGTGGCGCCGTGCGCCTGAACCGCTTCGGCATCCGGGCCCGGATCACGGGCGGGAGCCTGCTGATCGCGATCCTGATCTCGGTGGTCGCGGGCCTGATCATCCGCAACCAGGTCGTGCACATCGTCTATGACGGCGAAGTGTCGGTTCTGCGCAGCATCACCGCGCCGTACAAGACCGCCCTCAGCCGGGAGCCGAGCGCCGAGCTCGATCCCCCGGGCGGCAGCCAGGAGGCCGCCGTCGTCAACCCGGCCGGTGCCGTCGTCATCAACACGCTGCAGCGCGCATTGCGACCCCACCTGACCGAGCTGATCGCACATGACACCGACACCCATGCGGTCGTGGCGAACGGGGTCCACTACCTGGTCAGCGTGACCACCGTCGCGACGCCGCAGGGCACGTGGTCGATCGTCGCCGCACGCAACAGCGACGCCCAGGCCTCCGTTCTGAACTCGGTCACGGTTCTGCTGATCGTGGCACTCGCCATAGTCAATCTCGGTTTCGGAGCAGCCACCTGGTTCATCGGAACGGCCGCGCTCGCCCCGGTGAACCGCCTGCGTCGCAGCGCCAGCGAGTTGGCGGCGCGACCTGGTGGCGAGTTGCTGCCGGTCGGACCTGCCGACGATGAGATCTCGCAACTCGCCGGGACGCTCAACGAGATGATCGGCGAACTGCGGGCGTCTGCCGAGCGCGAACGGCAGATCGTCTCGGATGCCAGCCACGAGCTGCGCACCCCGCTCGCGATCCTGCAGACCAAGCTCGAACTCGCGCAGTCGCAGGCGGGGACTCTCGAACAGATGCGCGCCGAGGTCGCCTCGGCTCAGCAGACGCTGCAACGCCTGTCGACCCTGGCGACCTCGCTGCTCGAGCTGTCGCGCATCGACGCCCAATCGTCTCGCGGATCGGCGACCGTCGACGAGCTGTCGGCCGAGCTGTCGGATGCCGCCGATCGGGGCCGGCTGCGGGTCGGCTCGGGCGACGCCGTGATCGACTTCACCGTCGATGTGCCGCCGAGCAGTCGTCTGGTGGCCGTCTCACCGCACGACTTCGGCCGTATCTGCGACAACCTGGTCAACAACGCCCTGGCGGCGCGGCCCGAATCGGGCCGCATCGAACTGGCGCTGCACGGCGAAGTCGACGGCGTGCTTCTGAAGGTCGACGACGAGGCGGGCGGCATGGACGAGTCGTTCCTCCCGCACGCCTTCGACCGGTTCGCCCGGGATACCGCGCGCACCTCCGAGACCACCGGTGCCGGACTCGGCCTGGCGATCGTCTCGGCGATCGTCTCGGTGGCGGGCGGCCGGATCGCCCTGGTGAATACGCCGGGCACCGGACTGCGGGTCGAGATTCGCCTTCCGTACGCCGGAGCTTCGAGCCGAGTGCCATGACCGTCACGCGATCCAGCAGCTCCGACAACGCGCGACAACGGCCGATGGTGGAGATGGGGGGAATTGAACCCCCGTCCATCGCTGTGAGCCTGCGCCTTCTCCGGGCGCAGCTCGTGAGTGCGTTCTACTCGGCTCCGACCTTTGCCACGAGCATCTAGGTCGACGAGCCCAGTATCAGTGAAAGTCCCGATCAGCCCTGACACACAACTGATCAGCAAGCCCTCTAGATGACGCCAGGGTCCGGGGCGAAGGCGAACCCGGTCTGACGGACGTTCTTAGCCCTGCTGCTTAGGCAGCGAGAGCAACGTCGGTGCGCTTGAGATTGGCACCTGTTGTTTGCAGAGATCGTTTACGAGATAACCCTGCATCCTCGGCCCGCTTCTCGCAGTTTCGCAGGCGATGTCGAAACCGATCATCCCCATGAGTCACCAGACGAACTGGTGGGCCGTTGTCGCGCGCTGTGGAGTTGTCAAACCGCATCCACCAGGATGCAGCCTCCCATCATACGACGACGTGCGCCGTGCGCGCTGACGACGCCGCTACTCCCCCAGGTGCCCCTTGGTGCTGATCGCGCGTTCGGCCTCTCGCTTGTCCTGCCGTTCGCGCAGCGCCTGGCGCTTGTCGTACTCCCGCTTGCCCTTCGCGACCGCGATCTCGACCTTGGCGCGGCCGTCGAGGAAGTAGATCTGCAGCGGGACGAGCGTGTAGCCGCCCTCCTTGGTCTTGTGGCTGATCTTGACGATCTGCGCCTTGTGCAGCAGCAGCTTGCGCTTGCGGCGCGGGGCATGGTTGTTCCAGGTGCCCTCGGTGTATTCGGGGATGTAGACGGCATCCAGCCAGGCTTCGCCGCCGTCGACGAAGGCGTAGCCGTCGACGAGCGACGCGCGCCCCTCGCGCAGCGACTTGACCTCGGTGCCGGTGAGCACGAGCCCGGCCTCATAGGTGTCTTCGATGGTGTAGTCGTGCCGGGCGCGACGATTCGTCGCGACGACCGCGTTGCCGCGTTGCTTCTTCGGCATGTCACACCTCCTCCAGGCTCACCGTCTGCGAGACAGCCTGTCAGTGTATAACGCTTAGACCTTCAGGTACCGCCGGATGGCGACGCTCGCCGACAGGGCTGCGAGAACCGCACCCACCAGCAGCAGGATCGGCGCGACGATGAGCGCATCGTTCAGACCGACGAACGCGGTGTTGGTGATGGTTTGCTGCAGGTAGCCCTGCACGAAGAACTGCACGATCGCGATGATGGCGCCGCCTGCGAGCAGCGAGCCGATCAGGGCGGCGAGCACCCCTTCGAGAATGAACGGCGTCTCGATGAAGCGATTCGACGCGCCCACCAGCCGCATGATCCCGAGTTCACGGCGTCGCGAGAACGCACTGAGCCGGATGGTGGTCGAGATGAGCAGCACGGCTGCGACGAGCATGAGCGCGGCGATCCCGATGGCGGTGTAGCTGGCGGCGTTCATGATCGAGAAGATCGGATCGAGCAGGGCGCGCTGATCATCCACCGATTCCACGCCCGGCTTTCCGCTGAGCTGCTCGATCACGATGTCGGCCTGGCTCGGGTCTTTCATGTTGATGCGGAAGGTCTGCGCCAGGATGTCGGGCGTAGCCAGTTCGGCGAACGAGGTGCCCGCGAACTGCTTCTTGAAGTCGGCGTAGGCCTGCTGGTGGTTCTGGAACGTGACCTGCTTGATGTACGGCTTCAGGGTAGGCCCGTCGAGCTCCGACTTCACCTCGGCGATCTGGTCGGCGCTCGCCTCGGTGGAGTTGCAGGCGGGCGCCAGCGAGACGTCGGTGCAGAAGTAGACGGCGACCTGCGCCCGGTCGTACCAGTACCCCTTCATCTGGTTGATCTGGAACTGCAGCAGGATCGCGGCTCCGAAGAAGGTCAGCGAGATGAAGGTGACCAGAACCACCGAGATGACCATGGAGAGGTTGCGGCGGAACCCCTGGCCGACCTCGCTCAGGATGAGCCCGAGCCTCATGCGCGGCGCCCCGGCTCGTTCAAGGGCGGAGGCGTCGATGACGCCTCCGGCGCCTCTCGGCGAGGCGCCTGTGCAACAGGTTCGGGAGCGGTCACGGGAGCCGCCGCCGCGGGAGCCGGAGCCGCCACCACGCGCGACGGCGGTTGCGCCGCAGCCATGCTGCTCGCGACCAGGCTGCCGGTGAGGGTGAAGTTCTGCACGGGGACCGCCTGCGTCTGATATCCGCCGGAGCGCTCATCGCGCACGACCTGACCGCTGACCAACTCGATCACCCGGCGCTTCATCTGGTCGACGATTCCCGAGTCGTGCGTCGCCATCAGGATCGTGGTGCCGTTCGCGTTGATGGTCGAGAGCAGCTGCATGATCCCGGCGCTGGTGGCCGGGTCGAGGTTGCCGGTCGGCTCATCGGCCAGCAGGATGGCGGGCTTGTTCACGATGGCGCGCGCGATCGCGACGCGCTGCTGCTCGCCGCCCGAGAGCTCGTGCGGAAAGCGGCCCTGCTTGCCGCCGAGTCCGACCATCTTGAGCACGTCGGGAACGGCCTCTTGGATGAATCCCTTGCTCTTGCCGATCACCTGCAGCGAGAACGCGACATTGTCGAAGACGGTCTTCTGGGGCAGCAGCCGGAAGTCCTGGAAGACCACACCCAGACTGCGCCGGAAGTACGGCACCTTGCGGCCGGGCAAGGTGTTGAGCTCCTGCCCCAGCACGTAGATCTTGCCTTTGGTTGGACGCTCCTCTTTGAGCACGAGACGCAGGAAGCTCGACTTGCCCGATCCCGAGGCGCCGACCAAGAAGACGAACTCCCCTTTGAGCACCTCGAGATCCACCGCGTTGAGGGCCGGTCTCGTCGTGCCTGCATAGGTCTTGGTGACGTGGTCGAAGCGAATCATGACACCACGAGACTAGGTTCGGAGCATCGGGATGGCGGGCGCGACACCCCCGAGCGCCAGACTCACAGACGAGGAGCACACCGCCCTGGATGCGGCGCTCGGCGCCGACGGCTCACCGCCCCGGCCGCACCGCGTCGGGCCGTGTGGCTCCAGGACGCGATCGCGTCGGGCCGCGGCAGGATCGCGGAGACGCGTGGCGGCGCCTCGCAACTCGTCACCTGCGGCTCATTCCGCGCTGACCGCGTCGCTGCGCGCGGCTCGACACCCTCTCCCTCGCGATCCTCTGGATCTCAAGGACTGTCCTTGAGATCCAGAGGATCGCGAGGGACAACAGCTCGTCCGCGCTCGGCAACGAGCTGCCGCGTTCTCCACCAAGGATGACCGCGCACCGCGAGGAGCGGCGCGAGCGACGACCATTCCGACATGGATCTTCTTCTCGACATCATCCATCGGTCGGGCGGCATCGCGAGCAGACGTCAACTCCTTGCCTGGGGAGTCGCCCCGGGCTGGATCGACCTGGCCGCCTGGTACGGCCGGCACGTCATCCGGGTTCGGCATGGCTGGTTCGCCCGTGCCGATGAACCGCCGCAGGTCGTTCGCGCCTGGCGGGTCGGCGGGCGACTCACCTGCGTGAGTGCCCTTGCCTTCCACGAGGGGGACAGCTCAGATCCCGGTCCCGTGCTGCACGTCGAGGTCCCGGCGAATGCCTGCCAGCTGCGCGACCCCGATCGCTCGAAGAAGCGCCTGGGGCCGGATGCGCGGGTCATCATCCACTGGACACGCAATCCCGGCCCAGGGACTGCTCGCGCGGTCTCGCCGGAACATGCCGCCGAGGTTGCGGCGCGATGCGGCGTCCACGGCGCCGGCGTTCCGCGCGACCTCAGGGTGCCCGGCGGCCGGACCGTCTAGCCGTCACTCAGGTCGCGCTTGCGCCACCGGATGCCGGCGTTGATGAAGCCGTCGATCTCGCCGTCGAACACCTTCGAGGGGTTGCCCTCTTCGTAGTCGGTGCGCAGGTCTTTGACCATCTGATAGGGCGCGAGCACGTAGCTGCGCATCTGGTCGCCCCAGCTCGCCGTGATCGTGCCCGCGAGCTCCTTCTTGGTGGCCGCCTCGGCCTCCTTCTGCAGGATGAGCAGCCGCGACTGCAGCACGCGCAACGCGGCCGCGCGGTTCTGGATCTGCGACTTCTCGTTCTGCATCGACACCACGGTGCCGGTCGGCAGGTGGGTGATCCGCACCGCCGAGTCGGTGGTGTTGACCGACTGACCGCCCGGGCCCGACGAGCGGAACACGTCGACCCGGATGTCGGACTCCGGGATGTCGATCGCCTCGGTCTCCTCCATCAACGGGATCACCTCGACCGCCGCGAAGCTGGTCTGGCGCTTGCCCGCCGCACCGAACGGCGACATGCGCACCAGCCGGTGCGTGCCGGCCTCGACGCTCAAGGTGCCGAAGGCGTGCGGCGCGTCGATCTCGAAGGTAGTCGACTTGATGCCGGCCTCTTCGGCATAGCTGGTGTCCATCACCGTCACTGGATACTTGTGCTTCTCGGCCCAGCGCAGGTACATGCGCTGCAGCATCTCGGCGAAATCTGCGGCATCCACTCCTCCGGCCCCCGAGCGGATCGTGATGACGGCGGGCCGGTCGTCGTACTCGCCGTTGAGCAGGGTGGTGACCTCGAGCTCGCCCAGGTTCTTCTGGATGGCGGCGAGCTCGACCTTCGCCTCGTCGGCGCTCTCGGCGTCGTCGCCCTCGTTGGCGAGCTGCACGAGCACCTCGAGGTCGTCGATCCGGCTCTGCAGGCTCTCGATGCGCGCGAGCTCGCTCTGCCGGTGGCTGAGCGCGGAGGTCACTTTCTGCGCGGCCTCGGGGTCGTCCCAGAGGTCCTGGGCCCCCGCCTGCTCGCTCAACTCGGCGATCTCGGCCTCGAGCTTGTCGACGCCGACCACCGCCCGGATGTCGCTGAAGGTCTGGCGGAGCGTCGCGATCTGGTCGCTGAGGTCGAGGTCGATCATGGCTCAGAGCAGTCTACCGGCGGGGGTAACGTGGGGCAGGCCATGAGCGCCGCCACCGAACAGCCCTTCCGCTGGCGGTCGGTGCTCGTCGCGGCGCTGCTGCCCACGCTGCTGTTCTCAATCGGCGAAGGCGCGATCATCCCGGTGATCCCGGTGATCGCGGGCAACGTCGGGGCCACCCTCGCCATCGCGGGCTTCGTCTCGGGCATGCTCGTCATCGGCGAGCTGATCGGCGACATCCCGAGCGGAGTCGTCATCTCGCACATCGGCGAGCGCACGGCGATGATCGCGGCCTCCGGGCTGTCGGTGCTCGGGCTGCTGACCGCGTTGCTCGCGCCCAATCCCTGGGTGCTCGGGCTCGGCATCCTGGTGGTCGGGGTCGCCACGGCCGTGTTCGCCCTGGCCCGGCACGCCTTCATGACGAGCTTCGTGCCGATGCAGTACCGGGCACGCGCGCTGTCGACATTGGGCGGCAGCTTCCGGCTCGGCTACCTGATCGGGCCGTTCATCGGCGCGGGCGTGATCTCGCTCACCGGTGCCGCGGCGAGCGTGTTCTGGATCCACGTCGCGGGATGCATCTGCGCGGCCGTGGTGCTGCTGGTGCTCGCCGATCCCGAGAAGACGTTCCGGACCACATCACGCGAGACGCCCGGTGAGATCGAGGTGGCCGAGGAGGCGCGGGGCCTGTTCCGCACCATCCGCGCCCACCATCGCGTGCTGCTGACCCTCGGCATGGGATCGACCCTGGTCGCCGCCTTGCGCGCCTCGCGGCAGGTGCTGCTGCCGCTCTGGGCGATCAGCATCGGCCTGCACGAGACGCAGACCTCGCTCATCATCGGCGTCGCGGGCCTGGTCGACTTCTCGCTGTTCTTCGCAGGGGGCTGGATCATGGATCGCTTCGGCCGGCTCTGGACGGCCGTTCCGTCGATGGTCGGCCTCGGCGTCGGCCACCTCGCCCTCGCGGCGACCGCGTTCCTGCCCGGGACCGTGTCGTGGTTCATCGGGATCGTGATGTTCCTGTCGCTGGCCAACGGGATCGGGGCCGGGATCCTGATGACGCTCGGCGCCGATCTGGCCGACCCGCGGCATCCGGCCCCGTTCCTCGGCGCGTGGCGGTTCACGAACGACTCGGGCGCGGCTGCGGCGCCGCTCATCGTGTCGGGGCTGACGGCGCTGGTCTCGCTGCCCTTCGCCGCCGGCGTGCTGGGGGTGATGGGGCTCGCGGGGGCTATCGTGCTGCGGGTGTTCGTGCCGCGATACTCGGGTGCGAGAGGCGCGCGGCCGCTCGTGTCGTGAAGCTGCTCGACCAGCTCGCGTCTCACCCGAACACCGACCGCGCCACCGCGGTCGCGTCGATCCGCAGCCCGTCGGGCACGAATACCGTCACGACCGGCGGATGCCAGACCGCCGAGACGGTGACCGTCGCGCTCTCGCCGTCCACGGTCGTCGCCCGCTCGACCACGAGCCCTTCGAACGTGTCGACCGGATTCCCGGCGAGGTAGCTCGCTACGGCCGCGTGCACCTGGGCAGGCTGCAGCACGGGTCGCGGGCCGTGCCCGGTCACGGTGACGGATTTCAGGTCGAAGGATTCGGCTCCGACCAGGGCCGCGTCGTCGGCGAGGGTGAACAGGCGCTTGCGCTCCAGGTAGAGCGACGAGGCCGCGGCCACGATCAGCACGAGCGCCAACGCGAGGAAGCCGTAGAAGATCACCAGCGGCAGGGTCGACCCCGCGTCATCCCGAAGCCTGGGGCGCTGCATCCTGCTCACCGGGAGCCCCAGAACCGCGAGACCTGCTCGGTCGCCACCGACTGCACCGGGATGCCGGCGGGCAGCTGCAGCTGCAGCACCGGCGGCATGAGAGGCAGCGGCACGGTCGTCGTGATCGTCACCGTGACGTAGCCCCGACGGGTCAGGCAGTCGGCCGGATTCGGGCGGCAGCTGATCACAACGCGCGCGTCGTCCGCATCGAGCCCGTAGTCGGCGAGGGTGACCTGAATGGCGGTGCGGGCCGCCGACTCGGCCGCTGCCTCGGACTCGGATTGCACGTACACCCGCGTCGCCTGCCGCGCCGCACCCTCGACGCCGAACGACGCGCTCTCGAGCGCCGAGAGGGCGAGCACCAGGTACACCGTCGGCACCAGCAGCATCACGCCGACGGTGATGAACTCGAGCGAGGCCGACCCGCTGTCGTCGCGAACGACGGCTCGAACGCGCCTAGCCCAGCGTCTCGACCGCTGCATGGCCCGACACCTCCAGCACGCCGTCGATGCCGACGAGGCCGACCAGCGGCAGGCGCGTTCGCACCGTGATCGTCACGGCCGGATGCCCCATCCAGCTCCCGCCGTGCGCCGTCACGTTCTGCGCGTAGTCGTCGCCGATCGCCAGCTCGATCAGTTCGGTGGTGCGCCGCACGCCGTCGGCCGGGGTGTTGTCGGCCAGGGCGCCGTAGCGCGCGCCCTCGGCCGCCGCATCCTGCACGGTATTGCGGATGTGCAGCGCCAACCCGAGCTGCAGCACCGAGAGCGTGAGCACGGTCAGCAGGGCGCCGACCATCACGAACTCGGCGACCGCCGAGCCGCGGTCATCGCGCACGCGCGCCCGAAGCCGGGCGACCGGCAGCGTCATGACCTCAGAGCCCGGTGACCTTCGCGATCGCGTTCTGAAAGATCTCGCTGAGTGCCGGCCCCGCGAGCGCCCAGATCAGGATCACGAGGCCTGCCGTCATAAGCGTGATCAGTACCCAGCCGGGCACGTCGCCGCGCTCCTCAGCCAGCAGCCCCGCCCGTCGTTTCTTCGCCGTGAGAACCATGCCCGCAGGGTGCCAGATGCGCGGCGTGACCGGTGCAGGCTATCCACACCTCACGCGAACCCGAACACCGGCGGCAGCACCAGCACGACCACCGTCACCCAGGCCGCGATCACCAGCAGATACGAGGTCTGCCAGCGCTCGAGGGTGAGCACGGGGGTGCGGCGGCGCAGCATCCGCACGATGACCACGGCGGTGACCACCAGGTCGACGAGCAGCACCAGATTGAGTCCGAGGGCTGCGACGCGGTTGGCGGTGAAGCCGAACTCGCCCACTCGGGCCACCATCGCCACGAGCACCAGCAGGTCGAGCAGCACGGCCGCGACGACCGCGGTGAGGCGCAGCGCATCCATCAGCCCGGGCCGGCGGGTGCTGCGCGCCGAGATGCCGTAGATCACCAGGCCCACGACGACGACCAGCAGCGCGTCGAACAGGCCGAGCGAGTTGCGGTCGAAGGTGCGACCGAACGCGGTCACCGCGTAGATCACCGTGGTGACCAGCAGCATCGCCGCGAAGATCGGCGTGAAGATCGCCGTCAGCACCGGCGCGATGTTCTCGATCACGCTCTTCTTCGCCTCGACCAGCCAGGCGGCCACCAGCACCGCGCCCGCGGCGCCCGAGGGAACCACCCAGATGTAGGCGTTCGCGGCGACATCCGGCGAGACCAGCGAGAGCACGCCCTCCATCAGGGCGACGAGCACGCCGCCGGCCAGCGCGATCAGCGCGTAGTAGACGATCCACTCACCGGTGAACCGCACGAAATCCATGCGCCGATCCGACGAGCGCCACTCGCCACCCAGGTAGGCGGCGCCCACAACGAACCAGAGCACGATGGGCAGATGAATGGCCACGACGAACTCGGTCGCACGGTCACCGTGATACGGGAACAGGTTCACCGCGAGCGCGAGCACCGCCACGATCGCGGCCAGGGGCAGGATGCCCCGCCACCGCATCCGGCGCACCACCACGAAGTACGCGGCGAGGACCGGCAGCACGAAGAGGCTGAGGTCGTGAACCAACCAGAGGCCGACGGTGCCGCCGGCGCTCGCGGCGACACGCACCAGCTGCACCGCCACCGCCGCGACGACCGCGAAGATCAGCATGACCGGCCACGAGGTCGGCCGCGGGTCGGCGGTGGGAGCCACGACCAGCTGCTTCCACAGACGGTCGCTGTGCTCGCGCGCGAACTCGGCGGTGAGCGCGTCGACCGTGCCGACCCGGCGCACGGCGATCAAGAAGGCCTCGTCGGCGCTCAGGCCCGCGCCCTCGAGATCGGCCATCGCATCGCGCAGGTGCGCTTCGAGCTCGGCGGCATCCGACTCGTCGACCGCCTTGTTGCGCCGCACGGCGGTGCGCCACTGCTGCATCAGCTGCTCGCTCATGCGCCGGCCGCCTGCGTCCACAAGCCCCCGAGCGTGCGGTTCGCCGTCGACCACTGGCGGCGCTGCTCGGCCAGCTGCGCGCGACCGGTCTCGGTGATGAGGTAGTACTTGCGGCGGCGCGACGCCTCGGAGTCGCGCCACTCCGACTCGACGCTGCCCCCGCGCTCCAGGCGGTGCAGAAGCGGGTAGAGCATGCCGTCCGTCCATTCCAGGTCGCCGTCCGACAGTTCGCGCACCCGTTTCAGGATGGCGTAGCCGTAGCTCGGCCCCTCCAGCAGGATCGCCAGCACGAGGGGTGTGGCCATCGCGGCGACCAGATCCTTGTCGATGTTCACCCTCGCGATTCTATGCGTAGTGGTGCTATATACATAGCACCATTTCGTATCGCGACGCCCGTGCTGCGTCGTGACTCGGACTGCCCACCCTGGCGGAGCTTGCTCCCGGCTGGGGAATTGCTGGATGACAGGTCCACGATTTGCCTCAGCCGGTTGCACGGGCGCAAAGTGAGTTGAGTGAGCGGAACGTTCGAATCCCTTGAGGCCGAGACCGACCGGATCATCCGAACCGGGACGACCTGGACCGCTGCAGCCCTCGTCGCTCCTGCGCTGATCCTCGGTCCGCTGCTCGCCTCCGGCTGGCGGCCCGACCACCTTCCGGGATTCGGCGAGACGTTCTGGTGGATCGGCGCCATCGCGGCGGCCGTCGGCGTCGCGCTGCTGATCTGGGCCGGATGCCCGGTCCTGGGCTTTCCGCTCGCGCAGGCGAACGCGCAGAAGATCTTCTCGATCCGGGTCGGCATCGTGCTGAACGTCAGCGGCATGGCGCTGGCCGGCCTCGCGCTGCTGGTGGCGCCGGGAGCCTGAGCACTGTCTGGCGAACGACTCACAGACATTGATCGCCCACCCGACCGCGCTCATACTGGCCGCATGATCATCCTCACCATCGTCGCGAGCGTGCTCGGCTGCCTGGTGCTCTTCGCGATGGCCTTCACGCTCGTCGGACTTCGGCGGCGCAAGCTGCCGCCCCGATAGTCCCCGCCCGGCCGCCCCGCGGCGGTCACTCCTCGGGCGTGTCAGCGCCCTCGTCGACGACGGGCCGCGCGGCCGCGATGTGCGAGATCGACCGCCACACGATGACCAGGGTGATCAGCGATCCGCCGAATGCGAACCACCACGGCGCCGTCAGGCCCCAGGTCTGGGCGATCACCCCGCCCAGCGGGGCGCCGATCACCAGACCGCCGAAGACGCCCACCATGTTGACCGAGGCGATGCGCCCCTGCAGTTCGAGCGGCACGAGCCGCTGCCGCACGGTGGTCGAGATCGTGCCCCACACGAAGGCATATGCGCCGAACCCGAACATGATGAGCAGCGCGACGACCCCGGAGGTGGTGAGCGCGAACGACAGGTGCATCACGACCTCGAGCGACAGGCAGATGCGCATCAGGGTCGCGAACTTCACGTGGCGTTCGAGCCATCCGAAGCCGAAGGTCGACAGCAGCCCGCCGAGCGCGGCCGCGGTCGTGAGCGTGCCGTAACCCACCGCGCCGAGCCCGAGATGCTTGGTCGCGTAGAGCACGAGGATGCTCCACGGGGCGGCCCAGGTCACGTTGAACACCAGGATGATGAGCACCAGGGTGCGCACCGGCGGGTTGCCGCGCAGCCAGCGCAGCCCTTCGCGGATCGGGTGCTGAGTCTCTCCCGCGACGGGCTCCGTCTTCGCAGGCACGACCGTGCGGGCGATCCGCGAGATCAGGATGACGCCGAGACTCACGCAGACGATCTGCGTCACGAACGGCCAGAACGACCCCGCCGCGAACAGGAACGCGCCGAGCGGCGGCCCGATCAGCTGGTTGCCGACCAGGAACCCGCCCTGCAGGCGCGCGTTGCCCACGCCGAGGTCGGCCGGCTTCACCAGCATCGGCATCAGCGTCGATCCTGCCGTGTTGGCGAACACCTCGGCCGTGCCGTAGAGGAAGGCCATGCCGAGCACGATCCACACCGTCACCTGGCCGGTCACGAGAAAGGCGACCAGCCCGAGCACGATGATCGCGCGCGATCCATCGGCGATCATGATCAGTCGGCGGCGGTCGTGATGGTCGGCGACGGATCCGGCCGACAGCCCGAACAGCAGCCAGGGCAGGTACTGCATCAGCAGGCCCCCCGCGACCAGGATCGGCGAGGAGGTGAGCGACGCGATCAGCAGCGGCGCCGCCGAGAGGGCGATGCCATCGCCGATGTCGGTCGTCCACGACGACGACATCAGCCAGCGGAAATCGCGGCCCAGGCGGCGGGGTGCGATCAGTTCGCCGAGGCTGGGCATCCGGCCATCCTAGGGTCGGGGGGCGACACTAGGCAGGAGCCGGTGTCGAGTCAGAACCCGAGCTGCAGCACCAGGATGCCCGGGAAGATCGCGAAGACGATCGTCACCGGCAGGATGAGGAACACGAGCGGCACGAGCATCGCAACCTCCTTCTTGCCCGCCGCCTCGAGCAGCTGCCGTTTGCCGTCTTCACGGGAATCCTGAGCCTGGGCGCGCAGCACCTCGACGAGCGGGGTGCCGCGTTCGAGCGCGCCGAGCAACTGGTCGATCGTGCGGCTCAGGGCGGGCAGCCCGATCGTTGCGGCGCAGCGCTGCAGCGCCTCGGGCAGCGGTCGCCCCGTGTTGACCTCGGCGACCACCCGACCGAGCTCTCGGGCCAGCTCGCCGTTGCCGGTGCGGGCGACGCGCTTCAAGGCATCCAGGATGCCCTCCCCCGCCGAGAGCGCCAGGGTCAAGAACTCGATCACCGTCGGCAGTTCGGCCGAGATCCGCGCGAGTCGGGCGCGGGCCGCGCGGCTCAGCAGTTGCTCGGGCGCGAGGAGCCCGAGGGCTGCGGCCACCACGACCACCCCGACAAGGACCGGCATGCTCGCCGCCGAGACCCGAGACACGAGGGTCGCGAGCAGCATGCCGATCGCCGCGCCACCGGCAGCCCAGAGCAACTGGCGCGAGCGGAATCGCTCGACCGTCATCGTCGAACCGGCCTGACGCAGGCGCTGAGCCACGGTCGCGTCGCCGCCGAGCAGACCGGCCAGAGCGCGCCGGGCCCGAACTCCGGCGGGGGCGAGCAGCCCCGCGATGAGCGACGCCGGTTCGGCGGGGCGGCGCGAGGCCCGTTCCCGTGCGGCCGGCGAGACGTCGACGAGATACGGCGCGATCCGGTCGGCCAGCCGGGGCGCACCGATGCGCGGCACGAGCGCCAGCAGCGACCACAGACCGAGGCCGAGCACGATCCCGAGGGGCACCGCCGCCGCGAGCGCCGGGGTCACGACGAGCCCCTCATGCGAACGCGCCTCACGCGAACCACCGCCGCTCCTCGGGCAACCGCCCGAGCGCGATCATCAGCCGGTACGCGACGACCGTGACGACCAGGCCGACCCCGAGCACCGCGAGCCCGAGGGGCGAGTTGTAGGCGGATGCCGCCTCGGGCCGTGAGGCGAGCAGCACCAGCACGATCCAGGGTGCGGCCACACCGAGGCGGGCCGCCGAGAACACCCAGGACTGCCGGGCCTCCGCCTCCGCGCGGACGGCGATCTCGGCGCGCAGCGAAGCGGCCAGGTTGCGCAGCACGCTCGGCAGCTCGGTGCCGCCGACCTCGCGGGCCATCCGGAGGGTCTCGACGATCCGATCGGCCACCGGGTCGGCCAGCCGGTCCTTCAGCGCGTCGAGAGCCGGCGACACCGCACCGCTCGACCGCACCTCGCGCTCGAATTGCACGAAGGCATCCCGTGTCTCCGGAGCTCCGACCATAGCCAGGGCGCCCACGCTTTCGGCGAGCGGGAGTCCCGAGCGCAAGCCCGAGACCAGGTGGTCGACGAGATCGGGCCAGGCGGCGCGCAGGGCGCGGCGCCGCACGCGAGCCCGGGCGGTGAGCACGGCGAGGGGCAGTATGCCCGCGATGACGCCGGCCAGCACTCCGAGCGCCAGCACCGGCGTCACGACGGTCACCAGTGCGAGCACAGCCACTCCGAGCAGCAGGCTCAAGACGAGGAAGACGCCGGCCGAGACCTGCGGAAGGCCCGCCTGGCGTAGACGCACCCTCAGCCCGTCGAGAACTCCGACCCGGCGCGCGCCGACCGGCGCCGCAGCCCGTGGCCAGACCCAGGGCGAGATGCCGAGCACGAGCCCCGCCCCGAGCAGCAGCCCGACCGCGATCGTCATGACGCCGCCTTCACGACGCCGCCCGCAGGATGACCGCCGGATCGATCCCGGCCCGCTGGAACTTCGCCGACCGTTCGGGCAACTCGCCGGTTGCAGTCAGCTTTCCGCCGCGACCGCCCGCGAGCGCGAACAGGGTCGTCGCCTCGGGCGCCCCGTCGACCACGCGCCCGGTGGTCGCTACGACCTCGACCACGCGGCGTCGACCGCCGCGCTCGAGTTCGGCGTGCGCCACGACGTCGATCGCCGAAGCCACGGTCGGCACGACGAATCCCGAATCGATGTTGCGACCGGCCAGCAGCGGCAGCGTCGACAGCTTGGCCAGCGCGTCGCGCGCATGGTTGGCATGGATCGAGCACATGCCGGGCAGCCCCGAGTTGAGCGCGATCAGCAGGTCGAGCGACTCGGCCTCGCGCACCTCGCCGACCACCAGCCGGTCGGGGCGCATCCGAAGTGCCTCTTTGATCAGCCGCCGCAGTGTGATCTCGCCGGTGCCCTCGAGGCTCGGTTGGCGGCACTGCATCGCCACCCAGTCGGGGCCCGACGCCGACAGCTCGAAGGTCTCCTCGACGGTCACCACCCGCTCGTCGGGCCGCGCCGACGCGAGCAGCGCACCCAGCAGCGTGGTCTTGCCCGACTGCGTCGCCCCCGACACCAGGATGTTCTGGCCGCTCCGCACGCACAGGTGCAAGAACTCGGCCGCCTGCTGCGTCAGCGAGCCGAGCCGGGCGAGTTCGCGCAGATCCCGGATGCCGCGGCGGAACTTGCGCACATTGACCGCCCAATGCGCGCGCGTGATGTCGGGGATGACGACGTGCAGCCGAGACCCATCGGGGAGCGAGGCGTCGACGAACGGCGAGCTCAAGTCGACGCGGCGCCCGGTGGAGTGCAGCATCCGCTCGACCAGCTCGCGCACCTGCAGCTCGGTGAGTGCGAGGTCGACGCGCTCGGACACGCCTTCGCGGGCGATGAAGACGCGGTCGGGACCGTTGATCCAGAGCTCTTCGACGCTCGGATCGTCGAGATACGGCTGCAGCGGCCCGAATCCGGTGAGCGTGGCGATCACCTGGCGGGTGACCGCCGCCTCGTCGCTGAGCAGCGGATGCGCCCCACCGAGGGCGTGCTCGCTGTAGCGCTGCACCTCGTCGCGCACCAGCCGGGCGGCGAGCGCCTCATCGCCCGCGAGATCGACGCCGTCGACGCGCACGCGCTCGCGCACCCTCTCGGTGATGAGGCCGATCGCGCTGGTCACGCGGTCAGTGTGGCGCGTCGGCTCCGGCGGCGCGTGGAGTTCTCCACACACGGGCCGGCCTGCCCTCGCGCCGTGCTCTTCCGTAGACTTCAACCGCTCGCGGGAGTGGTGAAACGGTAGACACGCAGGATTTAGGTTCCTGTGCCGAAAGGCGTGTGGGTTCGAGTCCCACCTTCCGCACTGGGCGTCAGCCGTTCGACTTCTTCGCCAGCGCGTCTTGGCTCAGGTCGATCTTGCGGGCGATGACGTCGTCCGCCACGCTCCGCAGGGTCTGGTTGTGGTTGCGCGCGTAGGTGCGGATCACGTTGAACGCGGCATCCATGTTCAGGCCGGCTGTGGCCGCGAGAACGCCCTTGGCCTGCTCGATCAAGATGCGCGAGTCGAGGGCGAACTGCAGCTGCTCCGAGATCAGGTGCGAGCTGCGGATGGTGCGTTCTTGCAGGATCCCGATGGTGGCGACGTCGGCCAGCGCCTGCGCCACCGCGATGTCTTCTGGGGCGAGTTCGCCGACGTGAACGCTGAACAGGTTCATGGTGCCGATCACGTCCCCGCGCAGCCGGAGGGGGGTGGCGTGCACGGAGTGGAAGCCATGGGACATGGCCCCTCGGCTGAACTCGGGCCAGTCGTTGGCCGTGCTGAGGTCGCCGACGGTCACCGGCTTGCCGGTCCGGAAGCAGTCGAGACAGGGTCCCTCGCCGGCCGCGAGTTGCAGGATCTCAACCAGTTCGGCATCCTCGCTGGTCGACGCGACGAGTTGCAGTTCACCGGCCGGATCGACGAGCATCAGGCCGCCGACCTGCGTGTCCAGAATCTGCGTGCATTCCTCGACGAGCCAGCGAAGAAGGTCGACGACATCGAAGTCGGCGACCAGCGTGTCGGCCAGCTTCACAAAGGCCGCGCTGAGTTTCGTTTCTCGTGTGTGCTTCGTCATCGTCGGGTCTCAACATTTCTGTGGTCGTGCATGCCAGTCATTCTTCGAAAGTCAGGTCACGGTTCACGACATCGCGAGCGACATCCTGGATGTGACGCCCGTGGGCGAAAGCGTATGCCTGCAAGCGCGAATAGGCGATGGTCGCCGTCGTGTTGAGTTGAGCGAGGATCATGCCGGTCGCTTGATGCACTTCCCGACGAAAAGCCGGAGACGTCGGGGATTCGTCTTCGTCGTCATCCAGGGCTGACCGCATCGCACGGTGCACCGCCGCGCTGGCGATCGCGGATCCGATGGCGAGCGCCGACGAGCGCTGTTCCGGCGAAAGATCCCCCGGCGAACTGCGGTAGAGGGTGACGGCGCCGACGGTGACCGCACCCATCCTCATCGGGACGGCGAACAGGGCTCCCACGGCAAGCTGGCGAACCTCCGACCAGAAGATCGGCCAGTCGCCGTGCAGGTCGGCCGCCATATCGGGGACGACAACCAACTCCCCCGTGGCGACCGCTTTCCACTGCGGTCCCTCCCCGAACTCGAACTGCAACTCATCAACACGGGACGCGATCGAATCGCTCGAACAGACACTGTGCTGCGAACGCGAGGCATTGACCACCGTGACCGAGGCGCCGGTAATGGGGAGGTTCTGCAAGAACGGATGACAGAGATCCGGTTCCGTGCGCGCCCCGTCGGCGGGGACGAGATCGGGGTCCGTCGCCATAACGCCCAGCTCCTGACATGTGGACCGGCTCGCCACCTGCGTGACCAACCGGAATGAACTCGAACCCATCAGGTGCACGTCGGCCTCGTGAGGTGCCGAGCATACTCGACCGCCGCGTGACGACCAGCCGCAGAATCGATGGCGTGGCACCAGGAGGCCGTCTGCACCGCCCGAGGGCGGCATGAGTCCCACCGTTCACACGATGAGCTCCGCGCCGACACAGCGCTGCGCCCGCTGGGACGACGCTGCAGATCGTCTCGAGCGGGCGGAGCCGCAGCCTCCCCCCGTTAGCTGCGGCGCCCGGAGAGGGTCCGCGCGAGGAAGACGATGACGGCGATGATGAGGAGGACGACGCCCACCCAGAGCAGGAAGTTGAGGGTCGGGACGAAGCCGCCCGTGAGCAGGAGCACGATCGCGATGACCGCGACCACGATGAGCAGGGTATTCATGGGAGTTTCTCTTCTCTAGTTGGATTCAGACCCTCGAGGTCGAGGGGCTGAGTCTCGGCGAGGCCGTCGTCGAACGGCCGCGTGCGACGCACGACGACCGGGACTCCGCCGCTCACTGCGGCACTGGACGATGAATCAGACATCAGGCTCCCGATCGGCGCGAACAAGTCAGCGGCCATGGTCCGGGGCAACTGACTGAACCGTACGCCCGGCGGAAGACCGTGTCTACGCCAGCGGTCCGATACCCGGCAAGACCACAGGCTCGGGTCGGATCAGTCGTCTGCCGAGGTGACCGTGCCGATGGCCATGTCGTCGAGATTCGGCAGCGCGTGCGCAAGGTGATGCCGCGCTTCGTGCGCGATCGACTCGGCGGTCGACAGCGCGGTGTCGGCGACCTGGATGCTCGCGGAGCCCTGCAGTCGGTGGCCCACCCACCGCAGCTGCACGCGAGGAACGGAGATCACGCCCGGGGTGGCGCGCAGAGCCGCCTCCGCACGTTCGACGAGCTCGGGGTCGATGCCATCCATGAGGCGCCGTCCGATGCTCCGCACGGTGCCGACGAGCAGGATCAGGATCGACGCCGCGATCAGCAGGCCGACGAGGGGGTCCGCAAGCGGGAAGCCGAGCATGACGCCGACCGCGCCGACCACCACCGAGAGCGAGGTGAAGCCGTCGATGCGGGCGTGGACGCCGTCGGCGACGAGCGCGGCCGAGCCGATCCGCTGGCCCACCCGGATCCGGTAGAACGCCACGGCCTCGTTGCCGGCGAAGCCGATCAGGCCCGCCGCGATCACCCAGCCGAGGTTGTGCAGGGTCGCCGGGTGGAACAGCCGATCGATCGCTTCATAGGCGGCGACAATCGCAGACAGGGCGACGACGGTGACGATGAACAGTCCGGCCAGATCCTCGGCGCGCCCGTAGCCGAAGGTGTAGCGCCGCGTCGCCCCGCGACGGGCCAGCACGAACGCCACCCAGAGCGGAACGGCGGTCAAGGCGTCCGAGAAATTGTGGATCGTGTCGGCCAGCAATGCCACCGACCCGCTGATCAGGAAGATCACCAGTTGCAGCACCGTGGTGCCCAGCAGCACGAACAGGCTGATCTTCAGCGCCCGAACGCCCGCGGTGCTCGCCTCCAGGGCGTCGTCGATCGAGTCGGAGGCATCGTGGCTGTGCGGAACGAAGAGCCCGTACAGATAGCCGCGGACGCCGGACGGATGAGTGTGGCTCCCGGGCCCGTGGTCGTGAGGGTGGCCGTGCTCGTGCTCGTGGTCGTGTTCGTGGTCGTGCTGTTCCGGCGTTGTCATGACGACTCCCTGGTTCGGTGATGGCGGGGAGTCCCCCCGAGGGCGTGCTCGGCCTGCAGAATCGCGACGGCCACGAGCTGCGAGGCATGCTCGTCCTGCAGGCGGTAGAAGACCCGCTGACCGTCGTGCCGGGTGGCCACGATCCGAGCCAGTCGGAGCTTCGCCAGGTGCTGCGACACGGCCGCGGGACTCTTGTCGACGATCTCCGCCAGGTGGTTGACCGACAGTTCGCCGTCTCGCAGAGCGAGGATCAGGCGCACCCGGGTGGCGTCGGCCAGCATCGCGAACACCTCGACCGCGAGTTCGACGAACGGGGCGTCCGGATCGCCGTCGATATCCTGCTTATCTGCATCCATGTGCAGATAACTCTACGGCAGCGCCACCTTGTAGGTGCTCGGGGTGCCGCCCTCGACCGGCACCAGCCGATCGGCGAAGTACAGGGGCTTCGTGACGTTGTAGACGTCGAAGGCGACCCAGCCCGGAGCGCTGGTGCGCGAGTGCGGGATGCTGCTGCCGTTGTTCGCCACCTCGAACGGGGTGAATCCCCACCTGGTCATCGCGGCCGTGATGTTGTCGAGGGTCTTGGGCGGAAACTCCTGCCCGGCCCCATCGATCAAGAGCAGACGGGTCGTATCCCACCCGGCCCAGTAGCTGCCGCCGGTGGTGACCGAGACCTGAATCAGGATGATCTCGTCGTTGTTCTTCATCCCGTCGATCGGAAAGTTGCGCACGATCGCGGTGGCCGAGATGGTGTCGCGCAGCGTCGGCTCGCGCACGCTCAAGCTGAGCGGAGTCGCAACCGGGGTGGGAGTCGGGGTCGGCGTGGGCGCCGGTGTCGCCGATGGGGTGTGGCTGGTCTGGGCTCCTGGCTGTCCGGTGCCCGCGCAGCCCGCCAGCGCCGCGACGAGCGCGACGGCGACGATCAGGGCTGAGAACTTGGGCACGAGCACCATTCTCTGTCACGAACCGGGGTTCGCAGGGCCACCCGGTACGCTGTGCTGATGTTCCCCGCGCTGCTGCACCCCGTCGCGAGCCTGATCCCGTGGCTCGATCCCCAGCACCTCATCGAGGGTTTCGGAGTCTGGGCGCTCGTCGTGGTGTGCGCATTCGTCTTCGCCGAGACCGGACTGCTCGTCGGCTTCGTGCTGCCGGGAGACACCCTGCTGGTGATCTCGGGCGTGCTCGCCTTTCCGGGCGCCAAGCAGGTCATCCACATCGATATCTGGTGGGTCTGCCTGGCCATCTCGGCGGCCGCCTTCGCCGGCGGCGAGGTCGGCTATCTGATCGGGCGCAAGGCAGGGCCGCGCGTCTTCGAGCGCAAAGAGAGCGGCTTCTTCAGCCGCAGGAACGTCGAGCGCACCAACGCCTTCTTCACGCGCTTCGGCGGCGTCGCCGTGATCGCCGCCCGGTTCGTGCCGATCGTGCGCACCTTCGCCCCGGTCGCGGCCGGGGTCGGGCACATGCCCTACCGGCGCTACTCGCTCTACAACGCGATCGGCGCACTGATCTGGGGATCAGGGCTCACCTTCGCCGGATACCTGCTCAACTACATCCCGCCGCTGCGCAACTTCATCGTGTCGTACATCGATCTGCTGCTGCTGTGCGCCGTGGCGATCGCCATCATCCCGACGGTCTTCCACACGATCCGGTCGGCGATCGCCGCCCGCCGGGCGCGGGCCGCCGGCATGACCGACGCGCTGAGCGAGAAGGATGTGCTGCTCGACCCGAGCGTGTTCGACGGCAAGCGGAAGAAGTAGCCGCCTCTGGGCGCGGTGACGATTCCCGCGCTCGAGCTCAGCCCCCGAGCAGCAGCGCGATCAGTGTGATGTTCAGCGACACCAGCAGAGCCGTTGCGATGACCGCGAGCCCGGTCGTCCACCAGCGGTTCGTGGCGTCGCCCAGCAGCGCGCGGCGCGAGGTGTAGCGCACCAGCGGGATCAGGGCGAACGGGATCCCGAACGACAGCGCCACCTGGCTGAGCACGAGCGCGCGCGTCGGGTCGACCCCGACCACGAGAATGACCAGCGCCGGGAGCAGCGTCACCACTCGGCGCACGAGCATCGGCACCTGCGCACGCAGCAGGCCCTGCATGATCTCGGCGCCGGCGTAGGCGCCGACCGAGGTGGATGCCAGCCCCGACGCCAGCAGCCCCACCGCGAACAGCGTGGCGATGACCGGGCCGAGCGAGGCCGAGATGGCCGCGTGCGCGCCGGGGAGCGTCCCCGCGCCATCCACGCCCGGCAGCGTCGACGCGGCGAGCAGCAGGATGACGACGTTGACCGTCCCGGCGACCGCGAGCGCGACGGTCACGTCGAGCCGCGTCGCGCGCAGCACGCGACGCCGTTCCGGGCCGTCATCCACTCGCCCGAAGCGGTCGCGGGTGAGGGCCGAGTGCGCGTAGATCGCGTGCGGCATCACCGTGGCGCCGAGGATCGAGGCGGCGAGCACCACAGAGCCCGAGTCGGTGAAGCGCGGCACCAGGCCGCCCGCCGCCGCGGCGCCGTCGACCGGGGCGAACAGGATGCCGGCGCAGAACCCCACCCCGATGATCACCACCAGCCCGGTCACGACGCGCTCGAAGGCCCGCGAGCCGCGCCAGTTGGTCAGGACGAGCAGCAGGAGCGAGACGCTGCCCGTGATGATGCCGCCCACGATCAGCGGCAGCTGGAACAGCAGGTTCAGTGCGATGGCGCCGCCGATCACCTCGGCGATGTCGGTCGCCATGGCGACCAGTTCGGCCTGCACCCAGAAGGCGTAGCGAGAGCCGCGCCGCCGCAGGCTCTGGCCGAGCAGGCCCGGCAGGCTCTCGCCCGTCGAGAATCCGAGCTTGGCCGAGAGGTACTGCACGAGCCACGCCATCGTGTTCGCCACCACGACGACCCAGACCAGCAGGTAGCCGTAGCGCGCTCCGGCACTGGCATTGCTCGCGATGTTTCCGGGATCGAGGTAGGCGACGCCCGCGACCATGGCCGGACCGAGCAGGGGCAGCAGACCGCGCAGCCCGGAGCGCTCGGTCATGCGGCCTCCGATGTCCGATATTTCGGTAGACCGAAAGTATCAGACCCGGGCGATCACACCCGGGCGATCAGAGAGGGGCGACCCACACCGCGCGAGCCGCATCGCCCTCCAACTGGCCGCCCGCCACCGTCGACCCGAGGCCGATGCCGTCGGCCGCGAGCGCCCGCAGCACGGCGGGGTCGTGATCGTCGATGCGCAGCACCCGGCCGCGCGCTCCCGGGGCGAGCCGCGCCGCCAGGATGCCGCTGAACGCGGGCATGGTCAGATCGGCGGCCGGGATCGGATCGCCGTGCGGGTCGAGGGCGGGCCGTCCGAGCTGGGCGTCGATGGCATCCAGCAGGCGGTCGCTCAGGGTGTGCTCGAGGATCTCGGCCTCGTCGTGCACCTCGTCCCAGCTGTAGCCGAACTGCTGAACCAGCCAGGTCTCGACCAGGCGGTGGCGGCGCACCATGCGCAGCGCCTCGGTGCGGCCGGATGCCGTGAGCCCGATCGCCCCGTACGGCGCGTGCTCGACGAGGCCCTGCGCGACCAGCTTCTTGACCATCTCGGTGACCGAGCTCGGAGCCAGCCCCAACCGAGCTGCGAGCTGCGAGCTGCCGATCAGGTTCTCGGGCTCCCACTCGGCGTGCGCGTAGATCGCCTTGAGATAGTCCTCGGCGGCGGCGCGCGACCGCTCAGCGATGGGACTCCCCCTCGTGCTGGGCATGTCCGGCCGGCTCGAGCTGGAACGTCGAGTGCGCGACATCGAAGTGGCCCTTGAGGCACTCGCCCAGTCGGTCGAGCATCCCGTCGGTCTCCCCGCGCTCGAACACGCCGGGATCGACCTCGACGTGCGCGGTGAAGACCGGATCGGCCGAGGTGATCGTCCAGACGTGCACGTCGTGCACATCGACGACGCCGGCCGTCTGCAGCAGGTGCTCGCGGATCTGCTCGGCGTCGGTTCCGCGCGGAGCCGACTCGGTCAGCACGTGCACCACGTCGCGCAGCAGCGACACCGCGCGCGGAACGATCAGCACGGCGATCAGCAGTGACGCGATCGCGTCGGCGGCCGCGAAGCCGGTCGTCAGGATGGCGATGCCCGCGACCAGCGCGGCGATCGACCCCAGCAGATCGCCCAGCACCTCGAGATACGCCCCCCGCAGGTTGAGCGATGCGCGATCGCCCCTGCGCAGGATCGAGAAGGCGACCAGGTTCGCGACCAGGCCGATTGCCGCGACGATGAGCAGCGGCAGGCCGTTCACCTGTCCGGTCTCGGGTGCGAGCAGACGCCGAATCGCCTCGATGGCGACGGTGACCGCGACGACGGTGAGCAGCGCGCCGTTGACGAGAGCGCCCAGCACCTCGACCCGGCGGAATCCGAAGGTATGCCGATCAGTGGCCGGCCGCGCGGCGATCGTGCTGGCGACCAGGGCGACGACCAGGCCGATCGCGTCGCTGGTCATGTGGCCGGCATCCGCGAGCAGGGCCAACGACCCCGAGAGCCACGCCCCGAGCAGCTCGATCAGCAGAACAACGACGACGATCGCGAGCGCGGCGCCGAGCCGGGCGCGGTTGCCGTGCGCGTGCTCGGCGTGATCGTGAGCCATGCACCCCAGGGTACGGGGCCCCGCTGCGGCGTGCGCCTCAGCCGTATCGGGCCCGCAGGGCCGCCACCAGCAGCCCGAACGCCATGGCACGGTGGCTCACGGCGTTCTTCTCGTCGGCGGTGAGTTCAGCCGAGCTCACCTCGAGCCCGTCGGGCCGGAAGATCGGGTCGTAACCGAAACCCCCGCTTCCCGCGGGAGCCTCGAGCACGCTGCCCGGCCAGGTGCCGCGCTCGGTGTGCTCGAAGCCGCCGTCCGAGCTCTGCAGCCCCGTGGGGATCGGGCCGGCATCGAGGGCGCCCACGTCGACCAGGGCTGCGGCGCAGACGAACTGGGCCGCGCGATCCGCCACACCGTCGAGGTTCTTCAGCAGCAGGCGGTAGTTGTCGCCGTCATCCCGGGTGCCGGCGTACCGCGCCGAGTGGATGCCGGGGGCCCCGCCGAGCGCATCGACGCAGATCCCCGAATCGTCGGCGATCGCCGGGAGGCCGGTGAAGACCGCCGCCGCCCGCGCCTTGATCAGCGCATTGCCCTCGAAGGTGTCGGCATCTTCGACCGGCTCGGGACCGTCGTAGCCGATCAGTTCGTGATGCCCGAGCCGCTCCCCCAGGATGCGCCGCAACTCGTCGACCTTGTGGGCGTTGTGAGTGGCCAGCACGAAGACCGTCATGAGTTCACCGCGGTCGCCCCGCCGACGTACGGCTCGAGCGCCGCGGCCTGCAGCGCGGTCAGGGTCGTCGTGCCGCCGAGTGCCAGGTCGAGCAGGGTGTTGAGCTCCGTGCGGTCGAAGGGCGCGCCCTCGGCCGTTCCCTGCACCTCGACGAACAGGCCGCGACCGGTGACCACGACGTTCATGTCGGTCTCGGCGCGCGAGTCCTCGGTGTAAGCGAGATCGAGCAGGGGAACACCGTCGACGATCCCCACGCTCACCGCCGCCACCGAGTCGATGAGCGGCGTGGCGCTCTTGCCGATGAATCCCTTGCTGCGGCCCCACTGGATCGCGTCGGCCATGGCCACATAGGCGCCGGTGATCGATGCGGTGCGGGTGCCGCCATCGGCCTGCAGCACGTCGCAGTCGATGACGAGCGTGTTCTCGCCGAGCGCCTTCGTGTCGATCACGGCCCGCAGGCTCCGCCCGATCAGGCGCGAGATCTCGTGGGTGCGGCCGCCGATGCGGCCCTTGACCGACTCGCGATCCATCCGGTCATTCGTGCTGCGCGGCAGCATCGAATACTCGGCGGTCACCCAGCCGCGGCCCTTGCCGGTGAGCCAGCGCGGCACGCCGTTGGTGAAGCTGGCGGTGCAGAGCACTCGGGTGTCGCCGAAGCTGATCAGGGCGCTGCCTTCGGCCTGCTTGCTCCAGCCGCGTTCGATCGTCACGGGGCGGAGGTGGTCGCTGTCGCGACCGTCGATGCGGGTCATGATGCCTTTCGGGTTGGTGATGCCGTTCGGACGTGGTGGGGCGCGCGGCCCGGGTCAGCCGCGCGGAAGCGTGATCGCTCCCGTTTCGAAGGTCTCGACTCGAGTGACTTCCGGTCCGAGAAAGCGGGTCGCGAGCTGCCGGAACGCGGCTTCGTCGTCGCCCGTGCTCTCGAAGGTGTGGGTGGGCGGGCCGTCCCCGGCCGAGGTGCGCTCGAGTCCATTGCTCACGAGCACCCGGTAGAGGTCGGCGGCGGTCTCGTCGGCGCTCGACACGAGCCGTACATCCGGGCCCACCACGTATTGGATCGCCGCCGACATCAGCGGGTAGTGCGTGCAGCCCAGCACGAGGGTGTCGATGTCGGCGTCGCGCAGCGGAGCGAGGTACTCCTCGGCTGCGGCGAACAGCTCGGGGCCGCTCGTCACTCCCGCCTCGACGAATTCGACGAAGCGCGGGCACGCCCTGCTGAACAGCTCGATGCCGGATGCCGCGGCGAACGCGTCGTGGTAGGCGCGCGACTGGATCGTCCCCGCGGTTCCGATCACGCCGACCCGCCCGTTGCGCGTGGCGCGCACCGCGGCGCGGACCGCGGGCTGGATCACCTCGACCACCGGGATGCCGCTGGCCGCCTCGTAGCGCTCGCGGGCATCCCGCAGCATCGCCGCGCTCGCCGTGTTGCACGCGATGACCAGGGCCTTCACCCCGGTCGCGACCATGTCGTCGAGCACCTGCAGGGCATAGGCGCGCACCTCGGCGATCGGCTTCGGACCGTAGGGCGAATGCGCGGTGTCGCCCACGTAGAGGATCGACTCGCGCGGCAGTTGATCGAGGATCGCCCGTGCCACCGTCAGGCCGCCGACTCCGCTGTCGAACACGCCGATCGGGGCGTCGGTCGCGGTCATCCCTCAAAGATAGTGACAACCGGCGAAGCAGAGCTTCGCCGGCGCCGGCACGGCGACGGCGTCGGCGTCGGCGTCGACGCTCCAAGCCCCCGCGCGCTCTAGGCTCGACTCCATGACGAGCGCGCTCCTCACCGACCGCTACGAGCTGACGATGATCGACGCGGCGCTGGCCGATGGACGCGCGCTCCGGCCCAGTGTGTTCGAACTCTTCGCCCGCCGCCTGCCGAGCGGACGCCGCTACGGGGTGGTCGCCGGCACGGGCCGACTGCTGCAGCTCGTTCAGGACTTCCGCTTCGGCGACCGCGAACTCGCCTTCCTGAAGCGGGAACAGGTGGTCAGCGACGCCACGCTCGACTGGCTCGAGGGGTACCGGTTCTCGGGGACCATCCGGGGCTACGCAGAGGGCGAACTGTATTTTCCGGGCTCACCCGTGCTCGTCGTCGAGGGCAGCTTCGCCGAGGCCGTGGTGCTCGAGACCCTCGCGCTCAGCGTGTTCAACTACGACTCGGCGGTGGCGTCGGCTGCCGCGCGCATGGTGTCGGCCGCCGGGGATCGGCCCCTGGCCGAGATGGGATCGCGGCGCACCGGCGAGCGGTCCGCCGTGGCGGCCGCCCGGGCCGCATACATCGCCGGGTTCGGGGCGACCAGCAACTTGGAGGCCGGGCGCGAGTGGGGCATCCCGACCATGGGAACGGCCGCGCACGCCTTCACCCTGCTCTTCGACTCGGAGGAGGACGCCTTCCGCGCCCAGGTCGCGGCCATGGGCGTCGGGACGACGCTGCTGGTCGATACCTACGACATCCCGACTGCCGTCGAGACCGCCGTTCGTGTGGCCGGCACCTCGCTCGGCGCGGTGCGGATCGACTCGGGCGACCTCGGCGTCGTGGTGCGCGAGGTGCGCGCTCAGCTCGACGCGCTCGGGGCCGTCGACACGCGCATCACGGTCACCAACGACCTCGACGAACACGCCATCGCCGCGCTGCAGTCGGCGCCGGTGAACTCGTACGGGGTCGGAACGTCGCTGGTGACAGGATCCGGATCGCCCGCGGCCGGCATGGTCTACAAGCTGGTCGCGCACCTCGACGGCTCGGGCGGGTGGATGCCTGTCGGCAAGACGTCGGAAGGCAAAGCCACCGTCGCCGGGCGCAAGCAACCGGTGCGCACCGTGCGCGATGGCGTCGCAGTTGCCGAAGACATCTACGTCGAGGACCCGCCGGTCGGCGCCTCGGTCGGGCGGCCCTTGCTCGTCGACCTCGTGCGCGAGGGCGAGGTCATCGAGTCGCATCTCGGCGCCGCCGGGGTCATCGCCGGGCGCGCCCACCACGCCGCCGCCATGGCCGAGCTGCCGGTGCAGGCTCTCTCACTGTCGCGGGGCGAGCCCGCGATCCCGACGCGGTACCTGTAGCGCCGCGCCGGGCGGCGCCCCGCAGCCTCACGCATCACGCATCACGCATCACGCGCAGCCTCGGTGTTTCGAACTCTCGCAGCAGTTTCGAGCGACCGAACGCCCGAAATTGCTGCAAACCGTCGAAAAAGTGACGGGCGCGGGGGGCGCGGGGCGCCGGGCGCGCGGCGCTCCTACTTCATCCGGTCGTAGATCTTCTTGCAGTCGGGGCAGACCGGGAACTTCTCGGGATCGCGGCCCGGCACCCAGACCTTGCCGCACAGGGCGATCACCGGCTTGCCCGTGACGGCCGACTCGAGGATCTTGTCCTTCTGCACGTAGTGCGAGAAGCGGTCGTGGTCGCCGTCCTCGGTGAGTTCCTTCTCGATGAGCTCCTGGAGCTCCTTCTCGAGCAGGTCGGTGCCGGCGCCGCCGCCGGCCGTGTCCGGTACGCCCGGTTCGAGGGTGCTCATCTGCTCGGCGCTCATGGTTCTAGTTTTGCATGGTGAAGGCCAGCAGTTCCGGGCCCCGGCGGTCGAAAGCGGATGCTCCGCTCCCCAGGCCGAGCGCCAGCGCGATCGCCCCCGACACCAGCCCGACCGCGAGCGCGATCCACGGCAGCGGGCCCGGGAACCCCATCAGCCACAGCGTCGTCGCCGCGATCGGCGGCAGTGCGACCACGATCGTCAGCAGGAACGAACCGGCCTGAGCCGCGCCGCCGGTGCTTCCCGTCGCCTGCGGGTAGGTGAACGGGCCGTCGCCGGGCCGCGGGGCCGGGTACGGGAATCGCGCCGACATCGCGCTCCCCACGCCGACACCCCCGAGCAGCAGCGCGAGGGTGATGCCCAGAACGGCCGGCACCGCATCCGGATCCCCCTGGGCCCACGCCGTGATGGGCGTGCCGACCGCGATCAGGATGACCCCGAACGCGAGCACCGGCCAGACCCGCCCGAGTCGGTCGTGAAGCCCGCGGGTCTGCGCGACCACGTGCGACCACACCGCCGTCGAGTCGTAGGCGATGTCGTTGTGGATCGTCGACCAGGCGAGCACGAGCACCATCAGGGGCAGCGGCACGAAGGCACCGACGCGCGGCGGCACTCCTCCGATGACGAAGGCGAGCACGGTCAGGATCGGAAGCAGGGGCAGGATGCCGAACACCACCCGGTAGCGCGGGTCGCGCAGCCAATAGATGAAGCTGCGTGCGGCGACGGCTCCCGCAGGCGTCGCGGGCATCCGTCGGAACCAGCCGGGAACCCGCTCGGCGCGACTGACCTTCTGCGCGCGCGTCGGGCGCAGGGCGCCGGCGACGAGCCCCCACCACAGCATGGCGAGCACGACGATCACGGCGGCGCCGATCCAGAGGGCGCCTCCCGGCTGTCCCAGCCCCGACACGGCCAGGCCGGGCGCGCCCCAGAGCGAGGCCAGCGGGGACCCGGCGAGGACATCCGACACCTGCTCGGGGTGGAGCTGAGCGAGAAACCGCGCGATCGGCGACAGGGCGGCGAGCGACCGTTCCGGCGCGAGCAGCACGGCGCGCGGCAACAGCAGCCCCGCCAGGAAGAGCGTCCCGGTCACGAGCACGACGATGCCCACCAGGCGCACCCACCAGCGTGCGAGCGGGTAGCTCCCCGCCCAGGCTCCCACGGCCACGCCGATCCGAACCAGCAGCAGGAGCTGGAGCACGAGCAGCGGCGCCGCCGCGAGCGCGGTCCCCGTCGCGCCGGGGACCGACCGCCACGCCACGGCGGGCGCGAGCGCAACCGCGATCAGCAGCGCCGCAGGGCCGACCAGCGTCAGCAGCAGCAGGGCCGCGGCGAGCGGTTCCGAGCGGATCCGGTAGCCGAGAAAGGCGCGGGGCTCGACCAAGGCCGACCGCGAGAACATCGCAGGCAGAAACAGCGCCCCGAGGCTGACTTCTGCTCCGACGAGCACGATCGTGCGCCCCACGATCTCGCCGTCGAACTCGGTGACCCGCGACGCGACGACGAACAGCAGAGCCAGGCCGAGAACCGCGATCGCCACGAGCACGACCGAACCGAGAATGCGCGACGGAGCTCGCCGGAACCCGTTGACGAGCAGCCTGGCCTTCAGTCGGAGAAGCTCTGCAACCACTCCATGCCCTCCACTGCGGTGGCGCCGCCCGCCAGCTCGACGAACCGCTCCTCGAGCGAGTGCCCGTCGAGCACGTCCGCCATCGGTCCGCTGGCCAGCATCCGACCCTCGGCGATGATCGCGACCGAGTCGCAGACGCGCTCGATGAGGTCCATGCTGTGGCTCGACAGCAGCACGGTGCCGCCGGCCGCCGCGAACTTCTTCAGGATGTCGATGACCACCTGCGCCGAGACCGGGTCGACCGATTCGAATGGTTCGTCGAGGACGAGCAGGCGCGGCGAATGGATCATGGCTGCCGCGATGCCGATCTTCTTGATCATGCCCGCGGAGTAGTCCGAGACGAGGCGCTTCGCCGAGTGCTCGATGCCGAACGCGCGCTCGAGGTCGTCGACGCGACTGCTGGTCGTCTGGCGGTCGAGACCGCGCAGGGCGCCGGCGTGATGCAGGAACTCCGAGCCGGTGAGCCGGTCGAACAGCCGCAGCCGGTCGGGCAGCACGCCCAGCGACTTCTTGGCGACCGCGGGGTTGGCCCAGACATCCACGCCGTAGATCGTGACGACGCCCGAGTCGGGGCGCAGCAGGCCGGTCACCATCGAGAGGGTGGTGGTCTTGCCTGCGCCGTTCGGGCCGACGAACCCGAAGAAGGAGCCGGACGGCACGGTCAGATCGACGGTGTCGACCGCCACCGTGTCGCCGAAGGTCTTGCTGAGTCCGGTGACCGAGAGAGCGACCTCTGTCGCGGTCGTAGCGGCAGAACGGAGGGATGCCGGATGAGCGGACTTCGTGCGCCGTGTCGGGCCGACGGGCGCGGCCGCGGCGGGTGCCTCGGGTTCGGCTGCGGCTTCCGGTTCGGGCGCCGCCTCGGGCGGGGCCGGCACTCCTCGAGGACGCGCAGGCCCGACCCGGGGCGAGCCCAGCACCGGGGTCTCGATCACCGATCGCCGAATGGGTGACGCCTCGTCTGCGCCCGCCGACGGGGGCGCGGCCGTCGGTCGCGGTGCGGACGGGGCCGCCGCGGGCCCCTGCGGCCGCTTCACGCCGCTCGTCGCCGCCCCGGGCCCTGCCGCGGGGCCGGCCGGCTGATTCGCTCGGCGAGACGCGGCGGCAGCGGATGCGCTTGCTCCCCCTGGGCGTCGTCCCACGCTCGAGCGGGCCGCTGCGGACCTGCCTCCTGGACCCTGACGCTTGGGCGTCGACGGCTCCGATTCGGCTTCCACCGGTACAACGTACCAACCGCGACAGCGACCGAGGCTCTCCCTGGAGTACTGCACAGATGGCCGAGAGGTGGCATCACGAAACGACAACAGAATGCTGTGCGTCCGCTGACTCGGGGAGGCCTCCGACTAGAATCCTCGTGAGCACAAAGGTGTGTCGCACAGCCGGATCGGTGATGAACAGCGGGTGAACTCTCCCCGCCGTGCTTCATTTCATGCATCGTCGCTCCACTCGCAGACGAATCCTTGAGGAGCATCATCAGCATGAGCACCCCGAAGCCGACCACCCAGATCGTGATCCTGGCCGCCGGAATGGGCAGCAGACTCGGTCGTTCGCTGCCCAAGCCGCTCACCGAGTTGAGCGACGGCCGCACCATCATGCAGCAGCAGTTCGACAACATCCGTGCCGCATTCGGCAATGACGCCGCGGTGACCATCGTCGTGGGCTACAAGCTCGAGCACATCATCGAAGCCTTTCCCCAGGCCTCCTACGTCTACAACGAGCAGTACGACCAGACGAACACCAGCAAGAGCCTGATGCGGGCCCTGCAGGCATCCAGCGCCGGAGGCGTGCTCTGGATGAACGGCGACGTCGTCTTCGACCCCGAGGTGCTCGTGCGCGTGGGCGATCTGGTGGCCGCCGACCGCAGCTTCGTCAGCGTGAACACGGCCAAGGTCTCAGACGAAGAGGTCAAGTACACGACCGATGCGCACGGCTTCATCAACGAACTGTCGAAGACGGTCGTCGGCGGGCTCGGCGAGGCCGTGGGCATCAACTACATCTCGAGCACCGACAAGGCGACGCTGCTGCGCCACCTCACGAAGGTCGGCGACCAGGACTACTTCGAGCGCGGCATCGAGCTGGCGATCGCCGACGACAAGCTGCGCGTCGAGCCGGTCGACATCTCTGACCTGTACGCCGTCGAGATCGACTTCGCCGAAGACCTGGAACGCGCCAACTTGTTCGTGTGATTCCCATCACACGGGCGGCCCGGGGCCTGCCCGGTCCCGACGGTGCGCGCGCCTGTCGATAGTCTGACGTCGTGACCACGTCGACGCTGCCTCGCGCCCGCTGGTCGCCATTCGAGCGATACCGCCGTTCGCTGTGGCTGCTGACCTCGCGCGACCTCAAGGTGCGCTACACGACGTCGGCGCTCGGCTACCTGTGGTCGGTGATCGATCCCCTGCTGATGGCCGGGATCTACTTCTTCGTCTTCGTGCTGGTCTTCCACCGCCACGTCATCGGGCAGTCGCCGTACATCGTGTTCCTGATCTCGGGTCTGCTGCCCTGGACCTGGTTCAACGGCGCCATCTCAGACAGCACCCGCGCCTTCACCAGCGAGGGCAAGCTCATCCGGTCGACCACGATCCCCCGCACGATCTGGGTGGGGCGGATCGTGCTGAGCAAGGGCATCGAGTTTCTGGCGAGCATCCCGGTGCTCATCGCGTTCGCGGTGATCTTCGGGGCGCCGGTGCACTGGCAGGCCGTGCTGTGGATCCCGGCGATCATCCT
>DASTNC010000076.1:0-4731 GCA_035721225.1 Pseudolysinimonas sp.
GAAGACGGCACACGCTATCCGGGCCGCGCCTATGGGGCCCGAGGCCACACCCTCGGGGAGGCGGTCTTCACCACGGGCATGACCGGCTATCAGGAGACGCTGACCGACCCCAGCTATGCCGGTCAGATCGTCATCATGACCGCACCGCACATCGGCAACACCGGGATGAACGACGAAGACCCCGAGAGCCGCCGCATCTGGGTCTCGGGCTACGTCGTCCGTGACCCCTCGCGAGTGGTCAGCAACTGGCGGGCGACCCGCAGCCTCGACGAGGAACTCGCCGAGAACGGGATCGTGGGCCTGAGCGGCATCGACACCCGCGCCGTCACCCGCCGGCTGCGCGACACCGGTGCGATGCGCGCGGGAGTCTTCTCGGGCCCGGACGCTGCGTTGAGCCCCGACGAGCAGCTCGCGATCGTGCGCAGCGGCCCCGAGATGGCGGGTCTCAACCTCTCGGCCGAGGTCTCGGTGACCGCAGAGAGCGTCACGCCTGCCGACGGCGGGGTGCCGAAGCTGGGCGCCCTGGCGGTGCTCGACCTCGGCGTCAAACAGTCGACGATCGACAACCTGGCGCGGCGCGGCTTCGACGTGCACGTACTGCCGCAGGATTCCACGCTCGAGCAGGTGCTCGCGATCCACCCGGTCGCGGCGTTCTACTCGAACGGGCCGGGGGACCCCGAAGCCTCTGACGACCATGTGACGCTGCTGCGCGGCATCCTGGATGCCGGACTGCCGTTCTTCGGCATCTGCTTCGGCAACCAGCTGTTGGGCCGGGCGCTCGGTCTGGGCACGTACAAGCTGCCGTTCGGTCACCGCGGGATCAACCAGCCCGTGCTCGACAAGGCGACCGGGCGCGTCGAGATCACCGCGCACAACCACGGCTTCGCGGTCGACGCTCCGACCGACGGCGTCATCGAGAGCCCGAACGGCTACGGCCGTCTCGAGGTCAGCCATGTCGGCCTGAACGACGGCGTGGTCGAAGGGCTCAACGCGCTCGACATTCCGGCTTTCTCGGTCCAGTACCACCCTGAGGCGGCGGCAGGTCCGCATGACGCCAACTACCTCTTCGACCGCTTCGCGGCGCTGGTCACAGCCACGTCCGCCGGCAAGGAAAGCAACTAGTGCCCAAGCGACCAGACATCCAGAGCGTGCTCGTGATCGGCTCAGGGCCGATCGTCATCGGGCAGGCAGCCGAGTTCGACTACTCCGGCACCCAGGCCTGCCGGGTGCTGCGCGAGGAGGGCGTGCGCGTCATCCTGGTCAACCCGAATCCGGCCACGATCATGACCGACCCCGACTTCGCCGACGCCACCTACATCGAGCCGATCACGAACGAGGCGCTCGAGGCGATCATCAAACTCGAGCGGCCGGATGCCGTGCTCCCGACCCTGGGCGGCCAGACCGCCCTGAATGCGGCGATCAGGCTCGATCAGGCGGGCATCCTGGCCAAGTACGGGGTGGAACTGATCGGCGCCAAGGTCGAGGCGATCGAGAAGGGCGAGAACCGGCAGATCTTCAAGGAGCTGGTGATCGAATGCGGCGCCGAAGTGGCGCGCAGCCATATCGTGCACACGCTCGAGGAGGCCCTCACGGCAGCCGACGACCTGGGCTACCCGATGGTGGTGCGCCCGTCGTTCACGATGGGCGGCCTGGGCTCTGGCTTCGCCTACACCCGGGACGACCTGGTCCGGATGGTCACCGACGGCCTTCACCAGAGCCCGACGCACGAGGTACTGCTCGAGGAGTCGATCCTCGGGTGGAAGGAGTACGAGCTCGAGCTGATGCGCGACACAGCCGACAACACGGTCGTGGTCTGCTCGATCGAGAACGTCGATCCGGTCGGCGTCCACACCGGCGACTCGATCACGGTCGCCCCGGCGCTGACCCTCACCGATCGCGAATATCAGCGGATGCGCGACATCGGGATCGACATCATCCGGGCGGTGGGCGTGGATACCGGCGGCTGCAACATCCAGTTCGCGGTCGACCCGAGCAACGGGCGGATCATCGTCATCGAGATGAACCCGCGCGTGTCGCGTTCGAGCGCACTCGCGTCGAAGGCGACGGGATTCCCGATCGCCAAGATCGCGGCCAAGCTCGCGATCGGCTATCGGCTCGACGAGATCCCGAACGACATCACGAAGGTCACGCCGGCGAGCTTCGAGCCGACCCTCGACTACATCGTCGTGAAGGTGCCGCGCTTCGCCTTCGAGAAGTTCCCCTCGGCCGATGCCACCCTGACCACGACCATGAAGAGCGTCGGCGAAGCGATGGCGATCGGGCGCAACTACACGACCGCGCTTCAGAAGGCGCTGCGCTCCCTCGAGAAGCGGGGGAGCAGCTTCCACTGGGGTGCCGAGCGGCGCACCAAGGCCCAGCTGATCGAGGCGTCGAAGGTGCCGACCGACGGCCGTATCGTCACGGTGCAGCAGGCCCTGCGCGCCGGGGCCACGGTCGAGGAGATGTTCGAGGCCACCAAGATCGACCCGTGGTTCCTCGACCAGATCGTGCTGATCAACGAGGTGGCCGCCGAGGTCGCCGGACTGCGCCCCTTCGACCGCGAGCTCTTCGAACTCGCCAAGGACCACGGCTTCTCGGATGCCCAGATCGCCGAGCTGCGCGGGCTGACCGAGCAGGCGGTGCGCAACGCGCGCTGGCAGTCGGGCGTCCGTCCGGTCTACAAGACCGTGGACACCTGCGCCGGCGAGTTCCCGGCCCTCACGCCGTACCACTACTCGAGCTACGACCTCGAGACCGAGGTCGCGCCCTCCGACGCACGCAAGGTGGTCATCCTCGGCTCAGGCCCGAACCGGATCGGCCAGGGCGTCGAGTTCGACTACAGCTGCGTGCACGCGAGCTTCGCGCTGCACGACGCCGGGTTCGAGACCATCATGATCAACTGCAATCCCGAAACGGTGTCGACCGACTACGACACCAGTGACCGGTTGTACTTCGAGCCGCTGACCCTCGAAGACGTGCTCGAGGTCATCCACGCCGAGTCGCAGTCCGGCGAACTGGTGGGCGTCATCGTGCAGCTCGGCGGACAGACCGCCCTCGGGCTGGCGAAGGGCCTCGAGGCGGCCGGCGTGCCGATCCTCGGCACCTCGCCGGGCGCGATCGACCTGGCTGAGGAGCGCGGGCTGTTCTCCCAGATCCTCGACGAGGCGAAGCTGATCGCGCCCAAGAACGGCACGGCGACCGACGCCCCGTCTGCGGTCGCGGCCGCCGAGGCGATCGGTTATCCGGTGCTGGTTCGTCCGAGTTACGTGCTCGGCGGACGCGGAATGGAGATCGTCTACGACACCCCGGGCCTCGAGGACTACTTCGACCGGGTGCGCGAGCAGGCGATCATCGGGCCCGGGTCGCCTCTGCTGGTCGACCGCTTCCTCGATGACGCTCTCGAGATCGACGTCGACGCGCTCTACGACGGCCACGAGCTCTACGTCGGCGGGATCATGGAGCACATCGAAGAGGCGGGCGTGCACTCCGGCGACTCGGCCTGCACGCTGCCCCCCGTGACGCTCGGCCGGGACGTGATCGACCAGGTCGTCATCGCCACCCGCAAGATCGCCCAGGGCATCGGCGTGCGCGGGCTGCTCAACGTGCAGTTCGCGATCGGCGCCGGGGTGCTCTATGTGCTCGAGGCGAATCCGCGCGCGTCGCGCACCGTGCCGTTCGTCTCGAAAGCTCTGGGGATCCCGCTGGCCAAGGCGGCGTCGCTGATCATGGTGGGCCGCAGCATCCGAGATCTGGTGGGTTCGGGCATGCTGCCTGCGGCCGACGGCTCGCACGTTCCCCTCGATTCGCCGATCTCGGTGAAAGAGGCGGTGCTGCCGTTCAACCGCTTCCGCACCAAGGAGGGCAACATCGTCGACTCGGTGCTCGGCCCCGAGATGCGGTCGACGGGCGAGGTGATGGGCATCGACGCCGACTTTCCGCGCGCGTTCGCCAAGAGCCAGGATGCGGCATACGGCGGCCTGCCCAGCAACGGCACGGTGTTCGTCTCGGTCGCCGACCGCGACAAGCGAGCGATCGTGCTGCCGATGCTCAGAATGTCGCAACTCGGCTTCGACATCGTGGCGACCGAGGGAACGGCCGAGGTGCTCGCGCGCAACGGCATCCCGGCGACCACCGTCCGCAAGTACTTCATGGGCCAAACGGTCGTCGACGGCGAGCCGTCGATCGTCGACCTGATCAACGCGGGCGAGATCGACATCGTGATCAACACCCCGAGCGGGCGCAGCGCTCGCGCGGACGGATTCGAGATCCGCACGGCCACGGTGGCGGCGGACAAGCCCCTGTTCACCACCATCGCGCAGGTCGGCGCCGCCGTGGCGGCCTTCGAGGTGCCGCGCGGAGAGATGCGCGTGCGGAGCCTGCAGGATTACGCGGCCGACCGTGCAGCACGCCTGGATATCGCGGTCACCGGGGTCGCAAGCGACTGCGAAGCCGCAGGAGTCGCCGGATGACCGAGGCCTTCGGGGCCCGCCTGGCGAGCACCTTCGCGACCAGCGGGCAGCTGTGCGTCGGCATCGATCCGCATGCTGCTCTGCTTCGGGCCTGGGGGCTGCCGGATTCTGCTGCTGGAGCGCGTGACTTCGGTGTGCGCGTCGTCGCAGCCGCCGCAGGTCGCGTCGGGATCGTCAAGCCGCAGGTCGCGTTCTACGAGCGTCACGGATCCGCCGGCTACGCAGCCCTCGAAGAGGTGCTCGCCGCCGCGAGAGCCGCGGG
>DASTNC010000077.1:0-12596 GCA_035721225.1 Pseudolysinimonas sp.
CCCGATGCTCGGCATCGCGTGGGCGTTCTCGTACCTCGGCCGCGCCGACGTCAACGCCGGCGCCGCATACTCGTGGGTCGGGCGCGCGCTGCACCCGATCCTCGGCTTCTTCGCCGGATGGGCGCTCGTGGTCTCGGCCACCATCTTCATGGTCGCCGGCGCGCTTCCGGCCGGGGCGGCCACGGTCTCGCTGTTCGACCCCAAGGCCGCGGACAACACTCTGCTGGTCACCGTCATCGGCGCGGTCTGGTTCCTCATCATGGCGGGAGCGGTGCTCGTCGGCGTGCGCGTGACCGCGCGGGCGCAATGGATCATGTCGACGATCGAGGTCGCGATCCTGGTCCTGTTCGCCGTCCTGGCCATCGTTCACGCGGCATCCGGTCACCACAAGGGTCCGTCGTTCGACTGGAGCTGGCTCGGCTTCAGCCACTTCAACGGCGTCGGCGGATTCGTGGCCGCAGCCCTCATCGCCGCGTTCTACTACTGGGGCTGGGACGTCTCGTCGAACCTCAACGAAGAGACCAAGAACGGCCGCAAGGCGGCGGGCCGGGGCGGCATCATCGGCGTGATCATCGTCTTCCTGCTGTTCGAGGTCTTCACCATCGCGGTGCAGGTGATCCTGCCGGCCAAGACCATCGCCGACAGCAACGGCAACCTGCTGAGCATCCTGGGCGATGAGATCTGGCCCGGCATCGGCGGCAAGATCCTGATCATCGCCGTCGCGCTGTCGACGATCGCCACGCTCGAGACGACGCTGATCCAGGTCACCCGCACGCTCTTCGCCATGGGGCGCGATCACACCATCCCGCTGGTGTTCGGCCGCGCGAACAAGCGGTGGCGCACCCCGGCGTTCGCGACCATCGTCGTGACCTGCGTGTCGCTGATCTTGTTCGTCGGGTCGAACTTCCTGGGCAGCGTCGGGCAGATCCTGTCAGACGCCGTCTCGTCGATCGGCCTGCAGATCGCGTTCTACTACGCTCTGGCCGCGATCGCCGTCGTCGTCGCCTACCGCCGGATCGTGTTCAAGTCGGTGAAGAACTTCATCTTCATCGCGTTGTGGCCCGGCCTCGGCGCCGTCTTCATGGTGTGGATCTTCATTGCGGCGATCCCGAACTCGACCCCGATCGTGATCGCGATCGGCATCGGCGCCCTGGTGATCGGGGTCATCCCGATCATCGTGTTCTGGCGCAAGGGCAAGGCCTACTACGGCCGCCGCCCGCTCGAACTGCCGGAAGAACTGGTCACCAGCCAGATCTCGATCGTCTCGAACGACCCGCGCGTCGAGTAGAACGGATTGCCTCTCGCCCGGGCCCGCTGATCCGGTCAGACCCTGCCGCATGTCGACGCAGCACGCCGCACTGGTCAGCGCCGCGCGTTTCCCTATGGCGTCGCCAGCGAACCCCCGCGTTGACGAGCGCCGGGTCCGGAGTACCCGAAGCTCCGGACCCGGCGCGACCATCCGAGGGCCGCACCTAGAGAACGTGGATCGCCGTCGCCCGCCAGCGGCGGTCGAGGCCTTCGAGCCGGATCGCGACGGCGCGGGCGCGCGCCCGGCCGCGCACCACCACGACCGCTTCGACGACGCCGTCGCGCGGTTCGCACACCGTCGTGGAGCCGAGGCTGAACGACGGGCGCACCGGGGTCTGACCCTTCGCCTGGCGGGCGCGGGTCGAGATGACCACCCGCTTGAGCAGGTGCCGGTAGACGTCGTCGTTGACCCAGCGGGCGATCTGCTCGAGCTCGCGCGCGCCGGCCAGGATCTCGATCACGCACCGCGTGAGGTTCTCGAGCAGGGGCGCGGGGTCGGGCAGCGCCTGCGTCGACGTCGGCTGCTGGCCGAAGAAGTCTTCGGAGTCGAATCGAGGTCGCAGCGCGCGGACCGCCGTGCCGTCGAATGCCGCCTCGTCGGTCGGTGCGGTGTCGAACACGGTGCTCATGGAGCCCTCCGAATCGTGCTGAGGATTCGCCCCCCGCTCGGGGGTGGGAACACCCAACCATGCAACCCGAGATTCTGTCGATGGGCAGAACTCCCCTGTGGATAACGTCGGAGGTCCCGGTCATCGGTGAATAGCGTCGCGGCATGCGCTGGGACAACCTCTTCGACGATCTGGAGAGTCAGCTCGAGCAGGAGCTCGGCGCCGAGGAAGGCGACCTGCTGGCCGAGGAGGAACGGCTGCGGCTCGGCCGCCTGACCGTGCGCGATCGCATGACCGCGATGACCCGGCCGGATGACCGCCCGTCGGAGCCGCTGAGGCTGACGCTGCGCGACGGCTCGACGGTGACGGTCGCCGTGGGATCGATCGGGCGCGACTGGGTCGTCGGCGAGCTGATCGGGGCGCGACGCGGGTCATGCGTCGTCCCCCTGTCGGCCATCGCCGCGATCCTTCCGACGCCCGAGCAGGTGGCGCGCAGCGTCATGGCCGTGCCCGCCGTCGAACCCGCGGGGTCACTGTCGGCACGGCTCGGTCTGCCCTTCGTGCTGCGCGACCTGTGCCGCAGGCGGGCAGCGGTCGATCTGAGCACGACATCCGGCGAGCGCCTGCACGGCACCATCGACCGAGTGGGGCGCGACCACCTCGACCTGGCCGAGCACGAACCCGGCGTGCCGCGGCGCGCGGCCTCGGTCGACCGCATCCGGATTCTGCCGGTCGGCGAACTGGTGCTCGTGCGCTTCTGACCGCGGCGTCTGCGCAGTCGGCTAGCGGTCGCGTTCGGCGAACAGCTCGGGGATGTCGGCGAACTCGGCCTGGTTCCACAGGTTGCGTCGGCGGTTCTCCTCGTATTTGCCGGCGATGTACACTTCGAGCACGTCGCGCTCGACGCGCCAGTGCCCGCCGGCGCCCGGCCCGCTGCCGCCGATCTTGATGGCCGGCAACTCGCCCGACCGCACCAGCGCATACGCCTGACTCGCCGAGATGTTGAGCACCTCCGCGGTGTCGGCCAGGGTCAGGAAACGACCGAGAGCCGACGAGTCGGGCGGTGGCGCGAGGGGTGCCATGGCTCGATTATGAACCGCGGCATCCGAGTGAGACCGGCGTGTGGATAACTCGGCGCGCTGCCGAGCGCCGCAGGCGACCATGGTGGCCATTCGTCACCGCTCCCGGTGAATCCATCCCCTTGCACGGAGGCGCCCATGCCCGATCCGGATGCGGCTTCGCGCCGCCGATTCTCGACAGCCGGCCGTCGTACGCCCGATCTGCGGCTCGTGCTCGGCGTGCTGCTCGTCGTCGGCTCGGTCGCCGGGGTGTACGGGATCGTGGCCGCTGCCGACCGCCGCGTCACGGTGTATGCGGCGGCGTCGGCCCTGACTCCCGGTGAGCGCATCGACGCGGGCGATCTCGTGCCGCGCAGTGTGGCGCTCGACGGCTCAGACCGCCTTTACCTGGCGGCGGGCGACATCCCGAGCGGGGGACTCGTCGTGACGCAGCCGATCGCGAAGGGCGAGTTGCTGCCGACCTCGTCAGTGGGCAGTGCCTCGGGCGTGCGCTCGACGTCGCTCGTGCTCCAGTTGGCGGTTCGGGTCAGCGGCGCGGTCGTGCCGGGTGCCGCGATCGACATCTGGGCGGCCGCCGATCCGGATGCGGTGGGGGCGACGACCTCGACGGATCCTTCTGACGCCGGCACGCCCGGCAGCGCAGCCGCCGCCCCCTCCAGCCCGCCGGCCGACCCGACCGGGCCGACGGTCATCGTCTCGGGCGCGACCGTGGTGAAGGTGCTCGACGACTCGCGGGGATTCTCGGTCGCGAGCGCGGGCAGTTCGGTCGAGGTGCTTGTTCCGCGCACACGGGTGGCCCGATTGCTGCAGGCGATCGCTCACAAGGCGGCGCTCGCGGTGGTGCCGGCGGGCATCCCCATCGCCGAGGCTGCTGCGGTGGGGGGCGGCTCATGACCTCGGTCGCCCTGGCCCTGCCGCTTGCCGACGAGCAGCGGTTGGTCGCGGAGGCCGGTCGGCACGGTCATCGCGTGGTCGCCCGGTGCTCGGGCGCCGACGACCTCGCCGCGCAACTCGAGACGGCCCGGCCCGAGTTGGCGGTGGCCGCGGCCGCTCCGCAGTACCTGAGCTCACGGGTGGTCGCGGCGTGCGATGCCATCGGCGTCCGCCTGCTCGTGGTGGCCGCCTCGGCGCAGGAGCGGCGCTTCGCCGCGACGCTGGGCGTCGTCGATCCGGTCGATGCGCCATTCGAGTGGGCGGTTCGCCGCACGCCGGCCGGGGATCCGTTGTTCGAGGCGCCGGCCGCGCCCGAGGCGACGAGCAGATCGGCAGCGGGTGCCCTCGCCCTCGAGGCGATGATCGACGCGGTCGATGAAGCCACCCGAGTCCGCCCCGCGCGCCGCGCCGACCCCGCATCCTCGGGAGGCGGCGACCAGCGGCCGCGGCGTGGCAGAGTCATCGCGGTGTGGGGACCCGCCGGGGCGCCCGGCCGCACGAGCCTGGCCATCGCGTTGGCGGCCGAGCTGGCCGACGCTCAGGCGAATCGCTCGGATGCCGCGACCATCGCGCTGGCCGATGCCGACACCCATGCGGCCGCGATCGCTCCCGCGCTCGGGCTGCTCGATGAGGCACCGGGATTCGCCGCGGCCTGCCGTCTTGCCGGCTCGGGCGCACTCGATCGGGCCCAGTTCGAGCGGATCGCGCAGCAGCACAGGGCCGGACGCGGTGACATCCACGTGCTCACCGGCCTGGGGCGCGCCAGCCGCTGGCCCGAGCTCACCTCGGACCGGGTGAGCGGCGTGCTGACTGCCGTCCGTGACTGGGCCGAGGTCACCGTGGTCGATGTGGCGGCCGGCTTCGAGCACGACGAGGAGTTGATGACCGATCTGAACGCACCGCGCCGCAACGCGGCGACGATCGAGGTGCTCCGCTCGGCCGACCTGGTGGTGGCGGTGGGTGCCGCCGACCCGATCGGACTGTCGCGGCTGCTGCGCGCCCATGCCGAACTGGCGGAGCTGGTCGAACCCGGCCGGGTGCTGACCGTCATCAACAAGCTGCGCTCGAGCGCGATCGGGCTGAATCCCGCAGCCCAAGTGCGGCAGACCCTCGCGCGGTTCGGGGGCGTCGAGGCGCCGGTGCTCGTGCCCTGGGATCCCGCCGGGTTCGACGCGGCCCTGCTGAGCGGGCGGGCGCTGCTCGATGCCGCGCCCCGGTCGGGTGCGCGCGCCGCCATCAAGCAACTGAGCGAGCTGGTGCGCGTGACGACCCCGCTGCGCATCCCGGCTCCCGTGGGGGCATGACCGCCGACGCCGTCTCATCCCGCGATGAGGCTCGTGGCCCGAGTGCGGGAGCGCAACACGGTACGGTCGCACCATGAGCGGTGAACGGGTTCTGGTCACGGGTGGGACGGGCTTCATCGGCTCGCACGCCATCGTCCAACTGCTGGCAGCGGGATACCGCGTGCGCACCACCGTGCGCAACCTGTCGCGCGCCGACACGGTTCGCGCGCTCGCCGCGGCGGGAGCGGCATCCTCGGGCCAGAAGCTCGCGACCGAGACGATCGAGGTCGTCGCCGCCGACCTGATGAGCGACGAGGGATGGCCGGAGGCGGTCGCCGACTGCACCTACGTGCTGCACGTGGCCTCGCCGTTCCCGGTGACCCAGCCCCAGGACGAGAACGAACTCATCGTGCCGGCGCGCGAGGGCGCGCTGCGCCTGCTCAGGGCCGCCCGCGACGCCGGGGTCACGCGCGTCGTGCTCACCTCGAGTTTCGCGGCCGTCGGCTACAGCCCGAAGACGCACGACGGCGACTACATCGAGGCCGACTGGACCGACCCGGCCACCCCGGGCATCACCGCCTATGTGAAGTCGAAGACGCTCGCCGAGCGTGCGGCGTGGGATTTCATCCAGAGGGAGGGCAACGGCCTCGAACTGTCGGTCGTGAACCCGGTGGGCGTCTTCGGCCCGGCGTGGGGCACCGACCTCTCGACCTCAGTCGAACTGATGCGGCTCATGCTCACCGGCGGGGTGCCGGTCATTCCGCCGATCTCGACGTCGATCGTCGACGTGCGAGATGTCGCGTCGCTCCACCTTCTCGCGATGACCCACCCCGCAGCAGCCGGCGAGCGGTTTCTCGCGGTGGCCGGCCCGCCGATGACCTTCGCCGAGCTGGCGAAGCTGCTGAGCGAACACCTCGGCCCGGCGGGCGCCAAGCTGCCGACCCGCGCGATATCACCCGGGATGGTGCGCTTCTTGGCTGTCTTCATCCCGCGATTGCGCGAGCTGGTTCCGCAGCTCGGCCAGGCGAAGGGCGCCAGCCACGACAAGGCGACCCGGATTCTGGGGTGGCAGCCGCTCCCGGTCGCCGATGCCGTGATCGCCTCCGCCGACAGTCTGGTGGCGCTCGGTCTGGTCGGCGCCCGGGGCTGACCCGACCCCGTAGCCTAGGCAGGTGTCGACGCTCTCGGACTTGATGGCGGCCCAGGGCCGCTCGACCGACCATGAGACCGCTGCGGCCGACGTCGAATGGTTGCACCTGCTGGTTGCCGACGGGCAGCTGCTGGCCGATCTGGCCTTCGCCGACATCGTGCTCTGGGTGCCGACGGCATCCGACAGCTTCATCGCGGTGGCGCACTCGCGCCCGAGCTCGGCGGCGACGCTGTTCTACCGCGACTTCGTGGGCCAGGAGATCAAGCCCGAATGGCGCGAGCAGGTGACCCAGGCGTTCGAGACCGGGCAGATCGTCGACACGGCGGCGCCGGACTGGTACGAAGAGACGCCGACGCGGGTCAGGGCTGTTCCGGTCGTGCGCCGGCTGACGGCGGGCGGGGCCGCCACCACCGAGCATCCGATCGCGGTGATCACCCGCCACAGCAACCTGAGTGAGGCGCGCACCCCGAGTCGCCAGGAGCTCACCTTCAACCAGTGCGCCAACGACCTGTTCGCGATGATCGCCTCGGGCGACTTCCCCGATCTCGCCGCGCCGAGCGGGCCTCGACGGGGCGCCCCGCGCGCCTCGGACGGGCTGATCCGGCTGGATGTCGACGGCGTCGTCACCTTCGCCAGCCCGAACGGCCTCTCGGCCTTCACCCGCATGGGCTTCGTCGGCGAGCTCGAGGGGGAGTCGCTGGCCGAAGTCACCACGGCCCTCCTGAGCGGCAAGCTGATCGTCGACGAGTCGCTTCCGCTGGTGGTCACCGGGCGTGCGCCGTGGCGCACCGACATCGAGGCCAAGGGCGTCACCGTCAGCCTGCGCACCATCCCGATCCGCCATCGCGGCGAGCGGGTCGGCGCCATCGTGCTGGTGCGCGACGTCACCGAGGTGCGTCATCAGGAGCAGGAGCTCATCACCAAAGACGCGACGATCCGCGAGATCCACCACCGGGTCAAGAACAACCTGCAGACGGTGGCGTCGCTGCTGCGCATCCAGGGCAGGCGCACGCACAACGAGGTGGCGCGGGATGCCCTGAACCAGGCCATGAGGCGGGTGACGGCCATCGCGGTGGTGCACGACACCCTCAGCGAGGGCCTCGACCAGAACGTCGACTTCGATGACGTGTTCGACCGAGTGCTGATGCTGATCACCGAGGTCGCGTCCGGTCACACCACCACGGTGCGTCCGAAGAAGACCGGCACCTTCGGCGAGTTGCCGAGCGAGTACGCGACGCCGCTGGCACTGGCCCTGACCGAGCTGGTCACCAATGCGGTCGAGCACGGCCTGGCCGGCCGGGAGGACGGCGAGGTCGAGATCTCAGCGAAGCGCAAAGACGGTCAACTGAGAGTCCGCGTGCGCGACAACGGAGTCGGGCTGGCCGAGGGCAAGGTCGGATCCGGGCTCGGCACGCAGATCGTGCGCACGCTGATTCAGGGCGAACTGGGCGGCACCATCGACTGGCACACGCTGCAGGGCGAGGGCACGGAGGTCACGATCGACATTCCGTTGCGCTGGGTGACGAAGAAGAGCTCGTGACGCTAGCTGGCGCGCCGGGCACGGGCGGCACGACGCTTGAGCGCGCGGCGCTCGTCTTCGCTCAGCCCGCCCCAGACCCCGGAATCCTGGTTGGTCTCGAGGGCGTACTGCAGGCACATCTCGGTCACGGAGCACCGAGCGCACACCGACTTGGCCTTGTCGATCTGATCGACAGCGGGGCCTGTGTTGCCGACCGGGAAGAACAGTTCGGGGTCGGCGGTGAGACAGGCGGCTTTGTCACGCCAATCCATGGTGGTACTCCTTCATATGTTGCTGTTGACGCAGTCACGGAAGTCGCGTGTTGTCGAATCCGCGCGCGGTCGAAGAGTCTTCGAAAAATGGGGGAAGAGATTTCGGGACTCACCTACGACCCTGTAGGCGTCACATCAACCGATTCAAGAGTTTCATACTTGTTACGGCTAATCAATAGTTACGAATGGGATAACACTGTGAGCATCGCCCGCCGTCCCGCCCTTCTGCGGCTGTTGATCGTGCTCCTGACCGGTGAATTCTTGGGGGTCGCCGCCCTGGCGATCGTGCTCCTGGTCGACACCTTGACGAGCCCGAGCGCACGTATCGGAGCCGGGATCGCCCTCACGGTCATCGGGCTCATCGCGGCAGCCTGGCTCGGCGCGATCGTCGTCGGTGCGCTGCGCGGCCAGGCCTGGATCCGCGCGGCCGCGATCGTCTGGCAGGTGCTGCAGGTCGCCGTCGGTGTCGGGGCTCTGCAGGGGCAGTTCGCCCAGCCGGCCTGGGGCTGGCCGCTCATCGTGCTTGCGGCGGTCGTGCTCCTTCTTCTCTTTGCGAAACCCGTCGTGGCCCTGACGTCGGGCCGGCGGGACGCCTCGTGATCCCCGCCCTCGATCTGCACGGCTTGACCAAGCGGTTCGGCGCGACCACGGCCGTCGACGCGATCGACCTCCGTGTTCCGAGCGGTTCGTTCTACGGCGTGGTCGGCCCGAACGGCGCCGGCAAGACGACGCTGCTCTCGATGGCGACCGGGTTGCTGCGCCCCGACGCCGGCACGGCGCAGGTGCACGGCGTCGACGTCTGGAGCGACCCGATCGCGGCGAAGCGCCAGATCGGCAATCTGGCCGACGGGGTCGACCTGTTCGACCGCCTCACCGGTGAGCAGCTGATCACCTATACCGGGATGCTGTTCTCGCTCGACAAGGCGACCATCGCCGAGCGCACCCGCGATCTGCTGCAGCTGCTCGATCTCGAGGGGGCCGCGGGCACGCTCGTCAGCGACTACTCGGCGGGCATGACCAAGAAGATCGCGCTGGCGTGCGCCCTCATCCACTCGCCGCGCGTCGTGGTGCTCGACGAGCCGTTCGAGTCGGTCGATCCGGTGTCGGCGGCGAACATCCGCGACATCCTGGAGGGCTTCGTGCGCTCGGGCGGCACCGTCGTGGTGTCGAGCCACTCGATGGATCTCGTGCAGCGCATGTGCGACCACGTCGCGATCGTGGCGCGCGGCCAGGTGCTCGTCGCCGGAACGGTCGACGAGGTGCGCGGCTCGGCGACTCTCGAGGATCGCTTCCTGGAACTCGTCGGGGGCCGCCGCTTCAGCGAGGGGCCCGAGTGGTTGCGGCGCTCCTGAGCCTGCGGTTCCGCGTGCTCGCCAACACGTTGAACCGCAATGTGCTCCAGTTGCTCGCCGTGATCTTCGGCGGGCTGCAGACCGTCGTCATCCTGGGGATCGCCATCGCCGGGCTCGCGGTGCTCGTCATCTATCCGCACCCGATTCAGCAGGCGACGGTGGTGATCGGCGGGGTCGCCGTCACGCTGGGCTGGTTTCTGATCCCGCTGGTCGCGACCGGGATCGAGCCGACCATCGATCCGCTCAAGCTGTCACCCTTCCCGCTGTCGGTGACCAAGCTGATGGCGGCCATGACCCTGGTGGGCGCCACCTGGATCCCCGGCATCGCGACGCTGATCGTGTCGATCTCGACCGCGCTCACCTGGCGCGAGACGCCGGGCGCTGCCGGGGCGGCCGTCGGGTGCGGGGTGGTCGCGACTCTGATCTGCATCGTCGGATCGCGGATGACCGCCTCGCTGAGCACGAACCTGGTCGCCGGCCGCCGTGGCCGCGATCGGGTGGTGGTGCTGCTGGTCGGCGCCCTCGTGCTGCTCGGACCGGTCGCCCTGGCGGTCACTCTGGGGCTGGGGTCGGATGCGCCGTTCCCGGCCACCGCCGACGTGCTCGCCGTCACCCCGTTCGGTGCGATCTGGAGCGTGCCGGGGCAACTCGCGGTCGGGCATCCCGCTGCCGCCGTCGGGTCGCTGGCGATCGCCCTCGCGACCCTGGTGCTCCTGCTGGTGGTCTGGCGCGCGAGCCTGCTGGCGACCTTCCGGTATCGCGGTGGTGGAGCGGGCCGCACGCAGGTGTCCGCGGGGCGGCTGGGTCTGTTCGCCGTGGCGCCGGCGACTCCCGTCGGCGCGATCGGCGCACGCTCGCTGATCTACTGGATGCGGGATGCCCGCTTCGCCCGGCAGCTCGTGCTGGTGCCGGTCATGCCGGCCCTGCTCATCCTGCTGGGCTCTCTGGTGCACGTGTCGTGGACGGCGTACCTGGCGCCGCCGATCGTCGCCGGCCTGCTGCCGCTCACCCTGTTCGCGGTGATCTCGTACGACGGCACGGCGTTCGCGCTGCATCTCTCGACCGGCGTTCGGGGCATCGGCGACCGGATCGGGCGCGCGGTGGCGATGCTGGCTTTTGCCCTGCCCGCGCTGGTCATCGTCTCTGCCGTCTCTCTGGGCGTGGTCGGAGCGTGGGCTGACCTGCCCGCGATCTTCGGCATCTCGCTCGGCGTGCTGCTTTCGGGCTTGGCCACGGTGTCGGTGTCGTCGGCGTCGATCGTGGTGCCGGTGGCCCGTTCGGGACGCAGCCCGTTCACCGCCCAGGCCGGATCGGGCATGACGTCGCTCGCCGCGTCGTACGCGGTCACCGGGGTGACGATCGCGCTCGCGGTGCCGGAACTCGCGCTCGGCATCGCGGCCCTGATCGTCCACTCGGCGCTGCTCGGCTGGGTGGCGCTCGCGGTGGGCCTGCTCTGGGGCGCGGGATCGCTCGTCATCTGCGTGCGCGTCGGCGGCCGCATCCTGGACCGCACCGGCCCGGCACTGCTCGCCAGGATGCGGCGCACCGGCGGGTAGCAGGCGCTAAGCGGCGAGCCCCAGCTTCTTGCGCAGGCTCGCGACGTGACCGGTCGCTTTGACGTTGTACAGCGCCCAGACGATCGTGCCGTTCTCGTCGATCACGAAGGTCGAGCGGATCACGCCTGTGATCTTCTTGCCGTAGAGCGACTTCTCGCCCCACGCGCCGTAGGCCTCGTGCACCGAGCGGTCGGGGTCGCTGAGCAGCGGGAAGCCCAGCTCGTGACCCGCCGCGAACTTCTGAAGCTTCGGAAGGTCGTCGCGCGAGACGCCGTAGACCCGATACCCCGCACCCTGCAACGACGCGAGATTGTCGCGGAAGTCGCACGCCTCGGTGGTGCAGCCCGGGGTGTCGGCTTCGGGATAGAAGTACAGGATCACCTTGTGCCCGCGGAGCCCGCTCAGGGTCACGGCGGCGCCCGTCTGATCGTGGAGGGTGAAATCGCGGGCGGCATCGGCCGTCTCGAGACGCACGGCGTCTGGGCCGTTCTGAGCAGCAGGAGCAGTCATGCGTCCACTGTACGACGCGGGAACTCGACCCGGGATGACGCGGTGAGCGCCCGCTGGGCGCTCACCGCGTGATCGCGCCGGGAGGGGGTGGCATCCCCGCCGGCGACACCCGGCTCGGTGGTCAGGCCTTCACCGGGACGTCGTCGTGCGAGCCCTCGACCGCGGCGAAGTCCGGGTCGTCGGCGAACGACTTGACCCGGGCGACGTGGAAGATGATCAGGGCGTAGACCGCCTTGGCCAGGATGTCGGCGACCGAGTAGCCGATCTGCTTCGCGACCCAGGCATCCGACCCGGCGATGTTGAGCAGCGGCAGCAGGTAGGCGATCGGGTAGACGCCCCAACTCAGCAGCAGCAGGAAGCGCAGGCGACTGAGCGTGGATCGCACGCTCACCGGCTGCTTGTCGAGCGACTTGCCCAGCTGCACGAAGAGCACGAACAGGATGTAGGCGAACGGGATCGTCGACAGCAGCCCGAACAGTCCGCGGAGTCCGTTGTCACCGCTCACCTCGCCCGGGTAGCCGAGCGCGATCATCAGCGCGGCAGCCGGCACCAGACGAGCGAGCAGCCCGTTCTGCACCGAACGCGCGAGGGCGAGCACCGCGACGAGCTCGACGAGCAGCAGCGGGACGGTCAGCAGCCAGTCGACGTAGCGATAGCCCTCGTTGAAGCTGTCGACCGTCTGCGTTTAGGTGCCCGTTCCCCCCTTCGAGGTGGTCGCGAACGCGCCCTTGAAGGAGTCGAAGATGCGGAAGTAGTGGTACGCCGCGATGCCGCAGACGATGATCGCGACCGTGATCGCTGATCGGTAGCGGGGAAGGATGCGAGGTAGGGCGATCAGCAGGAACGCGGCGGTGAACAGCTGCGAGGCGATGACCAGCGAGAGGAAGTTGTAGACGGTTTGGTACGGGGTGCGGCAGTCGGTTTCGAGGGCGAAAACGACAGAGATAACTTAACTGCTAAGTCATTAAATAAGTAAGCAACATCCGATGTCAACGACTTCGCTCGCTAGAATCGCTAGAACCGGGT
>DASTNC010000078.1:0-45632 GCA_035721225.1 Pseudolysinimonas sp.
CGTCACCTTGTACTCGGGGTCGAAGCCGAGCTCCTCGAGCCGGCGGTCGGCCAGGTACTTGACGTACTGGTTGATGTAGTTGGCGTTCAGGCCCAGGATGCCGCCGGGGAGCAGGTCGTGGTTGTACTGCTCCTCCATCTCGACCGCATCCGTGATCATCTTCTTGATCTCGGCCGCGAACTCCTCGGTCTGCAGCTCGGGGTTCTCCTCCAGCACCGTGAGGATGAGGTTGATGCCGAACTTGAGGTGCAGGCTCTCGTCGCGCACCACCCAGTCCATCAGCGAGCCGAAGTTGCGCAGCAGGTTCCGCTGCCGGAACGACAGCGCCACCATGAAGCCCGAGTAGAACCAGACCCCCTCGAGGATGACGTTGTACGCGACCAGGTTGCGCACGAAGTCCTTCTTGCCCTCGACCGTCGAGATGTCGAGCGTCTGCTCCGTCATGCGACGGATGTACTTCAGCTCGAACTCCTCTTTGCGCGCCATCGAGGGAACGTCGACGTGCGAGTTGTACGCGGCCTCCCGATCGATCGGGAAGGTCTCGAGCACGTACTCGAAGCTCATGCAGTGGTTCGCTTCTTCCCACATCTGCTTCGCGAGATACAGGCTGCACTCCGCCGCGCTGACGTAGGGGTAGACGCCGAAGGCGAGCGCCTTGTTGACGAGCAGCTCGTTCGGGTTGAAGTAGCTCATCAGGAAGGTGACCGCGTGACGCTCCTCGTCGGTCATCCTCTTGAAGTCGGCGATGTCTTCACCCAACTGGATCTCGTTGGGGAACCAGGTGTTCGCGACCGCCTGGTCGTAGAGGTCCATGGCCCACTGGTACTTGATCGGCTTGAGGAGGAGACCGTCCTGAAGCCCGGTGCCGAGGATGCCCATTACTGGCAGCTCTCGCACTGGAGGTCGTCCATCGGGTCCACCGGGACCTCGTAGCCTGCGATGTCGTTCACGCTGTATCCATTCATTTTCCGAGTCCTCCGAATCCGCGACGGGTCGGCGCCGCGGAGGGCGCTGCGCCCTCCGCCGTCGCCGGGGTGGACGCGGCCGCCACGATGTCTTCGGCCTTGTTCACCTTCACGGTCGACTGCTCGGCCGTGTGCCGCGGCTTCATGTGCAGGTAATAGGTCGTCTTGACGCCCCGCTCCCACGCCGCGTAGTAGATGTCCATCATGTCGCCCAGGTCGCGCGTCTCGAGGTACATGTTGCGGCTGATCGACTGGTCGATCCACTTCTGCGCGCGGGCCGCGACCTCGAGGAACGAGTACGGCGACAGCTGGAAGCTGGTCTTGTAGATCGTCTTGACCGCATCCGGGATCGCGTCGATGCCCTGGATGTCGCCCTGCGACCGCAGGATCTGCTCCTTCACGTCGCCCCAGATCCCGAGCTTCTGCAGGTCGTTCACCAGGTTGCGGTTCACCTCCAGGAACTTGCCATTGCTGGTGGCGCGGCTGAAGATCTGCGAGAACTGCGGGTCGAGCCCGGGCGTGGTACCGGCGACCAGGCCGATGGATGCCGTGGGCGCGATCGCCATGAGCGTCGCGTTGCGCATGCCGCCCTTGACCTTCGCGCGCAGCGCGTCCCAGTCGAGACGGGTGCTGCGGTCGACCTTGATCGGCGTGCCGCGGTCGGCTTCAGTGAGCGCGATCGAGTCGAAGGGAACGAGCCCCTGCGACCACCGGCTGCCCGGGAAGTTGTCGTACGAGCCGCGCTCGCGCGCCAGGTCGGCCGACTCGTCGATCGCGGCGTACGACACGTGCTCCATGACCTCGTCGATCAGCGCAGCGGCCTCGTCGCTCTCGTAGCTGAGGCCGAGGCGCTCCACCACGTCGGTGAAGCCCATGAGGCCCAGGCCGATGGCGCGGTTGGTGAGGTTGGCGTGATCGGCCTCGGGCACCGACGACACCGTGATGTCGATCAGGTTGTCGAGTTGGCGCACGGCGCTGCGGGCGCTCTCGTCGATGCGGGCCCAGTCGAAGCCGAGCGTTCCGTTCGCGTCGACGGCGAGGTGCGTCGACAGGTTGATCGAGGCGAGGTTGCAGACCGAGATGTTCTCTTCGTCTTGCGGGAGGCAGATCTCGGTGCACAGGTTGCTGAGGTGGATCGTGCCCGTGTTGTTGTTGAGGGCGCGGTTGTTGATGGTGTCCTTCCAGGTCAGCCACGGGTGGCTGGTGGTCTGCAGCGACATCAGGATGTCTTTGAACTGCGCGCGGGCGCCGATCTTCTTGAACATGTTGATGCGGCCGGCCTCGGCCTCGGCGGCGTAGAACGCGTAGCGCTCCGAGAACGCATTGCCGTAGAGCTCGTTGAGGTCGGTGACCTCGAGCGGGTCGAAGAGGTACCAGTCGTCGTCGTTCTGCACGCGCTTCATGAACTCGTCGCTGATCCAGACCGCCGTGTTCGCGGTGCGAGTGCGACGGTAGGGGTCACCGGAGTTGTTGCGGAGTTCGAGGAACTCCGGGAAGTCCATGTGCCAGTTCTCCATGTAGAAGCAGAGGGCGCCGAACTTCTTGCCGCCGCGGCTGACCGCGCGCAGCACCGAGTCGATGGTGTGCATGAACGGGATCGGGCCGGTGCTCGTCGTGTTGTTGGAGCGGATCGGCGAACCCTGAGCGCGCAGCTTGGTGACGCTGAGGCCGATGCCGCCGGTGCCCTTGGTGAGCCACATGACGTCGCGCACGCTCTTGGCGATGTTCTCGATGTCGTCCTGCATCTCCATGACGAAGCAGTTCGACAGCTGCGGGTACGCGGTGCCCGCGTTCACCAGCGTCGAGCCGGCCGCGATGTACTCGAGCTTCGACATCTTGTCGTAGAAGCCGAGCGCGACCTGGGTCGGGTCCGCCTCGTTGAGCGCCAGGCCCATGGCGATGCGCATCCAGAAGTACTGCGGCACCTCGAGCGGCTCGCCGTTGCGGGCCTTGATGCCGTACCGGTTGTTGAGCGTGACGACCGAGATGTACTTGAGCAGTTCATCGCGCGCGGGCTCGAGCGCACCCGCGAGGCGCTCCAGATCGAACAGCTGCGTGAAGCGCGGGTCGAACAGGGTCTCGGCGACGCCGCGCTCGATGGCCGCACGGAAGTGGGCGACGTGCAGCGCCTTGAGCTCGTCGGCGGTCTCGTAGTCGCCGAGCACGCCCTTGTAGATGGTCTTGAGCAGCAGGCGGGCGGCGACGGTGTCGAACTGCGGGTCGTCTTTGACGTTCTGCAGCGCCACCTGGATGACGGCCTCGTCGAGCTGCTGGGTCGTGATGCCGTCGAACAGGGTGAGCTCGAGCTCGCTGGCGATCTGCGTGACCCAGGTGATGTTCTCGTCGAGACCCTGGCTCGCGTGCTCGATCGCGATGTTGATCTTGTTGGCGTCGTACGCCTCGCGCTCACCGTTGCGCTTCACGACCGTGATGGCCATTGCCCACTCCTTCTGTGCCCCACGGCACCGCAAAATCACCCGCAAAATACAACGCTCGACGACCGATGTCCCATCCCCCCGGCCGGGAAGTTCCATCACTATATATCGGGGCACCGACCGAGTGGCAACCACTACATGTAGTGGGCGTGTCGTCCACAGAATGTGGATAAGTTCGCCGAGTTCTGCACAGATTCCACAGCTTATGGAGGCCCTCCGACACCCGTCGGCGGCGGTCAGCTCCGGACTAGAGTGGACAGGTTGTGAACGCCTATCTGAGCATCCTGCGCACCCCAGGGGTCGCCCGGATCATCAGCGCGCAGCTCACGGCGCGGTTTCCGGGCGGGATGCTGTCGCTCGGCTTCCTGCTGCACATGCAGCACATCTTCGGCTCCTACGGCGCCGCCGGGCTGGTGCTGGCCGCGACCAGCGTCGGCCAGGCCGTCTCGGGCCCCCTCACCAGCCGCTGGATGGGGCAGTGGGGCATGCGGCCCGTGCTGCTGCTCACCACATCCGTGTGCACCGTCTCGCTGCTCACGGTGGCGCTGGTGCCCCTGCCCCTGATCGGCTACATGGTCGCCGGCCTGGTCGCGGGGCTCAGCTACCCGCCGGTGCAGCCCGCCGTGCGCACCATCTATCCCAAGATGGTCAACTCCCATCAGTTGACTCCCCTGTTCTCGCTGGACGCCTCCGCTCAGGAGATCATCTGGATCGCCGGCCCGGTCGTGGTGACCTTCGTCGCCACCCAGATCTCGACGACCGTCGGGATCCTGATCTCGGTGGTGTTCCTGGTCGGCGGCGGGCTCTGGTTTCTGCTCTCGCCCGAGGTGGGGCAGGTGCGCATTCCGCGCAGCCAGCGCAAACTCGGCAGCGTGCTGACCCGCGGGCCCGTGCTGCTGACCACGGTGGTCGGCTTTCTGCTGGTCGGAACCTGCGCGGCGACCGAAGCGGGCGTCGTGGCCACCTTCGGCCAGGGCAATTCGACCTCCGGCGTCGTGCTCGCGATCTGGGCGGTCGCCTCATTGCTGGGCGGGCTGTTGCTCGGCCACCTTCCCGTCGGCCCGTGGGCGCTCGCGCGACGGATGCTCGTCGTGCTGGCGGGTTCGGTGCTGGCCGCGGTCGCGATCCTGATCTGGACCGGGACGCCCGCCGAGTTCTGGACCCTCAGCGGCGCCCTGCTCGTCGCCGGCCTGTGCATCGCTCCGGCGCTCGCCGTCATGTTCGCGATCGTGTCGTCGAGCGTGCGGTTCAGCGACACGGCGGAGGCCTACGGCTGGGTCGGCACCGGACAGTTGATCGGCGCCGCGGCCGGCTCGGCGGTCGCCGGGTTCCTCATCGACTTCGTGACCGCCAGCCACTCGGGCGGTGCCGGCCTCGGCGGCTTTGTCGTCGCCGTCGTCTTCGCCGTGTTCGGAACGCTCGTCCCGACGCTCTTCCGCCGCCGTCTTCCCGATCTGCGCGGACGCGATGCCAGCCCGCTCGCCGACACCGAGCCGGTGCCGGTGCAGCCCAGCTGAGCCGGTCGAGCGAGCCGCTCGAGCGAGCGGGTCTAGCCCTTCAGCCGCGACGGCTTCAGCACCTCGGACAGCTCGAGCAGCTCGCCGAGCTCCTTCTCGAGGATCGCCGATTCCTTCTCGTTCGGCACGAAGACGCCGTCGACGAGCTGCGCCTTGGGGAAGTTCAGCTCGACGTTCGCGCCGATCTTCACCAGACCGAGGCCGGAGGTGACGGTAGTGAGGGCGACGACCCCCCGCGTTCCGCCGGAGACCCCGCCGTAGCTGACGAATCCCACCGGCTTGCGCCACCACTCCCGGTTGAGAAAGTCGAGGGCGTTCTTGAGGGCGGGCGAGAAACTGTGGTTGTACTCGGGGGTCACGAAGAGGAAGGCGTCGGCGGCGGCGACGCGCTCGCCCCACGCGGTGGTGTGCGGCTGGGTGTACTGGTGCAGGCTCGGATGGTTCGGCTCATCCATGAACGGCAGGTTCAGCTCGGCCAGGTCGACGAGGTCGACGTCGAAGCCGCCGTGCGCCTCGGCGCGCTCGCGCACCCAGGTGGCGATGGGCAGGCCGATCCGGCCGGGTCGCACGCTTCCGATGATGATCATGAGACGGGTGGGCATGAAGACTCGCTCCTAGGTAGTTGACACGTCAGTATCCGACCGTCATAACCGCGCGCGATGCCGCGTCATTCCTCCCCCACGCACGAGCAGGCTCGCATCGAGCGACGCGGCCCGCCGCGCCGACGGTGCCGTCACCAGCGCTCGTGGATCGCCGCCCGGAAGCGCCGGTCGTAGAGCTCGCGCACCGCCGCGGTGAAGCCGTCGCCGAGCGGCGCGACCGAGCCGGCCGCGGCGTTGGCCTCCGCCTGCTGCGGGTTGCGCGCCCCCGGGATGACCGTGCTGACGCCCGGAAGCTGGGCGACCCAGGCCAGCGCGGCCTCGGCGGCCGGCAACCCGGCGCTCTCGGCCAGTGCCGAGAACTCCTTCGCGGCCTCGACGCCCTCGTCGAAGTCGACGCCCGAGAAGGTCTCGCCCTGGTCGAACGATTCGCCGTGGCGGTTGAAGGTGCGGTGGTCGTCGGCGGCGAACGTCGTGTCGTGGCGGTAACGGCCGCTCAGCAGGCCGCTGGCCAGGGGAACCCGCGCGATGATGCCGACCCCGGCGTCGATCGCCGCCGGGAGCACCTCGTCGAGCGGCTTCAGCCGGAACGCGTTCAGGATGATCTGCACCGTCGCCACGTGCGGACGCGCGATCGCCGACAGCGCCTGCTCGACCGTCTCGACGCTCACCCCGTATGCCGCGATCGACTGGTCGTCGACGAGGGCATCGAGCGCATCGAAGACGGCGTCGCTGCGATACACGTCGGTCGGCGGGCAGTGCAGTTGCACGAGATCCAGGGTGCTCATGCCGAGGTTGCGGCGCGAGCGATCGATCCAGGCCCGAAAGTTGGCGGCCGAGTAGTTCTCGAGCCTCTGCTCCTGGCGCCGGCCCATCTTGGTGGCCACGGTGATCTCACCGCGCTCGGTGTCAGAGAGGCCGGCGCGCCATCCGCCGATGATCGTCTCGCTGCGGCCGTCACCGTAGACGTCGGCGGTGTCGAAGAAGGTCACCCCTGAGCCGTGCGAGGCATCGAGCACTGCCCGCGCCTCGAGCTCGGAGACGTCGCCCCAGTCGGCGCCGAGCTGCCAGGTGCCGAGGCCGATGACGGAAACTGTGCGGCCCGTACGGCCGAGGGTGCGCTCATCCATGTGAACGAGCCTAGGCCGCTCGAATGACGCACGACTCTGCCGTCACCCGATCGCGGTGGCGACGACTCGGGCCATCCTCGGCCGGATGACGTGGTCGCCTCCGTCGACGCGGTGCACGGTGACGTTGCGCAACTGGGCGATGACGCGCATGCCCGAGGGCGCCAGCAGGGGATCCAACGAGCCGTAGACGACCTCGACGGGCACGCGCACCGAGGCGAGGTCGCTGACCGAGGTCTGGGCCTCGATGGAGTTCTGAAGCGAGAGCACGAAGGGGCGCCAGTTGGCCTCCGACACGACCAGCACGTTCTTGATCGGCGAGAACCTGGCCAGGCCGGCCGCCGCGCGGATGGTGAAGTCCTTGTTGGTGCGCAGGTACTCGTAGAGGCGCAAGTACAGCGCCATGGCCGCCCGGTCGCGACGGCCGCCGATGGCTTCGGGAGCCAGGTAGATCGGCGGGCTCACCATCACCAGCCGCCGCAGGCGCGCCCGCCGCGATGCCGAATAGCGGGCCGCGATCAGAGAGCCCATGGAATGCCCGACCAGCACGAAGGGCTCGCGCAGGCGCAGCGCGCGGAGGGTCCGCGCCAGCGAGGCGACGTGCTCCTCGACCGTGTACTGCGAATCGGCGGGTGCCGGGGACCCGCCGAATCCGAGCAGGTCGATCGCGATCACCCGGTGCGTTCCCTCGACCAGCGGCACGACGTTCTCGAACGTCACCGACGACGAGGCGATGCCGTGGATCAGGACGACCGCGGGGCCGGTGCCGGTATCCACGGCGACGTGCAGAAGGGGCGGCCGCCGGAACCATCCGTGCCGTCGTTCCATGCCGATCAGGCTAGCCGGTGACGTTCGACGGGCGATGAACGTTGGGATGTGCTGCGGCCCCGACCTCTCTAGCGTCGTCACCATGACACGCGTCGCGCGCTCCTTCCTGGTCGGCACCGCCCTGCTGGTCGCCTCCCTTTCGCTGGCCGGGTGCTCGGCGGCCGGTTCGAACTCGGCTCCGCATCTGTCGACGGGCGGCGGCTCCGGGCAGTCGGAGGCCGTTGCCCCCGGTGCACCGACCGGGATCAAGGCGGACTCCGGCCGCACCGCGACGGTCGACCGCTCCGTCGTCGTGACCGGCGCCGTCACCATCACGGCGCAGAAGCCCCTGGATGCCGCCGACCAAGCGGTCTCGATCGTCGAGGCGGCAGGCGGGCGCATCGACGGCCGCACCGAGAGCGCGGCGACCAACGGGGATCAGGGCAGCGCGACCCTGGTGCTGCGCATCCCGGCCGACAAGCTGACGTCGACCATCGCCGCGCTCAAGAAGCTGGGCCGCGCCGACCAGCTGTCGATCAACTCGACGGACGTGACGGCGCAGACCCAGGACCTCGGCGCCCGCATCGACGCCCTGCGCGCGTCGATCACCCGCCTGTTGCAGCTGGAGTCGACGGCGACCGACACCACCAACCTGATCGCCATCGAGACGGCGATCAGCGACCGCCAGGGCGAGCTCGAGAGCCTCGAGGCGCAGCAGCGCGGCCTCGACGACCAGATCAGCATGTCGACCATCACACTCGAGCTGCGATCGGATGCCGCGGCTCCCCCGATCAAGCCCGCCGACTTCTGGTCGGGCCTGGGCACCGGGTGGGGCGCGTTCGTCGCCTTCTGGGCGGGAACGCTGGTCGTGCTCGGCGTGATCCTGCCGTGGCTGCTGTTCCTGGGGGCCGTCGCGGTGGTCGTCGTGGTCGCGGTCCGCCTCGCGAGACGGCGCGCGGCAGGCCCGGCGGCTACCCCGCCCGGACCGACCGGATGAGCGCGAGCACCGCGAGGCCGTAGGCCTCGGACGCGTCATCGCTCGAGAACGCAGCATCCGTCTCGTCGATGAACGCGCGGACCGTGTAGACCACGCGGGCGTTCTCGGCCCCGCTGTCGTGAACCGTCGCGCGCTCGAGGGAGCGGAAGGTTCCGCGCAGCAACTCGCGCAGCTGATCCTCGCGCGGCAGCCAGAGCGCGTCGTCGAGGGCGACCGAGTCGAGCGCCCACTCGGTCGTCCCGTTGAAGCCGAGCACCGTGCCCGACGGATAGCGGTGCGCCTCGATCGTCATGTCGCTGACCGTGAAGACATCGCCCTCGAAATCGGCGAGCGCGATCTGAAAGCTGTCGCCCGAGGCCGGGGTCCAGACCAGACCGGCGTCGCGCAGCTCGCGGGCGAGGTCGGTGGAGATCACGATCCCCATCCTCCCCCTGCGCCGTGAGCAACACGTGCGCATGGCAGGATGACGCGAGACGACCCGAAGGAGACCGCGCGTGGCCGAGCCCACTCCCCTGCCCTCCGATCCGATCGCCGAGGCCCACCGACAGTGGCAGGAGCACGGCTGGGCGGATGCCGCCGACGGCATGGCCGCCGTCACCGCGATCGTGCGCACCCAGCAGATCCTGATGGCCAGGATCGACGCCGTGCTCAAGCCTTTCGACCTGTCGTTCGCGCGCTTCGAGCTGCTGAGGCTGCTGAGCTTCACCCGCCACGGCTCGCTGCCGATGGCTTTCGCCAGCTCGCGGCTGCAGGTGCACCCGACCAGCGTCACCAACGCCGTCGACCGGCTCGAGGCCGCCGGGTTCGTCCAACGCGTGCCGCACCCGACCGACGGCCGGGCCACCCTGATCGAGATCACGCCGGCCGGGCGCGAGCGGGTGGATGCGGCGACGGCCGAACTGAACCGCGCGATCTTCCGGCGCACCGGCTTCGACGCGCAGCAGGTGGAGCAGCTGAACGCGCTGCTGACCGGATTCCGGCGCGACGCCGGCGACTTCGCCGAGTAGCCCGCCGCGGAGAGGGCGGTAGGCTCCGATCGTGCCCAGCACCCGCTCTCTTCGACTGATGGAGTCGTCGCACCGCGTCCTGCAACGACTCACGCGGGGGCGGGCCGGCTGGAAGATCGCGGGCATGCCGGTGCTCGAACTCACGACGACCGGTCGCCGCAGCGGCGAGCGTCGTGCGACCTTGCTCACCTCTCCGCTGAGAGAGGGCGATGCCTATGTGGTCGTCGCCTCCCGCGGCGGAGACGACCGCCATCCTGCCTGGTTTCTCAACCTGCGCGATGACCAGGATGTGGAGGTCGCGGTCGAAGGGCATCCGCGCGTCGCGATGACGGCCCGCATCGCGAGCCCCGAGGAACGCGCCCGCATGTGGCCCCTGATCACCGCGAAGTACGCGAACTACGCCGGATACCAGCAGAAGACCGAGCGGGAGATTCCTCTGGTGCTGCTCGAGCCGGTGTCCGCCGACCGCTAGTACTGCCAGGGGTACGGGCCCCAGTCGGGCGCGCGCTTCTCGAGGAAGGCGTCGCGGCCCTCGACGGCCTCGTCCGTTCCGTAGGCGAGCCGGGTGGCCTCGCCCACCAGCACCTGCTGCCCGGCCAGCCCGTCGTCGACCGCGTTCATCGAGAACTTGAGCATCCGAATCGAGGTCGGCGACTTGCCGAGGATCGTCTCGGCCCAGTCGAGGGCCGTCGCTTCGAGCTCGGCATGCCGCACGACCGCGTTGATCGCCCCCATCTCGTAGGCCCGCTGGGCGCCGTACTCCTGCCCGAGGAAGAAGATCTCACGGGCGAGCTTCTGGCCGACCTGCCGGGCCAGCAGCGCGCTGCCGTACCCGCCGTCGAAGGAGCCGACGTCGGCATCCGTCTGCTTGAAGTGCGCGTGCTCGGCGCTCGCGATGGTGAGGTCGCACACCACGTGCAGCGAGTGGCCGCCACCCGCAGCCCACCCGGGGACGACGGCGATGACGACTTGGGGCATGGTGCGGATCAGCCGCTGCACCTCGAGGATGTGCAGTCTGCCCGTCGCGACGGTGCCGTCGGAGTACTGGTAGCCGTCGCGGCCCCGGATGCGCTGGTCGCCGCCCGAGCAGAACGCCCAGCCGCCGTCTTTGGCGCTCGGTCCGTTGCCGGTGATCAGCACTACCCCGATGCGCACGTTCTGGCGCGCGTCGTCGAGCACCCGGTAGAGCTCGTCGACCGTCTGCGGCCGGAACGCGTTGCGCACCTCCGGCCGGTTGAACGCGATGCGGGCGATCCGCCCGCTGGTGTCGTGGTGGTAGGTGATGTCGGTGAGATCGCCGAACGTCTCGACGTGCCTCCAGCGGGCGGGGTCGAAGAGGTCGGAAACGTGGGTGGTCACGATGTCACGGTATCCCGCGCCAGGTGAAGGCAGGGGCCTCGCGCGCCAGGAACGCCGCCGCGCCGATCCGGGCGTCCTCGCTCGAGGCCACCTCGGCGCTCCAGAACGCGGCACGATCGGCCAGGGCCGGGTCGCCGGCGGCGATCAGGTCGATCAGCTCCTTGCTCGCCTGCTGGGTGAGCCGGGAACGGGAGACCAGGGCATCCACGAAAGCCGCGATCGCGTCCCAGAAGCCCGAGACGGGCAGGAGCCGCGAGACCATTCCCCAGCGGGCGGCGGTCGCGGCATCCACCAGTTCGCCGCTCAGGATGAGGTGCTTGGCCACCGCGGGACCGGCCAGCTGCACCAGCCGGGTCATGCCGGTCAGCGGGTACAGGATGCCCAGCCGGGCCGGCGTCACGCCGAAGGTCGACCGCTCGGAGGCCAGACGGATGTCGCAGGCGCCGGCGAGCTCCCATCCGCCCCCGACGCAGTAGCCGTCGATCGCGGCGATCGTCGGCTTGGGGAAGGCGGCGAGGGCGCGCTCCCCTGCGGTGACGTGCCCGCCGTCGCCGGCATGCGGGTCGCGCAGGATCTGATCCAGGTCGCGGATGTCGGCTCCCGCCGAGAAGTCCTCGCCGGCGCCGCGCACCACGAGGGCGGCGACGTCGGCGTCGGCAGCCAGCTCGGCGAGCAGCGGGGCGAACGAGTCCCACATCGCCCCGGTCAGGGCGTTGCGCCGCGCGGCATTGTCGATCGTGAGCGTGGCCACCTGGCGCGCGACCTCGACGCGCAGCTCGGGCATCAGTCGGCCGGCTCGGTCACGATGCCGGCCGCCAGCAGCCCGTCGATCTGCTCGGCGGTCAGCCCGAGCCGGTCGAGCACGGCCCGCGTGTCTTCGCCGAGTTCGGGCGGAGCCTTGCGCACGATCGGCGCGATGCCGTCGACCGTGATCGGACCGCGCAGCAGCGGCAGCGCGCTCCCGTCGCGCCGGGTGAGGTGCGTCACCATGTCGAGGTGCCGCACCTGCGGGTCGCGGAACACCTGCTCGTAGTTCAGGATCGGGCCGGCCGGGATCCCGATCCGCCGAAGCTCATCGACCCACTCGAGCCCGGGGCGCGCCGCGAGAAGCTGTTCGAGTCGCGCGGTCAGCTCCTGCCGGTGGCCGGATCGCGCACGCCCGGTGGCGAACTCCGGCTCGTCGGCCAGCCCCGGCTCGCCGAGCAGTTCGGCCAGCTGCTGGAAGTGCCGGTCATTGCCCGCCGCGATGATGATCGGGATGTCGGCGGTCGCGAACACGCCGTAGGGCGCGAGCACCGGGTGGTTGTTGCCCTGGGGCTGCGGCACCTCGCCGGTGCTCAGGTAGCGCTGACCCTGGAACGCCGAGACGGCGATGGCCGCCTCGAGCAGCGAGGTCTCGATCTGACGGCCTGCCCCGTTCTCGGCCCCACCGGTGCGTTCGCGCCCGACCAGCGCGGCCGCGATCCCGACCGCCGTGAACACCCCGGCATAGATGTCGACGATCGGCACGCCGACCCGCGTCGGGTGCTCGGCGTCGTCGCCGGTCACCGACATCAGGCCCGACATGCCCTGCGCCACCTGGTCGAGACCTGCGGCCTGAGCGAGCGGCCCGGTCGCGCCGAATCCGCTGACCGACGCGACGATGAGCGACGGCTTCTCGGCGCGCAGCCCTGCGGGGTCGAGGCCCATCTCGGCCAGGGTGCCGGGTTTGAAGTTCTCGATCACCACATCCGCATCCAGCGCCATGCGGCGCAGCAGGGCGGCGCCCTCCGGCGAGTAGAAGTCGATCGCGATCGACGACTTGTTGCGGTTCACCGAGTCGAAGTACAGGCTGTGCGGACCCTCGAACGGCGGCCACGCGCGCGTGCTGTCGCCGCCTTTCTTGCTCTCGACCTTGATGATCGTGGCGCCGAGGTCGGCGAGCAGGGCCGTGGCGTACGGGCCGGCGAGCGCACGCGTGAGGTCGAGAACCACGATGCCGTCGAGCGGCAGCGCGGGGGCCTCCCGGTGCCCGGCGGGCGGCGCGGCGCCGGCCATCTGCTCAGCCCTTCAGCCGGATGTTGATCTGCTTGGTCTGCGTGAAACCGGCCAGCATCCCCTCGAGCGAGACTTCGCGGCCGATGCCGCTCTGCTTGTAGCCGCCGTACGACTGCCCGACGACCTGGCCGCCGCCCTGGTTGACCTGCACCCAGCCGGCCTCGATCCGATTCGCCGTGGTGACCGCGGCATCCAGGTCATGGGTCCACACGTAGGCGGCAAGACCGTAGTTCGAGTCGTTCGCCATGCGCACGACGTCATCGACGTCCGTCCACGGAATCGCGACCAGCACCGGCCCGAAGATCTCCTCCTGAGCCAGACGGAACTCGTTGCTCACGCCGCCGAAGACGGTCGGCAGGTGGAAGTACCCCTCGGTGAGCGGCCCGCTGGTCGGCACGTCGCCGCCGAGCACCGTGGTCATCGTCGAGCGGCCCTCGCTGAGGTACCCGGCGATCGAGTCGAACTGGCTCGCGTTGATGATCGCGCCCATGTCGCTGGCCTCGTCGAGCGGGTCGCCGACCTTCATGGCGCCGAGGCGCGCGCTCAGGGTGCCGAGCACCTCGTCGTAGATGTCGCGGTGCAGGAACAGCCGGGAACCGGCCGTGCAGCTCTGCCCCTGGCGCGCGAACCGCGAACTGAGCAGCAGGCCGTCGATCAGCGCGTCGATGTTGGTGGCCGCGGCCGCATCCGGGAACACGATCGACGGGTTCTTGCCGCCCAGCTCGAGCGAGATGTGCGCGAGGCGATCGCCCGCGGTGCGCGCGACGCCCTTGCCGACCTCGGTCGAACCGGTGAACGAGACCTTGTCGATGCCGGGATGTTCGGCCATCGCCTGCCCGACGACGCTGCCGCGCCCGGTCAGCGCGTTGACGACACCCGCAGGCAGGTGCTTGTTGCAGACCTCGGCCAGCAGCAGGATCGTGAGCGGCGCGTCATCGGCCGCCTTCATGATGACGGTGTTTCCGGCTGCCAGCGCCGCGGGCACCTTGAAGCCGGCGATCATCAGCGGGGAGTTCCAGGGCAGGATGCAGCCCACCACTCCCAGCGGCTCGAGGCGGGTGTACTGCAGCTGGTTGTCGCCGGCGGGCAGCACGGTGCCCTTCACCTCGCCCGCGATGCCGGCGAAGTAGCGGAACAGCGCGACCAGCGTGGCGACCTCGGGCCGGGCCTGGGTGCGGATCGCGTTGCCGGTGTCGATCGCGGTCAGCCGCGCGAACTCCTCGGTGCGCTGCTCGAGCTCGTCGGCGATCTTGTTGAGCGCCCGCGAGCGCTCGGTGAAGTGCCGTGAGCGCCAGGCGGGGAACGCCTCGTGCGCCGCCTTCACGGCGCGGTCGAGGTCGGCAGTGCCGGCAGACGGCACCCGGGCGATGACCGACTCGCGCTTGGCCGGGTTCTTCACGTCGCGCCACTCGCCGGTCAGCGATTCCACCTCCTCGCCCCCGATCCACATCAAGCGGTCGGTGCGGCCCCCGAGCACATCGCTCGGGGCCAGGGTGGTCGTGTCAGTCATCGCGTGCTCCCGGGCGTGCAGGTGGTCATGGTCGTGTCGGTTCGGGTCGGGTGGTGTCAGCTGTTGGTGAATCGGGGGGCGCGCTTCTCGGTGAAGGCGCGCATCCCCTCCTTCTGGTCGTCGGTGGCGAACAGCGAGTCGAAGATACGCCGCTCGAAGCGCAGCCCGCTGCTCAGGGTGGTCTCGAATGCGGCGTTCACCGACTCTTTCGCCAGCATGGCGACCGGCAGGGACATTCCGGCGATCGTCGCCGCCGCCTCCAGCGCCTCGTCGAGCAGCCGATCGGCGGGCACCACGCGCGCCACCAGCCCGGCGCGCAGCGCCTCGGCGGCGTCGATGGTGCGGCCGGTCAGAATCAGGTCCATCGCGAGCGCCTTGCCCACCGCGCGCGTCAGGCGCTGCGAGCCGCCGATGCCCGGGATCACGCCGAGCTTGATCTCGGGCTGGCCGAATTTCGCGGTGTCGGAGGCGATCAGGATGTCGCACATCATCGCCAACTCGCAGCCGCCGCCCAGCGCGTAGCCCGAGATGGCGGCGATCAGCGGAGTCCGGATGCCGGTCAGCCGGTCGCCCGTCGCGAAGACGTCGCTGAGGTACATGTCGAGGTAGCCCTTGTCGGCCATCTCCTTGATGTCGGCGCCGGCGGCGAAGGCGCGCTCCGATCCGGTGATCACGATCGCGCCGACCCCGGGGTCGGCGTCGAAGGCGGTCGCCGCGGCCAGCAGGTCGTTCAGCAGCTGCGAGTTGATCGCGTTCAAGGCCTCGGGACGGTTCAGCGTGATCAGGCCGACCCGCCCGCGCTGCTCGACGAGGATCGTCGGATAGCTGATCGTCGCATGCTCGGTGCTCATCCAGACACCTTCGCAGATTCCGACGGGTGATCTGCTGAGTTCTCGCGAATCACGGTGATGATCCCCGAGAAGTCGCGCCCCGCGCCGCCCTCGGCCGCGAAGCGCTGGTAGATCCGCGCGGCCAGCGGCCCGAGCTCGGCGGCGGTGCCGGTCTGCTCGAGCGCGTTCAGGGCCAAGCCCAGGTCTTTGGCCATCAGGGCCCCCGCGAACCCGGGCTGGTAGTCGCGATTGGCCGGGCTGGTCGGCACCGGGCCGGGCACCGGGCAGTTGGTGGTGAGCGCCCAGCACTGCCCGGATGCCGCCGACGCGACGTCGAACAGCGCCTGGTTGGTCAGCCCCAGCTTCTCGCCGAGCACGAACGCCTCGCTGACGGCGATCATCGAGATGCCCAGGATCATGTTGTTGCAGATCTTGGCCGCCTGACCGGCTCCCGATCCGCCGCAGTGCACCACCCGGCCGCCCATGACATCGAGGATCGGCTGGGCGGCGGCGAAATCGGCCGCGTCCGCGCCGACCATGAAGGTCAGGGTGCCGGCCTCGGCGCCCATCGTGCCGCCCGAGACCGGCGCATCCATGCCGCGGTGCCCGGCGGCGACCGCCAGGTCGTGGGCCGCGATGGCATCGGCCACGTCGATCGTCGAGCTGTCGATGAACAGCGTGCCGGGCCGCGCGGCGGCCAGCAGGCCGCCACGGTAGGCGTCGAGCACGTGCGCGCCGCTGGGGAACATGGTGATCACCACCTCTGCGTCGGCGACCGCGCTGACGGCATCCGGCGCCACGTCGACGCCCCGCTCGCGGGCGTGATCGAGGGCGGCGGGCACGAGGTCGAAGCCGCGCACGGTGTGCCCCGCGGCGACGAGGTTGGCGGCCATCGGGCCGCCCATGTTGCCGAGCCCGAGAAATGCGATGGTCATGATCCACTCCCTGTCGGGGCCGGCGCCGTCGCCAGCCCCAGTTCGGCGTCGCCCGGCTCGTCGCCCAGCGGCGCGAAGTACCGCTCGACGGCCTCGGCCGTGACCTCCGCGAGGGTCGCCGGCGACCAGTGCGGCGTGCGGTCTTTGTCGATGACCTGAGCCCGGATGCCCTCGATCACCTCGGCGCCGCGGCTGATGCGGGTGGCGACGCGGAAGTCCTGGTCGAGCACGGCCTCCAGGCTCGGCAGCGCTGCCGCCCGTCGGAGCGCCGCGAGCGTCAGCGCAACCGACGTCGGCGACTTGCTGCGGATCGTCGCGGCCGCCTCCTGCGCGGCAGGCTCGGTCGACGCGGCCAGCCGCTCGACGATCGCCTCGGCGTCATCGCCGGCATAGAGCTCGTCGATCCAGGAGCGCCGAGCCAGCAGCTGGGAGGCGGGGGGAGCGACCGCGAACTCGGCGAGCGCCTCGTCGGGATCCCGGGTCTCGAGCGCGGTCGCCAGCGCGCCGAGGTGCTCGCTGGGCACGAAGTGGTCGGCGAAGCCGATCGCGATCGCGTCGGCGCCCGACGCCGTGGATCCCGTCAGCGCCAGGTGGGTGCCGAGCTCGCCGGGAGCGCGGGCCAGCAGGGAGGTTCCTCCGACGTCGGGGAAGAAGCCGATCGACACCTCCGGCATGCCGACGCGGGTGCGCTCGGTGACCACGCGGATTCCTGCGTGCGCCGAGAGGCCGATGCCGCCGCCCAGCACCAGGCCGTCCATCAGCGCGACGTACGGCTTCGGATAGCGCGCGATCGCCGCATCCAGCTGGTATTCGTCCGCCCAGAACCGCAAAGCCCCGTCGCGGCCGCCGAGCACCGCGTGGTAGATCGCGACGATGTCGCCGCCCGCGCACAACCCGCGGTCACCGGCGCCCGAGAGCAGCACCGTGCGCACCGAGTCGTCGGCGCGCCACTCGGCCAGGGCGGCGGCGAGGGTGCGGACCATCGCGTGGTTCAAAGCATTGATCGCGCGCGGGCGATTCAGCGTCAGGCGGCCGAGCGCGCCGGTGCGCAGCACCTGCACCTCATCGTCGAGGATCTCGTTCGGCACCGTCACGCTCCCGCGAGTTCGCGGCCCACGATGAGCCGCATGATCTCGTTCGTCCCCTCCAGTATCTGGTGCACGCGCAGGTCGCGCACGATCCTTTCGATGCCGTAGTCGGTGAGGTAGCCGTTGCCGCCGTGCAGCTGCAGCGCCGCGTTCGCCACCGAGAACCCGGCGTCGGTCGCGACCCGCTTGGCCATGGCGCACAGCCGCACCCGATCGGATGCCCCGCGATCGACCGCGTCGGCGGCGCGCCACAGCAGGGTGCGGGCCGCCTCGAGCTCGGTGTCCATGTCGGCGAGCCGGAACAGCAGGGCCGGATTCTCGATCAGCGGGGCGCCGAAGGCCTCGCGCGATCGCAGGTAGGCGACCGCCTTGTCGAGCGCCGCCTGCCCGCCGCCGAGCGAGCACGCGCCGATGTTCAGCCGGCCGCCGTCGAGGGCCGTCATGGCGATGCCGAAGCCGTCGCCTTCGGCTCCGAGCCGGTTCGAGACCGGCACGTGCACGTTGTCGAAGATCACCTGGCGCGTCGGTTGGGCGTGCCAGCCCATCTTCTTCTCGAGCGGCCCGAAGCTCAGACCGGGCGTGCCATCGGACACGACGATGGCGCTGATGCCGTGGCTGCCGGTCTCGGCGGTGCGCGCCATCACCACGTAGACGGCGGCCGCTCCTGCGCCCGAGATGAACTGCTTCACGCCGTTCAGCACGTACTGATCGCCGACCCGCTCGGCGCGGGTGCGCAGAGCCGCAGCATCCGACCCCGCGCCCGGCTCGGTGAGGCAGTAGCTGCCCAGCGCCTCCATGGTGGCGAGCGCGGGGACCCACTCGGCCCGCTGCCGGTCATCGCCGTGGCGGTCGATCATGCCGACCACCATGTTGTGGATCGAGATGTAGGCCGCGATCGTGGTGTCGCCCTGGGCCAATTGCTCGAACAGCCGGACGGCGTCCGAGCGGCTCAGGCCCGATCCGCCGAACCGTTCCTCGACGCACATCGCCGCGAGGCCCATGGCGCCCGCCTCGCGCAGCACGTCGACCGGGAGGTGGCCGGTTTCGTCCCACTCCGCGGCGTGCGGGGCGAGCTCGTTCTCGGCGAAGTCTCGGACGGCGTCGATCATGCTCTGCTGGTCGCGGGTGAGGGTGAACATCGTGGGTTCCTCGCTGTTGTGCAGGTGAGCCTGCTGCGCTTGTGGCACGTGGCGACGGCCTGCGTGCAACCGTCCGCACCAGGATACCTGGACGTCCTAGTATTTACGAGGACTTCCTACTAAATATCGGGCGCGGCTCCACCGCCGTCCCGACTTAGGCTGGAAGCGCACCGCCATTCGCTCGACGAAGAGGAAACAGCATGAAGATCGCCGTTCTCGTGAAAGAAGTGCCGGACACCTGGGGCGACCGCCGGATCGACCCGACGACTAAACGGGTCGACCGCAGTTCGGACGAGGTGGTCGACGAGGTCAACGAGAAGGCGGTCGAGATCGCGCTGCAGGTGCAGTCCGCGAATCCGGGCAGCGAGGTCACCGTCGTGACCATGGGGCCGAAGGGCGCCATCGACGGCCTGCGCAAGGGGCTGTCGATGGGGGCGGACAGCGCCATCCACCTGCTCGACGACGGCCTGGTCGGATCGGATGCGGTGCAGACCTCCGCGGCGCTGGCCGCCGCCCTGGCGCCCCGGGGTTTCGACCTCGTGATCGCCGGAAACGAGTCGACGGACGGGCGCACGGCCGCCGTCCCCGCCATGCTCGCCGAGCGCCTGAACGCGGCGCAACTGACCAACCTGCGCACCCTCTCGGTCTCGGGAGGCGAGGTCAGCGGCGAGCGCACCACCGAAGACGGGTTCGTCGAGGTCGCGGCTTCCCTTCCCGCCGTGGTGTCGGTCACCGAGCAGATCGCCGAGGCGCGCTACCCGAGCTTCAAGGGCATCATGTCGGCCAAGAAGAAGCCGGTCGAGACCTTGACGGCCGCCGACCTCGGACTGGATGCCGCAGACACCGGCGCCGATCACTCCTGGTCGGTCGTCCTCGACGTGGTTCCCCGCCCCGCCCGCTCGGGCGGCACCGTCATCACCGACGACGGAACGGCTGCCACGCAGCTCGCCGACTACCTCGCCGCGGCGAAACTCATCTAGGAGCCCTGACATGTCGAAGATCCTGGTGCTGATCGAGCACACCGATTCCAAGCCGGCCGCCAGCGCCGGCGAACTCCTCGCGGCCGCGGCCATGCTGGGCGAGCCGCACGCCGTCGTCGTGACCTCGAGCGACGCGGCAGCACTCGCCTCGGCGCTCGGCGCGCTCGGCGCCGTCGCCGTCCACGTGGCGACCGTGCCCGACGCGGAGTCGTTGCTGGTCACCCCGAAGGTCGCCGCGCTGGCGGCGGCGGTCGGGGCCGGCGGCGGAGCGGGCGAGGTCGGCGCCGTGCTGGTCGGCACCTCGCTCGAGAGCCGCGAGGCGGGCGCCCGGCTCGCGATCCGGATCGGCGGTGCCTACCTGAGCGATGCCGTCGGTCTCAGCTCCACCGGTGACGGCAGCATCACCGTCACCCAGCAGGCGTTCGGCGGGGCGTACACCGTCACCTCGACGGCGGCCCGCGGCATCCCGATCATCTCGCTGCGGCAGCACTCGGTCGAGGGCTCGGCGCCGGCCGCAGCGGGCGCGCTGAACGCCCTCGACGTCGCAGGCGACCACGCGCCCACCACGCGGATCACCGCGCGGCACGAAGCGACCGAGGCGTCGAGCCGGCCCGAGCTGCAAGCCGCGTCGATCGTCGTCTCGGGCGGACGCGGGCTCGGCTCGACCGAGAACTTCGCACTCGTGGAGCAGCTCGCCGACGCCCTCGGAGCGGCGGTGGGCGCATCGCGCGCCGCCGTCGACGCGGGCTACGTGCCGCAGAGCTACCAGGTCGGCCAGACCGGGGTGACCGTGTCGCCGAACCTCTACATCGCGATCGGGATCTCGGGCGCGATCCAGCATATGGCCGGCATGCAGACGGCCAAGACCATCGTCGCGATCAACAAGGACGGCGACGCGCCGATCTTCGGGATCGCCGACTTCGGGATCGTGGGCGACCTGTTCACCGTCGTGCCGCAGTTCATCGACGCCGTCACCGCCCGGAAGGGCTGATGGCCACCGCCGACCCGGCTCACCTGGAGGGTCGGGTGCGGGCCGCGGAGGTCGCCCTCGCCGCGCACTACGGGCGCACGCTCGTCGAGCACCTGATCCCCACCGCCGCGGGATCGACGGTGCGGGTCGTCGAGTATCCGGCGATCGGCGCATCGGATGCCGCAGCCGGCCTCCCGCCGATCCTCCTGCTGCACGGCATCGCCTCGGTCACTGCGCTGGCCGTGCCGCTGCTCGGGGCGCTGGCGGATCGTCGCGTGCTGGCCGTCGACTGGCCGGGCCACGGGTTGTCGGGCGCCGACGTGCTGCCCACCGGCACCGCGCTGCGCGCGCATGCCGTGGCCGGTGTCGAGGAGGTGATGGCTTTCTTCCAGGTCGCGGTCGTCGATGCGATCGGCCACTCGCTGGGCGGTCAGGTGGCGCTCTATGCCGCCGTCGCGCATCCGGAACGGCTGCGCAAGCTGGTGCTGCTCGGAGCGCCAGGAGCAGCGTTCTCGCAGGCACGAGCGACGTGGGGCATGCGGGTGGCGTCGATTCCGGGCCTCGGAACCGCTGTGCTCGGCCTGTCGACCTCGTCGCGGGCTCACGCTCGGGCGGTCGACCGCCTGCTGGGAGCCGGGGTGCTCGACGGCTCGCCCCCCGAGATCAACGAGATCGGCTTCCTGGCCTCGCAGCGCCCCGAGTTCGCCGCGTCGGTGGCGAGTCTGTTCCGCGCCATGATGACCCCGTTCGCGGCCAGGGCCGACGTGGCTCTCACGGCGAGCGAGTTGGCGCACCTGGCCGTTCCGACGCTCATCGTGTGGGGGCAGGATGACGCGATCCTGACCCCCGCGCACGGCCGGGCGAGCGCCGAGGCCATCCCGAAGGTCGCGATCCTCGAGGTCGAGGGCGGCCACGCCCCGTGGCTGAACGAACCCGACCGGGTCGGCGATGCCGTGTCGGCGTTCTCACTGAGTAGGGTCTGAAGCGATGAGTACCGCGACGCCTCCCTCTGCCCCCCGCGCGACGACGCCACGAAGCCGCTGGTTCAAGCTGGTGTGGATCATCCCGGTCGTCCTCGTCGGGGCGCTCCTGATCGTGCTGGCCGCCCGCGGCATCAGTGCGCTGCCCGCGATCCACGACTTCATGACGACCTATCCCGGCCAGTCCCGGCTTCCCTCGTGGGCTCCGGTCGGCTTCCCGGCCTGGCTGGAGTGGCAGCACTTCCTCAGCTCGTTCTTCCTGCTGTTCATCATCCGCACCGGCTGGCAGGTGCACACGACGCGGCGCGCCGAGGCCTACTGGACCCGCAACAACACGGGCCTGATCAAGACCAAGGGCCAGCCGGTGCGCATCCCGCTGCACCTGTGGTTCCACCTCACCATGGACGTGCTGTTCGTGCTCAACGGCCTGGTGTTCTACGTGCTGATCTTCGTCAGCGGGCAATGGGTGCGGATCATCCCGACCCGGTGGGATGTCATTCCGAATGCGATCACCGCCGGCATCAAGTACGCCTCCCTGAACTGGCCGACCGAAGACGGCTGGGTCAACTACAACGCGCTGCAGCTGCTGACCTACTTCGTCACCGTGTTCATCGCGGCGCCGCTGGCCCTGCTCACCGGGCTGCGGATGGCGCCGGGCCTCGCCGCCCGGTGGAAGCCGCTCGACAAGGTCTACCCGGCTGCTGTGGCCCGCAAACTGCACTACCCGATCTTCATCTACTTCCTCGCCTTCATCGTGGTGCACGTGACCCTGGTGCTGGCGACCGGCGCGTTGCGCAACCTGAACCACATGTACGGCGGCAGCGACGACATCAACTGGGTCGGCTTCGCCTTCTTCGCCGGCTCGCTCGTGCTCATGGTCGTCGGCTGGTTCGCGGCCCGTCCGGTGCTGCTCGCGTCGCTGGCGTCGCTCGGGGGGCGTGTCGGGCGGTAGGTCCTCACCGCGATGGTCTGGCCGCGGAGTCGATGACCGGACGCTGTGCTCCGGCACACCGGTGCGAGTCGTGCAATACGGCCGCGCCCGGCGACAGACGAAGGCCCCGGACTCCCACTCGAGTCCGGGGCCTTCGTGCTTTCAGTCGGCTGCTACGTTCTCGTCAACGATCCGCCCGCGCGCACGCGCGAGACCGCGTCGACCGTGGCCGCGAGGATCAGCACACCGCCCGTGACGAGCAGGTTGATTCCGCCGCCGAGGTTCAGCAGGCCGAGTCCGTTCGTGATGACCGAGATGACCAGCGCGCCGACGGCCGCGTGGACGAGACGCCCACGACCGCCGAAGAGGCTGACGCCACCAACGACCGCCGCCGCGACACCGCTCAGCACCGTGTCGTGCCCGAACGACGCGTCGACCGAGCCGTTCTTGGATGCGGTGAACAGACCCGACACGACGGCAAGCGTCGAGCAGATCACGAACGCCGCCCACCGGATCCCGACCACCTTGATCCCGGCGCGCCGTGCCGCTTCGGCGTTGCCGCCGATTGCGTACAGGTAGCGGCCGTAGCGGGTGCGGTCGAGCAGGAAGGTGCCGGCCCACATGATCACCAGCACGATCGGCACCACGATCGGCACCCCGGCGATGATCTGGCCGTGACCGACCACCTTGCCGTTGAGAATGCTGACCTGGCCGCGGTTCTGGTTGAGTACGTTCACGAAGACCGCACCGAGCACGAGGATGGCCGCCAACTTGATCCACACCAGCGCGACGGTGCGATTCGGCACCCCGGCTCGTGCGCGACGGCGACGGTCGACCACCGCCGTCAAACCGCTGACGATCAGCATGATGGCGAGCATGACCCAGCCCTGCCAGGGCAGCAGGTTGTTGTTCTGAATCGCGCTGACCTGGTCTTGCGTGATCCGGTAGAGCCCGCCGGTGCCGATGATGATCAGCTGCAGGCCCTGGAACCCGAGGAACAGACCCAGGGTCACCACGAAGGACGGGATGCCGACTCGGGCGACGAAGAAGCCGATGAACAGGCCGATCACCACCCCCGCCCCCAAGGCGATCGCGAGCGCCAGGACCCAGTTGAGGTTGAGCCCGCCCGGGAACGACAACACGACGAACAATGCCATCGCGACACCCGAGGTGGTACCGGCCGACAGGTCGATCTCGCCCAACAGGATGACGAACACCAGTGCCATGGCCAGCATGACCTGGGGAGCGGCCTGGGTGAGCAGGTTCGCGAAGTTGCGCTCCGTGAGGAAGTACTGGCTGAGCAACGAGAACAGGATGCTCAGCACCACGAATCCGGCGACGGCGGGCAATGCGCCCATGTCGCCGCCGCGCACGCGGCTCAGGTAGGCGCGGACCTGGTCGACCAGGCCGCCCTCCATGCCGCTGCCGATCAGGCCGGACGCCGGCAGTGCCGTCGTGTCGTCGATCGGCGCCGTGGTCGTGGACGCGGCCGCCGTCCTGCTCGTGGGGGTCTTGTTGCTGTCGCTCACGCGGCACCTCCATAGGTCTTGCTGCCGGTGATGTACCCGACGACGTCGTCGCTGGTGGTATTCGCCGTTTCGATCTCGGCAACCATCTGGCCCAGGTACAGCACGTTGATGTAGTCGGCGACCTGGAAGACGTCGACCAGGTTGTGGCTGATCATGATGACGGCGACGTTCTGCTCGGCCAGGCGCTTCACGAGCGAGAGGACCTGCTCGGTCTGCGCCACGCCGAGCGCGGCGGTCGGCTCGTCGAGGATGACGACCTTGGCCGCCTTCAGCACCGAGCGGGCGATCGCGACCGTCTGGCGCTGTCCACCGGACAGCGACGAGACGCGCTGGCGCACGGACTTGACGGTGCGCACCGAGAGCGATCGAAGCGTCTCGGACGCCTGCCGCTCCATCTCGCCCTCGTCGAAGGTGCCCCACTCGGTCTCTTCGCGTCCGAGGAACATGTTCTGGACGATGTCGAGGTTGTCGCACAGCGCGAGGTCCTGATAGACGACCTCGATGCCGAGGTGCGAGGCCTCGCGCGGGTTGGTGAGGTGCACCACCTCGCCGTTGTACTTGACGGTTCCCTCGTCATAGGGCTGAACGCCCGCAAGGCCCTTGATCAGGGTCGACTTGCCGGCTCCGTTGTCGCCGACGAGAGCCGTGACTTTACCGGGGTAGGCCTTCAGGCTCACGCCCTTCAGCACGCTCACCGGCCCGAAACTCTTCTTCACATCAGCGAGTTCGATGATGGGCACATCCATGCCGGGGGTTCCTTTCTTTCCCGAACGACAGTGTCACGGGGTGGTGCGGGTAGCGCAGTCACACTACGCCACGATCAAAGACACAACGAGAAGAAGGGGCCCCGCGCCGTCTCCGGCGCGGAGCCCCCTGCTTCATGCGGTGATGCTGATGACTACTTGACGCCGTACGTGGCGCACGCGGCGGCGACGTCTGCCGTGCAGATGTCAGAGGCCTTGGCGTCGCCGTTGGTGACGACGGTCTCGACCTCCTTCGGGCCGACGGACACCGGGGTGACCGCGACGAACGGCTTGCCGTAGAGCGTCTTGTTGGCGGTGGGCTTCTCGCCCTTCAGCAGCGAGATCGCGAGATCCGACGCGGCCTTGGCCTCGAGGCTGACCTGCTTGTAGACCGTTCCGGTCTGCTTGCCGAGCAGCACGTTCTGCAGACCGGCGACCGACGCGTCCTGGCCGGAGACCGGGACCTTCAGGCCGTTCTTGTCGAGGATGGTGATGACGCCCGCTGCGTTGGTGTCGTTGGCGACCCACACCGCGTCGACCTTGCCACCGAGCGAGGTCAGCGCCTGCTCGAAGTTGGTCGCGGACTTGTCGCCGTCCCAGACACCGGTCGGCTCGGCGGCCGGCTTGATGCCCGCCGCGCTCATGACCGCGACGGCCCCGTCGTGGAACAGCTTGGCGTTGCCGTCAGCCGGGTCTCCACCCATGTAGACGACGACCGCGCTGGCCGGGTCCTTGCCGGCGGCCTTGAGGCCGTCGACGATCATCTGGCCCTCGAGGGCTCCGACCTTCTCGTTGTCGAACGAGACGTAGTAGTCGGCGACCATCTTGGGGTCGGTGGCGTTGCCGTCGGTGATCGGGCGGTCGTAGGCGATGACCGGGATGCCCTGCTTCTGGGCCTTCTTGGTCACGGCGAGAGCCGAACCGTTGAGGTCGGTCAGGACCATGACACCGCAGCCCTTGGTGAGCTCCTGGTCGGCGATGGTCGCGTACTTGCTCGTGTCGCCCTGCGCGTTCTGGATGTCGGCCTCGAAGCCGGCATCGGTGAACGCCTTCTGCAGCGCCGGGCGGTCGAGGCTCTCCCAACGCGGCGAGGACGCCGTGTCGGGAAGAATGACACAGGCACGGGTTGAGGCGGTCGAGCCGCCGCCCCCACTGGTCGCACAGCCCGTCAGCAGCAATGCCGACGCCGCAACGGCGACGATGATCGAGATCGATGAAGAAGTCTTCACGTCACTCCCTTTCTGGTGGTGAAGGAGAAGAACACTCCTTGATGTACGCCTTCGGCTTTGAGAGGCGGCTGACTGAGCATGCCCCCATTTAGGGTGTTCAGCAACATATTTGGGGGTAACAATTCGATAACCATGCGAAACGGTCACACGCCCGAGAACATGGGCAAGTGCTCCCGGCCCGTCCGCAGGCGCCCCGTGACCGGGTCGGCCGCGAAGAATCGTCCCCGGGCCGTTGAGGGAGCCGGAAAGCGACCGGAACGACCGCTACGCCTGCGGGAGACCGCCGTCCTGCTCGCGGCGGCGCCGGCGACGGGCGACCACGAACCACGCGGACGCCACGAGCGCGATGGCGAGGGCCAGCAGCAGCACCCAGAGCCAGTCGGCGCCCGGTGACACGGCGGCCGTTCTCGTGGCATCCAGCACCCGGATGCCGAGCTGCAGCGTCACGGCCGAGCCGTCGGCCGCGTGCCCCGTGACGACCAGGGTGTGCACCCCGGGGCCGAACGCGTGCGGCAGCCGCAGCAGTTGACCCGCGCTGCCCGCAGCATCCGTCTGGGTCGCGCCCAGGCGGGTGGTCAGCGACATCCCCCAGATCTCGACCTGGGTGAGCCCCTCGAGACCGGACACGGTCAGCTGCACCTGGCCGCCGCGCCGCACCTCGACCACGCCGTCGGGGGCGAGCGGCAGAACGCGGGTGCCATCGCGAGCCTCAACGGTCAGCCGCAGGCCGTCTCCGGTCGAGACCGTTGCACGGCTTGAGCCGTGACTGAGGTGCGCCAGCACGGGGGCGCCGTTCTGCATCACGGCACCGCCCCCTGCGGTCGACTCGACGATGCTCCGCAGGACATCCGGCGGCGAGGTCGTGCCCGAGGCGGCCTCGAGCGCACGCCCGGTGGTGATCGCCGAGGCGTCGTGGTATCCGCCGCGGGTCGCGGTGACGCTCAGGATCGCGGTCGCGCCGCTGTCCAGGCCGATCACCGTCAGGCGGGCTCCGCTCTGAGTGACCGATCCGGATGACGTGCTCAGTCGGTAGGTGACCGCCGCCGAGTAGTTCGTGATGGTCACGACATAGCCTCGGGCGGCCGAGACAGGCGCGGCGAGCACCGGGGCAACGCCCGCAGCGATCGCCGTGCCGGCGACATCCATCGTGGAGTCGAGCGAGCCCGACTCAGACGCCGTGATGTGCACCGTGGTCGTGGCTCCGACCCCGAGTCCCGTGACCGTCACGGTCGAGCCGCTCAGCGTCACGGTGCCCGCGTCGCTCGTGACGCGGTAGCTCACGCCCGACCGCCGATCGATGGTGAAGGTGAAGCCGTCGTCGGTGCGATCGACCGCCGAGATGCTCGGCGCACGTCCGTTCGGAAAGGAGGTTCCGCCGACGGTGGACGAGACCGTCGTGTGGCCGGTCGACGTGGCCGACACCGTGGTCTCCGAGAAGACCGCGGCACCCAGCCCGCTGATCGTCACCGTGTCGCCGCTGCGCACCGCCGTCCCGCCCGCCGACTGGACGAACGAATAGCTCAGGCCGGCGTCGTAGTTGTCGATCGTGAAACGGTAGCCGCCTGCCAGGGGCACCGCGGCCGACAGCCGCACCGCGGAGGTCGGCAGCAGCACGGTGGCGCTGGTCGAGGCAGTCGCCAACGACACCCCCGGGTCGACGACGGTGACGGTGACCGATACCAGGGTTCCGGCGGTCTCCCCCGACACGACCCCCGAGCCGTCGGCGTTGAGCACGACCACTCCCGAGCCCGGCAGCACCGCGGCGGTGTAGCTGAGGCCACCATCGAAGTTCGCGATCGTGAAGGTGAAGCCGTCGGCCGTCGCCGCCACGTCGCGGAAGGTCGGCGCGGTTCCGGTCAGCAGAGCGACCCCGTCGAGCGCCGCGGTCGTCGCGGTCTCGTCCGCCTTGCTGGCACCGACCACCAGATGAGATCCGGCGCCGTTCGTCAGGCCGGTCACCGTGATCGCGGAGCCCGAGATGACGACGGTCGCGCCGTTCGTGACCGAGGCGGTGTACGACGTGGCCGGATCATAATTGCTGATCAGGGTCGTGAAACCGGTTGCCGTTGGGGTCGGGGCGGCAAGCGTGGGAACCGTCCCCGGCGCGAGCGGGACCAGGGCCGAGGATGCGCTGCTCAGCGGTCCCGTCCCGCTCAGGTTCGATGCCGTGACCTTGAAGGTGTAGCTCGTGCCGTTGCTGAGACCGGTGATGGTGGTGGACGTGCCCGATGTCGCACCGCAGCTGACGTACGGGGCGCCGTTCGCCGAGCACCACACGGTGTAGCCGCCGAGGGAGCTGGCACCGGTGCTCATCGGGGCGGTCCAACTCACGCCCGCCCGCCCGTCTCCTGCCACACCGGAGACCGAGGTGGGCGCACCCGGCGTGAGCGACGGGGTCGCGGGGATGCGCGGATCCGAGCGCTTGCTGTACATCGCCGCGGTGTTCTCCGTCTGGAGCGAGATGTAGTACGTCGTGCCGTTGCTCAGGCCGGAGATGGTGCAGCTGAGCGTGGTGGTGACACACGTTCCCATGGTCGTCCCGCTGCTCAGGCCGCTGAACGCCGTGGCCGTGTAGTTCAGAAGCGTGCCGCCGTTCAGGTTCGGCGCATCCCAGCTCACGGCGATACTGCGGTCGCCGGCGTTCGCCACGATCGTAGAGGGCGAGGGCTCGGACGGGTAGGTGTACGGCGTGCCCGTCAGGTGGTTGGACGCGGCGCCGGCGCCCGCCGAACTCACCGCGCGCAGGGCGATCACGTATGCCGTGCCGTTCGTCAGACCGGTGACCAGGATCGGGCTGGTCGTGCCGCCCGCCGCGGACCAGGTGGTCCCGCCGTCGGTCGAGTACTGATACCCCGTGATGGGACGGTCACCGGCGCTGCCCGCCGAGAACGAGACGCTGATGGAGGCATCGCCGACGGTCAGACCGGAGAGGGTCGGCGCGGCGGGACGCGCGAGCGGCGTCACCAGCACGCGCGGAGCGGAGGCGGGGCCGGTGCCCGCGTCGTTCGTGGCCGCGACCGCGATGTAGTAGGCCGTGCCGTTCACGAGCGACGGGATCGAGCAGTCGGTGGCCCCCGTGGTGGTGCACGAGGAGACAGCGGTCGCCGACGCGCTGCTGGTGTACGCCGATGCGGTGTATCCGGTGATCGGCCCGCCGCCGTCGTCGCTCGGAGCGCTCCAGCCGACGTCGGCCGATGCGCTGTCCGACACCGCCGTGACCGACGTCGGAGCGCCGGGAATCGTGCGCGGCGTCGCACTCGCCGGTGCCGAGGAGGCGCCGTGGCCGATCGCGTTGTCGGCGCGCATGATCAGCGAGTACGAGGTCCCGTTGGTCAGCGGCGCGATGGTGAAGGGGCTGGACAGCGTGCCCGGGTCGACCCAGTGCGCGCCGTTGTCGAGGCTGTAGTCGAGAGCGGTGAGCGGGGATCCGCCGTCGGTGCTCAGCGAGAACGCCACCGAGATGCTGCTCTCGCCCGCAGTCAGCGCCACCGACGGGGCGGCCGGCACGGACGCCGGCGCCACGATGGTGGTCGCAGACGCCGGACCGGCGCCGACCGCGGTCACCGCGCGCACCTGGAGGGCATACCCGGTTCCGTTCGCGAGTCGGGTCGCCGTGTCCGCGGAGAGCGCCGTGAGCGTCAGTGGGCTGCTGGTGCCGCTCGCGTCGGCCCAGGTGCTGCCTCCGTCGGTCGAGTACTGCCACCCGGTGAGCGGGGACCCGCCATCGGCATCCAGATGAACAGCCGTGGTCAGGGTCTGGTTGCTGCGCACCACCGAGTCGATGTCCGGTGCGCCGGGCAGGGTGGCGGGTGTGCCGCCGACCCCCGCCGACGGCACTCCGTTGCCGACCGAGTTCACCGCGCGGACGATCACCGTGTAGTGCGTTCCGTTCGTCAAGCCGGTGATGCCGAAGTCGGTGCCGAGGCCGCCGGTGCTCGTCCAGCGCGCCCCCGCGTCGGTGCTGAACTGGTAGGCCGTGATCGCCGCGCCGCCGTTGGCGGGCGCGGTGAACGCCACGTGCAGAGCGCTCGGCTCCGACGTGACGTGCGAGATCACGGGCGCGCTCGGCGTCGTCCGGGCGATGCCGACCGCGACCGCTGAGGCGGTTCCGCTCCCTCTCGCATTGACCGCGCGGAGCTCGACGTAGTACGTCGTGCCGTTCACCAGCACAGTGCTGCCGTCACGGGACAGGGTCGTGATGACCACGGGGCTCGAGGTCGAGCCTCCGTCATCGCGGGTGCGCCAGGTGGCACCGCCGTCGGTCGAGTACTGGTAACCGGTGATGGTCGAGCCGCCATCGCTGGTGGGCGCCGTGAAGGCTGCCGAGAGCCGGGCGTCGCTGCCCGCCACCGTGTCGCCCACGATGGCCGGGGCTCCCGGAACGGTCGCCGGGGTCACGGTGCGGGGGCTGGACGCGGTGCCGGCGCCGAGCGCGTTGACCGCGCGGATGCTGACGTCCACCGGCGTGCCGTTGGCGAGACCGGTGATGGTCATCGGGCTGGCGCCGGAGGCGTCCGTCCACGCGCCGCCGGCGATCTGATACTGGTAGTGGTCGATGGCCGAGCCGCCGGTGCTGCCCGCGGTGAAGGTCACGACAACCGCACCGTCGCCCGCCGTGACCGAGTTCACGTCCGGCGCACCCGGGGTGGTCGGCGTCGTCGCACTGGCGGGAGCGGACGCCGCTCCCGGGCCTGCCACGTTGACGGCGCGGAGCTCGACGGCGTAGGCCGTTCCCGCCGAGAGGCCGCCGATCCCGATCGGGCTGCTCAGGCCGCTCGCCGTGACCCAGGCGCCGCCATTGAGACGGTACTGATACGAGCTGATCGCTCCGCCGCCGTTGAATCCGGGGGTGAACGCCACGCTCAGCGCCCCGATGCCGACCGCGAGCGAACTGATCGTCGGTGCGCCGGGGACGGCCTGCGGAGTTCCCGACGAGGGCGACGAGACCGGGCTCGCACCGACGGCGCTCTCGGCCCGAACTTCGACGGTGTAGGCCGTGCCGTTGAGGAGTCCCGGGATGACGAGGGTTGTCGAGGGGGATGCAATGCCCACCCACGCTCCCCCGTCGACGCGATAGTCATAGCCGGTGACCGCCGCGCCCGAGTCGGGAGCGGTGATCGAGAGGCTGAGAGCCCCGTCCTGGGCGGTGACGGCACTGATGGCCGGCGCGGAGGGCGGGCCCTGTGGCGTGATGGTCGGAGACGACGAGGAGTACGCGCCCGTGCCCGTCGCACTGACCGCGGCCACCTGGAAGACATAGCCGGTTCCGTTGGTGAGGCCGGTGACGGTGCCGCTGGTCGCGGTGCTGCCCATGTCGACGGCGGTGCTCCAGGTGGTGCCGCCGTCGCTGCTGTAGGTCACGAGGTAGTCGGTGATGTCCGACTGACCGAAGTCGGTCGGTGCGGTCCAGACCAGGCTGACGGAGGCATCCCCCGTCGTTCCGGTGACGCCGGTCGGCGCACCGGGCGCCCCGGTCGTGTAGCTGATCACGATCGAGCCGTCGGTGACATTGTCGGAGTAGTACTCGTACGACGACGTCAGCCCGGCGAAGGACGCGGTCGAGTTCTGACCCACCGAGCCGCCGAATCCGTACCACTCGTTCGAACTGCCGGCACCGAACTGGATGTCACCGGTCGCACCGCCCTGAGCACCGCCGCCGCCACCGCCCGAGCCGCCGCCGTCGTCGTTGTTGCACGACGAGGCCGCACAGGCGTCCGCCGCATTCTGACCGCGCTGACCCGTGGTGGACGTGACATCGGTGCGTCCCTGGTAGGTCGCCGTGGCCGTGTGGCCTCGTGTCGACGAGTACTGACCGCTTCCGCCCGACCCGCCGCCACCGGCCGCCACCGCGTCGGCACTGCCGATCCGGAGCACGCTGGCGCCCCCGCCGGCGCCTCCTTGCCCGGACGATCCGCGGCTTCCGGCGAGACCGCCGTTGCCGCCGGCGTATCCGCCGAGCGGGTTACTGCCACCGCGGGCAGCAGGGGTCCCGGCATTCACGCTGCTGGCACCGGTGCCGCCATGACTGCCGACCGCGACGGTGAGCACTTGACCAGGGGTGACGGCGAGGGTTCCGGTGACGACACCGCGGTATCCGCCTGGCGGAGGAGCCGGGGTGGCGTCCGCGCCGCCGTTGCCCCCCTCCGCGCCGATGATCGTGACGGTGAGATGCGTGATCCCGCTCGGCACCGTGAAGGCATCCGTCGATCCGGTGTAGCTGTAGGTCCTGGTGACGGTCGTCGGACCGGCCAGCGCACTCTGGGGCAGTGCCACCAGAAGAGCGCCGAGGGTGACGACGGTCGAGACGATTGCCGCGACGCTGAGGCGCCGAGCTGCGATGCTCTTCATGATTCCCCCACGGAAGCTGACGGCCTTCGGGTCGCCGTCGGAACGGCGCCAAGTGCGCTGCCAGCAGGGTCTCGCAGGAGACAGGTTCGTCGAGACGCCCAGACGGGGGGTCTCGCTGCCCCATTACAGGTCACGTATCCGCATTTTGAGGGACAAAACACGACGGAATCGGGGTACGGCCACCGTCGGGCTGCGAGTTTCATCGCCTCCGGCGAGGTTCCCGCTTCGAGGCGCGGCAACCGCGCTGTTCTCGCAGACGGAGAACGTGAACGGCGCCCAGCGTCACCTCACGAGACGCGTCAACCTCACGGGATGGGTGGACCCAGGGGGATTCGAACCCCCGACCTCTTCATTGCGAACGAAGCGCGCTACCAACTGCGCCATGGGCCCGTGAACCCGTCAACGCTATCACGAGGGGTCGCCGTCACCCCGCGCTGCGGCGGCGGCGCAGCACCTCGTCGAGATCGGGAGCCGCGGCATCCGTTCCGTCGAGACGGCCCATGGCCGCCCAACGGCTGGGGGCGGCACGGCGCATCGCCGGAGACTCGACGGGCGCCGCCGTCGGATCGGGTGCCGCCGGACGCTGCCGCCGGATCGGGACCACCTCGGGAGCCTCGTGCGCATCCCGCACACCCTGCTCCGACGCGAGCGCGGCCGCGCGGAGCTCTGCCACCAGGTTCGTCGCCGGGTGCACGGGCTGCGGCTCGGGGTGCGACAGGTACAGGGGTGTCGGAACGGGCACCGGCGTCCAAGCGCGCGGCACCGGGGCCGATGCGGTGCGCTCGACGGCCGCGGACGCCGCGCGCGGCTGCGCCGGCGTCGCCTGCCGGGCACCGCGCGCATCGATCCGGCGCCGGATGCTCACGCCCGCGATGCCGAGCAGGGCTCCCCCGGCGAGCACCGCCCAGGCGCCAGAGCCCGCCGTGCCGGCGGACACCAGCCAGAGCTGCACGACGATCATGAGGGTCGCCACGACCAGAAGCAGGCTCGCCGTGCGGTGCGCCCTGCGGCGACGGACCCTCAGGCTCGAGCCGACGGCCGGCGGGGTGGCGCGCGCGCCCGCGACGGCTCTCGCCGCGGCGGCGTCGGCGCGACGCTGCTCGGCGAGCAGCAGACGCTGCGCCCGCGCTGCCTCGCGCGAACTCACTTCGACGCGCACCTGGTCGGGAAGCTCGGCCGTCTCGGCCATCACCCGCAGGGTCTGCTGCAGGCGCGTCGCGGTGCGTTCCGTCTCGAGGTACTCGCGACGGCGCATCCAGGTCGGCAGCAAGTACGCGAACCACAGGGCGGCCGCGATGGCGATCATGACCGCCGTACCCGCCCCCGTGACATCCATGCGGCCACGTTACGGACCTTCAACCGAGAGTTGAGGGAGCCGCGCCGCTGCGCGCGCTGGCGCGATGAGCGGGGGCTGCTACCCCAACCGCAACGGATGCATCGCGAGCACCCGATCCGCCTCGGGCACGCTCCCGACGCCTGCCGGCACGCGGCCGTCCTTCCAGCGGCGGAGCACACCCGTGGGCAGCTCCTCGGCGGTCAGCGCGAAGCAGAAGTGGTCGCGCCAGTCGCCGTTGATGTGGATGAACCGCCGCCGCAGCCCCTCGTAGCGGAAGCCGAGCTTCTCGACCACGCGCAGCGAGGGCGCGTTCTCGGGACGGATGCAGATCTCCATGCGGTGCAATCCGATCGAGAACAGGCAGTGGTCGGTGGCGAGGGCGACCGCCGTCGGGGTGACGTTCCGCCCGGCGAAGCGCTCGGCGACCCAGTAGCCGATCGATGCGGACGACAGGGAGCCGTAGCTGAGCCCGGAGACGTTCAGCTGCCCGGCGAACTCGCCCTCGTATTCGACCGCGAACGGCACCCCGAATCCCGACCGCCAGTTGCTGAGCAGCGAGCGGATGCTCGCGCGCGCATCGAACCCGATCGGGCCGTGCGGGTTGGTGGCCTCCCAGGTGCGCAACCATGCTCGGTTGGCCATCAGTTCTTGCTCGAGGGCGCGAGCATCGCGCAGCCGGATGGGACGGATCGTCACCGGCCCGTCACGAAGCGTCGGAATGCTCATCATCGCTTGTCAGCGTAGCCGCGAAGTCTTTCAGCCAAGGCCGGAACTCGGGCCCCAGGTCGTCACGATCGCTCGCCAGCTGCACGATCGCCTTGAGGTAGTCGAGGCGATCGCCCGTGTCGTAGCGACGGCCGCGGAAGACGACGCCGTGCACGCCGCCGCCCCACTCCGGGCCCGTGGCGAGTTCTTGCAGGGCGTCGGTCAGCTGGATCTCGCCGCCCTTGCCCGGCTCGGTGGTCTCGAGGACCTCGAAGATCTCGGGCCGCAGGACGTAGCGCCCGATGATGGCGAGGTTCGATGGCGCGGTGCCGGGCGCCGGCTTCTCGACCAGTCCGGTGATGCGCACCACGTCGTCCTCGTCCGTGGGCTCCACGGTGGCCACGCCGTACAGGTGGGCGACCGACGGATCGACCTCGAGGAGTGCGACGACGGTGGTGTTGCGCTCGGACTGGACCTCGAGCATCCGGCTGAGGAGCGGGTCGCGCGAGTCGATGATGTCGTCACCGAGCAGAACCGCGAACGGCTCCCGCCCGACGTGCATCTTGGCGCGGAGCACGGCGTGGCCGAGGCCCTTGGGGTCGCCCTGGCGCACGTAGTGCACGTCGGCGAGGTCGGTCGCGAACTTGACCTTCTCGAGCTTCTCGAGCTCGCCCTTGCTGCGCAGGATGTCTTCGAGCTCGCCCACCCGGTCGAAGTGGTTCTCGAGGGCCGTCTTGTTGCGGCCGGTCACCATCAGCACGTCGCTGAGACCGGCGGCCACGGCCTCTTCGACGACGTACTGGATGGCCGGCTTGTCGACGACGGGCAGCATCTCTTTGGGCATCGCCTTGGTCGCGGGCAGGAAGCGAGTGCCGAGCCCGGCAACCGGGATGACGGCTTTGGTGACGAGGAAGGCCATCCTGTGAGGGTATCGGGTGACCCCCGCACGGTCCGGATCACTCCCCATAGACTCACAGGGTGGTCGAAGACGTCGAGGCCCGGAAGCGGGCACTTCGCGCAGAGCTGCGCGAGCGCCGCCGCGTGACGCCCGCGGTGAAACGTGCGGCCGAGACCGCCGCCCTGACCCGGAACCTGGTCGATCTCGTCACCGATCTCGGGGCGCACTCCCTCTCGGCCTACCTCTCCACCCCCGACGAGCCCGACACGCGCGAGTTCTTGGACTGGACGGCGGAGCAGGGCATCCGCGTGCTCATCCCGGTGTCGCGCACCGATGGCCTGCTCGACTGGGCGCCCTACGACGGCGACGCTGAAGACACCGACGTGCTCGGGATGCCGACGCCCACCACCGGGTTGCTGGGACCGATCGCGATCAATGAGGTCGATCTGATCCTGGTGCCCGCCGCCGCCGTCGACCGCACCGGGATGCGCATGGGCTGGGGCATGGGCTACTTCGACAAGACCTTGGGCAGCATGGAAGCCTGCCCGCCCGTCTATGCTGTGATCTTCGACGACGAACTCGTCGACTCCGTGCCGCGCGAGCGTCACGACATGCCGGTCAGCGGCGTCGTGACTCCGAGCGGCATCGTCTCGTTCTGAGGACTTCTTGCCGCCATGCCCACCTATTCCTACCGCTGCACCGAGTGCGGCGAGGCTTTCGACATCCAGCAGGCGTTCACGGATGACACCCTGACCGTCTGCCCGAACTGCGACGGCCAGCTGCGCAAGCTGTTCAACTCGGTCGGGGTCACGTTCAACGGCTCGGGCTTCTACCGCACCGACAGCCGCGCGAAGCCGGCGTCGGAGGGCGGCTCGTCGTCCGACTCGCCGTCCGGGCCGTCGACGTCCGGCGCGCCGAGCGCTCCGGCCGCGCCCGCGACCCCCGCCAAGAAGGAAAGCAAGGCCCCGTCAAACGCAAAGGAGTAACCATGCTGAAGGGTTTCAGGGAGTTCATCCTCCGCGGAAACGTCATCGACCTGGCGGTCGCGGTGGTCATCGGCACCGCGTTCACCGCGATCGTCAACGGCTTGGTCACCGGGGTCTTCAACCCGGTGATCGCGCTCATCTTCAACGCGGGCGACCTCGCCAAGGCGGGGATCGAATTGCGTCCGGCCGAGGGGGCGACCCCTGCCGTCTTCCTCTCGTGGGGGTTGGTGATCTCGGCCGTCATCCAGTTCCTGCTGGTCGCGATCGTCGTCTACTTCGCCCTGATCGTGCCGATGAACTACGCCAAGCGGATCCGGCTGCGCCGCAAGCCGGCCGAGGTCGAGGCCGAGGAGCCGGCGGGACCCACCGAGCTGGAACTGCTCACCGAGATCCGCGACCTGCTCGCGAAACAATCCCGCACGCCGTAGCCGGTCGCGGGCTGGCCGGGGTCGGGTCAGCCGGCGTCGGCCGAGGCGGCGTCGCGCGCGAGCCCCTCGACGATCACTGCCGACGGCAGGGCCGCCAGTACCGCGCCGGGCAGCTGCAGCTTGCTCCCCCGGATGCCTGAGCCGACGATCGCGCGCGGCAGGGCCGCCACCCGGGCGTCGATGTAGAGCGCCCAATCCGACGGAAGTCCCACCGGGGTGATGCCGCCGTACTCCATGCCGCTGAGGGCGACCGCGTCGTCCATGGCGGCGAAGCTGGCTTTGCGCGCATCCAGAAGTCGGCGCACCACCCCGTTCACGTCGAGCCGGGTCGTCGCCAGCACGACGCAGGCGGCATAGCGCGTGAGCTCACCCCGAGTGCCCGCGATGATGACGCAGTTCGCCGAGACGTCGGGGCCGACGCCGTATGCGGCGCAGAACGCCGCGGTGTCGGCGAGGGCCGGGTCGATGGGGGCGACCTCGACCTGGGCGGCGAGGGCGTCGTCGAGCGAGCGCACGGAGGCTGCGACGGGCGGGGCGAGCAGCTCGGGATGCCCGAGGGCGGGGCTCAAGTCGAGGGAGGGCATGTGTCATCCTTCGCGTTCTGGATCTCAAGGACTGTCCTTGAGATCCAGAACGCGCTAGTAGTGAGGCGGTTTGTCGGTGCGCATCCGGTCGTCGTTCTCGCCGCGAACGTGCCGCGGCGGTTCGGGCGCCGGTGCCGGGTCGGTTCCCGGCGGTGGTTCGGTGCTCACCCGGCGGCGGTGCCGCGGGCGGGGCGGCGTCGCAGTCCGCGACTCCGGCTCAAGCTGCGACGCAGCCTCGGGCGCGGGCTCCGGCTCAGGCGTGCTGGGGTGAGGCAACGACCGGGATCTCCTGTGTCATGGCCCCGCCCTGCAGGCCGGCGAGGCGCGCGATGCGGTCGGCAACCGCATCCGGGTCGCTGAACAACTCGAACGCGTGCACCCGCGCGTAGTGCCAGCCGAGCCGGTGCAGCACCTCGGGACGCAGACGCAGCGATTCGCGCAGGCTGCGACCCGCCAGCACCGCATCGGTATCGACCACGATGCAGGTGCCGCCGTTGGCGGCGACCAGGCCGAGCTTGCCGCGGTGGCCGAGCGCGGTGCGCAGTCCGCGGGTGTCCAATCGCCGAGCCAGGTCGACGAGCATCGGATCGCTGTCGTCCGGCAGCGGCGGCTCCGCGCGACGCGCCGCCACCTCGTCGAGGATCTCGGCAAGGGCAACGGCTCCGTGCTGCAGTCGGCCGTCTTCGACATCCGAGGGGCGGAAGCACGACACGATCACCAGCGAGCGGCGCGCCCGGGTCATCGCGACCGCGAGCAGGCGCTCCCCACCGGGCTGGCCGAGCGGACCGAAATCAGCGAGCACCCGCCCGTGGGGAGTGCGGCCGTAGCCGATCGAGAAGATGACCCGATCGCGGCTCTGCGCGACGGCGCGCTCGATCGGCAGCACCTCGAACGCTTCTGCGCCGTCTCCCAGGACGAACTCGCTGAGCTCCGGATGCGTCGCCATCGCCGCGAGCACGGCTTGCAGCACGCGCACGGCGTGCTTGTTGCTCGCGGTCACCACCATGAGCGACTCGTGCGGACGCGCCCCGGCGTGCTCCAGCACCAGTTCGACAACCCGATCGACTTCCGCATCGACGCTCTCGACAGCGCCGGTGTCCGGATCCGGCATCCCGGTGCCGCCCGTGACGTAGTCGAGCACCAGGCTGCCGTGGCCCAGGAACGATCCGGCCCACGGGAGCGAGTCGATCCTGCCGCCGTAGAAGCGCCGGTTGACGAGTTCGGTCAGGTCTTCGCCGCCCGCTCGGTAGCTGCGCGTGAGGCTGAGGCCCGGCAGCAGTTCTGCCAGGCGCGCCAGTGCCGACCGCGCATGCAGTTCGTCGAGGGCCCGCGATCCCGGGCCGGGGTCTGCCGCGCCCCCGCCCGCCGGGCCGTCGGCCGCGGGAGCATCGCCCCCGGCATCCGGATCGGACAGCCCGATCGCGAAGGCCGACGGCGTCTGCGTCACGGGATCGCCGAACGCGACGACCTGCTTGGCGCGTCGAATGGCTCCGACGTTCTCGGCGACCGTCGTGGCGCCGGCGTCGACCAGCAGCACGGTGTCGAACGGCATCGCGTCGGTCACGGCGTCGATCTCGTAGGGCGACGCGAGCCAGATCGGCGCGACCGAGCGGGCCAGGTGCGGAGCCGAGCGCTGCAGCGCGCTCGAGGTGAGACCCTCGACGGCCAGCAGCTGCTTGAGGTCGTGCGCCTCGTCCGGCCAGTCGACCAGGCCGATCTTCCAGTTCTCGGCGAGCTGCCAGGCCAGCAGCTGAGCGCTGCCCGCCGCGTGGGCCTCGTCGACGAGGCGGAAGTCTGCTTCGAGTCGTTCGAGCACGTCGGTTCGCGCGCCGAGCAGGGCGCGGTCGCCGGCGAGCAGCTGGTCGAGGGCCGAGCGCCACCACGCCAACTCGAGCTCGGCCGCGATCTGCTCCTCGGGCACATGGCGGGCCGCGAGATCGGTCAGAAGGGGATCGAGTTGCAGGCTGCGCATCGTCGACACGAGTTCGCTGCGCTCCTGCAGGTTCTGCAGCACGTCGGAATCGGCGGCGAGGTCGGCCAGCAGCTCGCCGAGGGTGTGCAACGGCAGAGCCGCGAACTGCGTCTCGCGGGTGACGTGCCCGAGGGGGGCGTCGAGGGCGGCCAGGTCGGCCGAGACCTGCTGCCAGGCGACCGCGACATCCGAGATGCCGACCGGCACCTCGGGGACGACCCCCGCGACGACGAAGCGCTGCCACAGGATCCGCTGCCTCTGCACCGCGCCGAGCGCCTCGTGCAGGTCGCCGACGTGCATGCCCGGGCGCACGTACTCCTTGGCCAGCTTCTTCAGCCGACGGCGGTTGGCCGACGACATCTCGGGAGCCTCGCGTCGCGGTGCCGTCGCGACGATGAGCTCGCTCAGCGAGCGGTCGAACACGGCGGGCACGAAGCGGTCGAGAGTGTCGCGGATGTCGGTGAGCAGCTTCAGATAGACGCCCAGTTCTCCGACCGTCTCGAACGGCCGCATGCGAGTCGACCCGATCAGTTGCTGGGCGCGGACCAGCAGCCGCGGCAGCTCTTCGCGGTGCAGCTTCTGGGCCAGGGCGTGCGCGCGCTGGGCCTCCTCGCCGTTGGCGAACCGCGCGCCGTACCAGGCGGAGTCGCCGGGCCCGTAGCGGAACTCGCCGAGCCTGGCGGCCTCGACCATGGTCTTGGCCACCCGGGCACGGTCGCCCACCATCCGGACGACGGTCGCCCGATCCAACCGGGCGGTCGTGGTCGGCGGCACCGGCAGCAGGGCAAGGCGCGACAGTTCGGTGACGCAGTCGACGACCGAGACCCCGAGCTCGGCATCGGGCCGCGAGAGGGAGCCGCGGTAGTCGAGCAGCACGCTCCGCAGGCGGACGAGGGCCTCGTCCACCTCGCCGAGACTGGGCTGGCGGGCGCGTTCGTTGCGCGCGATCGAGCGCACGACATCCCGGCGCAGCGTGGACGGCGCCACCGCCGCCCCGGCCAGCCCGATGTCGGCGAGGCGCTGCGCGATCCCGCGCAGCGTCGCGCGACGCGGGCTGACGACGAGCACCCGCTTGTTCTGGCCGACCAGGGCGCCGAGTGCATTGACGATAGTCTGCGTGCCGCCGGTGCCCGGCATGGTCTTGACGACCAGCGAGTTGCCTGCGGCGATCTGGGCGATCACCAGCTCCTGCTCGGAGTCCGCGTCGAGCAGCAGCACGTCGGTCGAGGGGTCGCGGTGGTCGGAATCGACGGGCTCGACCGGGGCCGAGCTCTCTTCGAGGCTCCAGCGGGCGGTCGCGTTGCCGGCCAGCGCGTCGAGCACCGGATGCTCCAGGTCGACGGCGTCGGCCACTAGGTTGGGCGCGACCTCGGCGAACGACGACACCACCAAGCGCGGCTGCACCGAGAAGTCGGAGAGATGCCCGGTGAGCGCCCGCAGTTGATCGATCACCGCGTTCGGCTTGAACGTGCCGTCGGCGTCGCTGAGCGCGACGAAGGCCTCCGGGTCGAGCACCAGACCGAACTGCTGCTCGAGCGCCGCGGCGAGCGCGGGGTTCAGCACGGTCGCCCCGCGCAGTTTGAGTTCGAAGTCGCGGCCGTGCCGGCGGATGGCGAGCGGGCGCAGCAGGATCGGCGCGCAGAAGTCGCCGCCGTCAGCGCCCGACGCGCCTGCCGACGTCCAGCAGGCGAGCCCGATGCCGAGCCGCACCGCGTCGATGCCCCGGGTCGTCGACAGCTCGAGCCCCTTGGCACTCACGTTGTCGGCGGCCACGCGCGCCGCACGCAGCGCGACGTCGTCGCGGATCAGCTGCGACAGCAGGGTGGTCTGCCCGGTGATGAACCGGGCCAGGCCACCCGGATGCGTCGTGCTCAACTCGATCCGGGTGCTGGTGGCGTCGACGAAGTGCAGCAGGGGCGAGCGGCCGCCCACCGCGGCGAGCTCCGCGCGCCACTGGGAGCGGACCGGATCCGCCACATCGCCCGCCCGGCCGGAGCCTGCGCTCCCGAAGGGCGGCGTCGCGCGAGAGACCGCGACCGGACGCTGAGCGTTCTCGGTGCTGTCGATCACGGGATCCTCGTCCCGTCGGTTGGCAGGCCACACGCGGCCAGGTTACGGCGGCGCACCGCAGAATCCTCGGACGCGGCTGGGGGTTTCGCGAATACCGCTCGCGCCGGCGAGTGCTTCACGCCGAGGCACGAGGCGCGCGCTCGTGAGCGCAGGACCCGCACGCTCTAGGATCGCCGCATGAGCCTGGCGACCGTCCTCGGCATCGCGGTGGGCGTCATCGTCGCCGCGTTCGTCGTGGGGATGATCGTGGGAGTCGCGCTGCTCGCCCGCCGAGCCCGCCGACAGGCCCTCGCGCCCGCTCCCGGCCGCACCGACGCCGGCGTCGCCCTGGTGCAGGCCGATGACGCGCTGAAAGACGGGGCGGACGAGCTCGCCTTCGCGGTCGCCCAGTTCGGCACCGACCGCACGCGCGACTTCGCCGCGACCCTGGCGACGGCCCGGGCCGATCTGACCCGCGCCTTCCGCCTGCAGCAGCGGCTCGACGATGCGGAGCCCGACAGCGACCAGCAGCGCGCCGAGTGGACCCATCAGATCCGCACGCTCGCCGACGGCGCCCGCACCTCGGTGCGTGCGGCGGCCGCGACGTTCGACGACCTCCGGCGCACCGAGGCGGGCGCTCCGGACACGCTGAAGGTGCTGCGCTCGTCATTGGCCGCGCTGGCGACCCGCCGGGCCGCGAGTGCGAGCACCGTGGCCGACCTCCGCACCCGCTACGTCGATTCGGCGATCAGCACGGTCGGCGCCCATCTCGACGCCGCCGATGCGGCCCTGGCCGACGGCACGAAGGCCGCGGACGCGGCGGATGCCGCCCTGACGTCGAGCACGGTGCCCCACGTCAGCGACGAGCTCAAGGCGGTGCAAGGCGCGGTCGGCGCCGCGACGCAGCAGTTGGACGCCATCGACCACCGCCGCGACGAACTCCTCGACGCCGAGAAGAGCATCGCCGCCCTGGTGACCGCGAGCACGGGCGCGATCGCGGCGGCCAAGACGCTGCGCGACGCGCCGCCCGACCCGGACTCCGCGGCGGCCGTCAACGACGCCATCGCGACCCTGCAGCGCCAGCTCGCGGTGGTGGCGAAACCCGGGCGCCGCGATCCCGCCGCCCAGCTCGACGCGCTGGTCGACGCCAGCGACCGGCTCGACGTGGCCGTCGCGGCGGCGCAGAACCAGCAGCGGCGCCTCGACGGCGCGCGGGCGGCGCTGGGCGGGGCGATCGTCTCGGCCACGAGCCAGATCGCCGCGGTCACCGACTACATCGACGGCCACCGCGGCGGCGTCGGCGCCGACGCGCGCACCCGGCTCGCCGAGGCGCAGCGCCAGCTGATGCTCGCCCAGAACGAGTCGGATCCGGTGCACGCCCTCGACATCGCCCGCCGGGCGCAGACCGACGCGCGCGACGCGGACGCCCTCGCCCGCTACGACGCCGGCGACGGGCTGCAGGCTCCCTTCGCGCAGTAGTCCCACCGTGTTCATGCGGTGAGCGGCATCCATTCCAATCCCTTCTCGCCGGGGTGCCGAACTCACTGCACAGAGTCGATCGACATTCCATCTCTGACAAAGGACACCTCACTCATGAACAAGATCTCTCGCACCGTGATCGGGCTCGCCGCTGCTGGTCTGCTCGTCGCCGGAGTCGGCATCTCGGCCGCCAACGCGTCGTCTGAGGCGGCCTCGGCCGCCAAGATCCCGGCGCCGGTCGCCGCGGTCCCCGCGCTCTACGGCGGCAACACCGCCGTGGCGCTCGACAAGGGCTTCACCGACGCGCTGACCTCGCTGGGCGTGACGCCGGGCGTGCTCGGCACCGCCAAGCTCGACAACGGCTCGGTCTCCTTCCCGATCACCGGCGGCTCGGTGGTCTACTGGTCGCCGAAGGGCAAGTACCGCCCGTACGTTCAGGGCATCATCGAGCACGACGGCTCGGGCCTCAGCCTGACCGCCGGCAGCACCGTGGTCGACTTGACCAACTTCACGATCAACCCGGGCAACTCCAAGCTCTACGGTGACGTGAGCGTCAACGGAACGGTCGCGGCGACGCAGGCCTACCTGTTCGACCTGCACGGGCAGACGCTGAAGCCGCTGATGCTCGACGGCAACGACGCGATCCTGACCGGCACCACCGTGCACATCTCGCCCGACGCGGCCGCTGTGCTCAACAAGGTGTTCAACACCACCGGCGTTCCGAGCGAGCTGCTCGTCGGGGTCGCCACCATCACCGCTCAGATCAGCAAGTAACGGCTGACTCCGCGGTCGAACGATCGAGAGGGCTGCGGCATCCATCGCCGGAGCCCTCTCCTCGTCTCAGCACTGCTCTCATCACCTCTCGTCACCCCTCATCACCTCTCATCACCCCTCTCAGTCCGGCAGGAGGCACGACATGTCCGCACCGATCGGCGTCATCGGGGGCTCAGGCCTCTACCGGCTGATGGATGCCGCCTCCTCCGAGTCGCGCACCGTCGCGACCCCCTACGGGCCGGCCGCCGTCGTACTCGGCGAGTTCGCCGGCCGCCCGGTCGCCTTCCTCACCCGCCACGGAGCCGACCACTCCGTCGCCCCGCACCTCATCCCGTACCAGGCCAACATCTGGGCCCTCGCCTCTCTCGGCGTCCGGGCGATCGTCTCGAGCTCGGCGGTCGGCGGGCTCACCGCCGCCTATCCGCCCGGGTCGCTCGTGCTCACCGACCAGTTCATCGACCGAACCCACGGACGCGCAGACACCTTCTTCGATCGGCCTTCTGACCAGGGGGGCTCTGTGCAGCACCTGCCGGCCGCGGATCCCTTCGATCCGGCCCTGCACCGCATCGCGCGCGCCGCGCTGACGGTCTCGGGCGAGATGTTCATTCCGAGCGGAACGGCCGTCGTGATCCAGGGTCCGCGGTTCTCGACGCGGGCCGAGTCGCGCTGGTTCGCGGCCTCCGGCGGCCACATCATCAACATGACCATGTGCCCGGAGGTGCCGCTCGCCGCCGAGCTGGGCATCGGCACGGTCAACCTCGCGTTCGTCACCGATTCGGATGCGGGCGTCGACCCGGCCGAACTCCCGGCGGATTCCGCGACGGACGCCGACGCCGTCTCGCACCAGCTGGTGCTCGACCGGCTGGCCGCGGCCCAGCCGCGCATCGTCGCCGCGATCGAGACGATCCTGCGCGCGATCCCCGAGGACTATCCCGGCGTCGACCTCATCCCCGCCGAGGCCGTCGCCGGGGTTCTCGGGCGCGAGGTGCTGAGCCGCGAGGTCGTCTCGTGACCGCGCTGCTGGTCACCGGCGGAGCCGGATTCATCGGCGGTGCGATCGTCGCCGAGGCGATCAAGCGCGGCTGGCAGGTGCGCGTGCTCGACTCCCTGCGGAGCGACGTCCATGGTTCTGCGCCGGTTCTCGATCCGCGGGTCGAGTTGCTCGTCGGCGATGTGCGCGACGCCACCGCCGTGGATGACGCCCTCGACGGCATCGACCTGGTCAGCCATCAGGCGGCCAAAGTCGGCCTCGGCGTCTCGCTCGCCGACGCTCCCGACTACACCGACAGCAACGTCACCGGCACCGCCGTGCTGCTCGCCGGCATGGCGGCGCGCGGCGTGCAGAACCTGGTCGTCGCCTCGTCGATGGTGGTCTACGGCGAGGGCGCGTACCGCGATGCCCGCGGTCCGGTTCGGCCGGGGCCGCGAGCCGTCGCCGACCTCGACGCCGGGCGATTCGACCCGGTGGGAGCGGATGGCGAGCCGCTGCATCCGCAGCTGATCGACGAAGACGCACCCCTCGACCCGCGCAACGTCTACGCCCTGAGCAAGTTGGCGCAGGAGCACCTCGCCGCCGCCTGGGCGCGCTCGACCGGCGGGCGCGCGATCGCGCTGCGGTACCACAACGTCTATGGGCCTGGGATGCCGCAGAACACCCCGTACGCCGGCGTCGCGTCGCTCTTCCGCAGCGCGCTCGAGCGCGGCGAGGCCCCGCGCGTCTTCGAAGACGGACGCCAGCGTCGCGACTTCGTGCACGTGCGCGACGTCGCCGCGGCGAATCTGGCCGCGCTGCATGCCGTCGACGGCATGAACGACGGCGGCATGAGCCCCGGAGCCTTCCGCGCGTTCAATATCGGCAGCGGAGTCGTGCACACCATCGGCGAGCTGGCCGGCGCCCTGAGCGCCGCCGCCGACGGACCCGCGCCGATCGTCACCGGCGAGTACCGGCTCGGCGACGTGCGGCACATCACCGCGTCGTCGGCTCGGATCGCGACCGAACTCGGCTGGCGCGCGCACGTCGGATTCGACGACGGGATGCGCGAGTTCGCGACGGCCCCGCTGCGAGCCGCGGTCGGTGCGGGGGTCATCCCGTGACGATCCCCGTGGCGCTCCAGGTCGACGTCGTGCTGCCCTGCCTCAACGAGGAGGACGCGATCGTCGACGTGATCTGCCGGCTTCCCGATGGCTACCGAGCCATCGTGGTCGACAACGGCTCGACCGACCGCTCGGCGGTGCGCGCCCGCGCTGCTGGCGCGCTCGTGGTGTTCGAGCCGCGCCGCGGCTTCGGCTCGGCCGCGCACGCCGGCCTGCTCGCCGCCGCCGCGCCGCTCGTCGCCTTCTGCGACGCCGACGGCTCGAT
>DASTNC010000079.1:0-11077 GCA_035721225.1 Pseudolysinimonas sp.
GGCCCTCCGGACCCGCTCGCAGGTGGGGAGCGGCGGTACCCGGGCGGTACCGTCTCGACGATGGACGAGACCCCGACGACCCTGTACGACCTCGTCGGCGGCGAGGCCTGGTTCGTGGACCTCGTCGACCGCTTCTACGACGGGGTCGAGGCGGACCCGGTGCTGCGCCCCCTCTACCCCGACGACCTGACCGAGTCCCGCGGCCACATGACCGGCTTCCTGGTGCAGTACTGGGGCGGGCCGGGCACCTACAGCGAACAGCGCGGGCACCCCCGGCTGCGGATGCGCCACCAGCCCTTCGCGGTCACTCCCGAGGCGCGCGATCACTGGCTGCAGCACATGCGCGCCGCACTCGACACCCTCGACCTGTCGCCCCTGCACGAGTCGATGCTCTGGGACTACCTCGAGCGCGCCGCACATGCGATGGTGAACGCGGAGTAGGGCACCGAGCGGAGCGACTACCCTGGAACTTCTGAGGATCGTTCGAGGAGAAGCACTATGCCCGCCACCAAGAAGTCCGAGGTCGACGCGATCGTCATCGGAGCGGGGCTGGCCGGCCTGGTCGCGACCGCGGAACTGGTGGCGGCGGGCAAGCATGTCATCCTGCTCGAGCAGGAGCCCGAGGCGAGCTTCGGCGGCCAGGCCTGGTGGTCGTTGGGCGGGCTGTTCCTCATCGACTCCCCCGAGCAGCGCCGCCTCGGCGTGCACGACAGCCACGACCTCGCCCGGCAGGACTGGTTCGCCAGCGCCGAATTCGACGGCGACGACGATCACTGGGGGCGTCAGTGGGCCGAGGCCTACCTGGCCTTCGCGGCCGGCGAGAAGCGCGAATGGCTGCACGCCAAGGGCGTCCGGTTCTTTCCCGTCGTCGGCTGGGCCGAGCGCGGCGGCTACACCGCCACCGGGCACGGCAACTCGGTTCCGCGCTTCCACATCACCTGGGGCACCGGCCCGGGCGTCCTCGAGCCGTTCATCAAGGAGGTGCGGGCCGGGGTCGAAGCCGGACTGGTCGAGCTGAAGTTCCGGCACCGGGTCGACGAACTGACGGTGGCGAAGGGAGCGGTGATCGGGGCATCCGGATCGATCCTCGCCGACGATTCCGCGGCGCGCGGGGTGGCGAGCAACCGGGATGCCACCGGCGAGTTCTCGCTCAAGGCCGGCGCCGTCATCGTCGCGAGCGGTGGCATCGGCGGCAACCACGACCTCGTGCGCGCGGCCTGGCCGCAATGGCTGGGCACTCCCCCGGAGAAGATGCTGAGCGGCGTGCCCGCCCATGTCGACGGGCGCATGCTCGCCATCAGCGAGAAGGCCGGCGCCCGCTACGTCAACAGCGACCGGATGTGGCACTACGTCGAAGGCATCACCAACTACGCACCGGTCTGGGCGCAGCACGGCATCCGGATCCTGCCCGGCCCATCGAGCATGTGGTTCGACGCCACCGGCAAACGGCTGCCCATCCCGCTGTTCCCCGGATTCGACACCCTCGGCACGCTCGAGCATCTGCGCAGCACCGGCTACGACCACAGCTGGTTCGTGCTCACCCAATCGATGATCGAGAAGGAGTTCGCGCTCAGCGGCAGCGAGCAGAACCCCGACCTGACCGGCAAGAGCATCCGCGAGTTGCTGAAGCAACGGCTCGGCAAGGGGGCGACAGCGCCGGTCGAGGCCTTCAAGTCGCAGGGCCCCGACTTCGTGGTGGCCGACACCCTCGACGAGCTCTTCGTCGGAATGCGCAGACTCTCCCCCGACGTCGAACTCGACACCCAGGGCATCCGCCGCGAGATCGAGGCGCGCGACCGCGAGCTCGACAACGGCTTCAGCAAGGATGCGCAGGTCACCGCCATCCGCGGCGCTCGCACGTTCCTGGGCGACCGACTGATCCGGGTGGCCGCACCGCACAAGATCCTCGACCCGAAGCACCGCCCTCTGATCGCGGTCAAACTGCACGTCGTGACCCGCAAGACGCTCGGCGGCTTGCAGACCGACCTGCAGTCACGGGTTCTGGATGCGGCGGGCTCGCCGATCCCGGGCCTCTACGCCGCCGGCGAGGTGGCCGGGTTCGGGGGCGGCGGCGTTCATGGCTACCGCGCGTTGGAGGGCACCTTCCTCGGCGGCTGCCTGTTCAGCGGCCGCATTGCGGGGCGAGCTGTCGCCGGAACGCTCTAGCCCCTCCCCATTTCTCCGCGGCTCAGCGCGCCAGGGTCCACGCCTTGCGCTTGATGAGCACGTGGCCGCGCTGCGTGGTGAGGCGGGTCCAGGGGCCGGTCTCGAACATCCGGACCTCGTCGTCGCCCAGAAAGCCGAGGCTCAGAGCCGCGAAGGCGGCGCCGGCGGGCACGTGCTCGAGGCCGCCGATGCCGCGGCTCCACACCTCGGAGCGCACGCGGCGCACGATCTGCTCGCCCACCGCTTCCGGCACGGCGCTCGCCACCTCGTCGATCCCCTGACGGGCGGCCCGGTCGAGCACCTCGGCGGAGGTGCTGTCGATCGGACGCCACCCGCCGCGCGGCGGGGTGATCGCCGACCAGGTCACCGTGTTGACCCCCATCGGAAGCGAGATGGTCACCGGCCCGGTCAGAGCCGGATCGGCCTGCCGCGCCTCCTGTGCCGTCTCGAGGCGCCCCAGCAGCGAACGGATCGGCACGACCACGTCGAAGTCGTCATGCCCCTCGCCCCGATCGCGCAGCGCCACTGTGCGCAGCCCGAGCACGGTCGGACTCTCGTCGAGGAGCCCCTGCGGATAGAAGACCGCGGCGTACACCGCAAGCACCCCGCTTCCCGCGATCAGACGCACCGTGCCCTCCTCGATGCGCGCGGCGCGAGCGAGGAAGACCTGGAGGTCATCGAGGGTGGGGGTGTCAGCCAGAGTGAAGGAGCTTCCCATGTGCCTTCTAAACTACAACCCATGACCGACCCCTTGGCGGGACTTCTCGCCGCGCTCGATCTCACCGACACCGGAGCCCGAACCAGCGAAGACATCTTCACCGGCCCGAGCCAATGGACTCCCGGTGGACGGGTGTTCGGCGGGCAGGTGCTCGCGCAGTCGCTGGTCGCAGCCATCCGCACCGTGCCCGAGGATCGGCCGGTGCACTCGATGCACGGCTACTTCTTGCGGCCCGGCGACGCCGAGCAGCCCATCACCTTCTCGGTCGATCGCATCCACGACGGACGCTCGTTCGCAACCCGCCGCACGCAGGCCTATCAGGATGGCAAGCCGATCCTCTCGATGATCGCGTCGTTCCAGACCGAAGACGAAGGTCTCGACCATCAGCTGAAGATGCCGGCCGGGCTGCCGGATCCTGAATCCCTTCCCAGCACCGCCGAGGTCCTTCAGGGCAACAACCACCCGGTCGCCCAGTTCTGGGCGAACCGTCGCGCCTTCGATCTGCGCCACATCGAGTCGCCGATCTACTTCGAGGTGGCCGGTGAGCCGGTCGCCCACCAGGCGGTATGGATGAAGGCGGTGGGCCGGCTCCCCGACGATCCGAATCTGCATCGCGCGGCGCTGGCCTACGCGAGCGACTACTCGATCCTCGAGCCGGTGCTGCGCGGACACGGAGTGCCGTGGGGCACCCCCGGCCTCAAGGTCGCCAGCCTCGACCACGCCATGTGGTGGCACCGGTTCGGGCGCGCCGACCAGTGGCTGCTCTACGTGCAGGAGTCGCCGACCGCGATGGGCGGCCGGGGGCTCTCGCTCGGCCGCATCTTCAGCCGAGACGGAGTGCTGCTGGCGAGCGTCGCGCAGGAGGGCACCATCCGCGTGCCGCAGCTCGGCGCGAGGAGCGCTACCGGCGCGTGAAGTGCAGGGGCTCCTCGATGAACGGAGCCCATTGTTCGCGCTGCAACGCAGGGATGCGCGTCGGGCGACCGGACGCGGCATCCACCGTCACGATCGAGGTGGCGGCGCGCGCATACAGGACTCGCGGCACGACCCCCTCGGGCGAGTAGAGCTCGAAGCAGATGTCGATGTCGGCGCCGCCGAGCCGGCCGAGCCAGACCTCGACGTCGATCGGTGCGCGCGAGTAGGGCATGGGAACGAGGTACTCGATCTCGCTGCGTGACACGAGCGACCAGATGCTCGACTCGGCGGTCAGGTCGAGGGCGGCCGTCGGCTGCGGATCGGGGTCGTCGGGCTGCGCACGCCAGAACGAACGGACGCGCACCTCTTCGATCAGTCGCAGCATCTCGACGTTGTTGATGTGACCGTAGGCGTCGAGGTCACCCCAGCGGAGGGCGACCGGGATGTGCAGACGGGTCAAAATACTCCTTCACCGAATGCCTCCGGGCCCGAGACGGGCCCGGGGATTGAGCGCGCGAAGGCCAGAAATGGCCTTCGCTTCACGCAGCTCAATCCCTCGTGAGCTTGCGGTACACGCTGGCGTGGGGCTTCGCGGCCTCCGGCCCGAGGCGCTGGATCTTGTTCTCTTCGTATGCCTCGAAGTTGCCCTCGAACCAGTACCAGTTCGCTGGATTCTCGGCCGTGCCCTCGTACGCCAGGATGTGCGTCGCGATCCGGTCGAGGAACCACCGATCGTGGGTGATCACCACGGCGCATCCGGGGAACTCGAGCAGCGCGTTCTCGAGGCTCTGCAGCGTCTCGACGTCGAGGTCGTTGGTCGGCTCGTCGAGCAGCAGCAGGTTGCCGCCCTGCTTGAGCGTGAGCGCCAGGTTCAGCCGGTTGCGCTCACCGCCCGACAGCACGCCGGCCTTCTTCTGCTGGTCCGGCCCCTTGAAGCCGAACTTGCTGACGTAGGCGCGCGAGGGGATCTCGACCTTGCCGACCGTGATGATGTCGAGCCCGTCGCTGACGACCTCCCACAGCGTCTTGTTCGGGTCGATGCCGCCGCGGTCCTGGTCGACGTAGCTGATCTGCACCGTCTCGCCGACCTTCAGCTCGCCGCCGTCGATCTGCTCGAGGCCGACGATCGACTTGATCAGGGTGGTCTTGCCGACCCCGTTCGGGCCGATCACGCCGACGATGCCGTTCGGCGGCAGCGTGAAGCTGAGCCCTTCGATCAGTTCGCGGCCGTCGAAACCCTTCGCCACCTTCTTGGCCTCGACGACGATCGATCCCAGGCGGGGCCCCGGCGGGATCTGGATCTCTTCGAAGTCGAGCTTGCGGGTGCGGTCGGCCTCGGTCGCCATCTCTTCGTAGCGGGCGAGACGCGCCTTGGACTTGGCCTGCCGCCCCTTCGCGTTGCTGCGCACCCAGTCGAGCTCGTCGGCGAGCCGCTTGGCGAGCTTCTGATCCTTCTTGCCCTGGACCTCGAGGCGCTGAGCCTTCTTCTCGAGGTAGGTGGAGTAGTTGCCCTCGTAGGGGTAGAGGTGCCCGCGGTCGACCTCGGCGATCCACTGGGCGACGTTGTCGAGGAAGTAGCGGTCGTGGGTCACGGCGATGACGGCGCCCGCGTACTGCTGCAGGTGCTGCTCGAGCCAGAGCACGCTCTCGGCGTCGAGGTGGTTGGTGGGCTCATCGAGCAGCAGCAGGTCCGGCTTCTGCAGCAGCAGCTTGGTCAGCGCGACGCGGCGCTTCTCACCACCGGAGAGGTTCTTCACGCTGGCGTCGCCGGGGGGCGTGCGCAGCGCATCCATCGCCTGTTCGAGTTGCGAGTCGAGATCCCAGGCGTCTGCGGCGTCGATCTCGCCCTGCAGCTCGCCCATCTCGGCCAGCAGCGAATCGAAGTCGGCGTCGGGGTCTGCCATCGCCGCCGAGATCTCGTTGAAGCGGTCGACCTTGGCCTTGATCGGGCCGACGCCTTCTTGCACGTTCTCGAGCACGGTCTTGGTCTCGTCGAGCTCGGGCTCCTGCATCAGGATGCCGACCGTGTACCCGGCGCTCAGCCGCGCTTCGCCGTTGCTGGGCTGGTCGAGCCCGGCCATGATCTTGAGGATGGTGGACTTGCCTGCGCCGTTCGGGCCGACCATTCCGATCTTCGCTCCCGGCAGGAACGACATGGTCACGTCGTCGAGGATGAGCTTGTCGCCGACCGCCTTGCGCGCGCGCACCATCGAATAAATGAATTCGGCCATGTGGTCAGTCTACGGAAGGCGACATGGCGTCACCTGACTGTCGGCGGTGCTGCTACCAGTCGATCTTGCGGGTGGTACCGACCAGGCAGCGGCCCGTCGAGAGAAGCTTCAGCGCGGTGCTCGAGTAGCCCGTGTTGCCGTACTGCCCGATCAGGCAGGTGGTGCCCAGGCGCACCGAGAACGAGATGTTGTCGGCCGCGAGATTGACGGAGGTGCGGTCGGGCGTGACCTCCATGTCGGCCTTGGGAAAGCCGGCCTTCACCAGATTGTCGATGAACGGCCGACCGCTCAGGTCGCCGCCCTCGGCGATGAACTTCTGGTTGACGTAGTCGAAGTAGGCCAGGTTCTCGGCCGCCGAGCCCTGCAGGTCGAGCGTCGGCGTGGCCGGGCTCGAGGCCGACGGCTTGGGCGCCGGCGTCCGGGTCGGCGTCGGGGTGGGCACGCATCCGGCCAGGGCGATGATCACGGCCGCGCCGAGAACGGCCGGCAGCGCGACGCGCCGAAGGGATCCAACGCTGCGCATGATTCTCCTCGACCGGCCACCTGGTGCGACTCGGGTCGCGACGATTCTAGAACGGCGGCCATGACCCGAACTCGACACCCGCCCTGAGCTCGCCGGGAACCGTTCAGCCCCGAAGCGCCGCCGTCACGTAGGCAACAGCTTCGGCATCGCGAATGCCCAACGTGCGCATGCGGTCGGCGAAGTCGCGCGCAGCCTCCTGCGCCTGGACGTGCGCCGGATCGCCTTGCGGGGTGACGAACGATCCGTTGCGGCCCCGCGTAGCGATGAAGCCGTCGGATTCGAGTTCGCGGTAGGTGCGCGCGACCGTGTTCGGGGCGAGCCCGAGGTCTTCGGCAAGCCTGCGGACGGTCGGCAGGCGCGCGCCGCCGGCCAGCTCTCCCGACGAGATCTGCCGCATCAGCTGCACGCGGAGCTGCTCGAACGGCGGCGTGGCCGATGAGGAGTCGATGCTGATCATGGTCCCGACTGTAGCCATCGGCCGCCGATCCGCTCAGAACGGGAGGGCGACCTCGGCCGGCCGCTTCGCACGCGCCACGGCGAGCTCGTCATCCGGCTCGCCCTGGTCGGGTGAATCACTCGACGCGGACGCAGCGGGGGCCTCCGCCGACGACGACGGATCCGCCGAACCGGATTCGTCGTCGTCGAGCACGGCGGCTCGGTCGCTCGGCAGGTCGGCATCGTTCGCGACCGTGGAGGCGACGGAGCGGGTGAAGACCGAGGTGCCCCAGGCGAGGTCGTGACCCAGGGCATCCGCGTCGACCTCGACGGTGGTGCCCGCGCGGTCGCCGCTCTCCCAGTCGCGCACGCGCAGCTTGCCCGAGACGACGACGCGCTGCCCCTTGTTGACCGAGCCCACGACGTTGACGGCCAACTGCCGGAACGCGGTGACGGTGTACCAGTTGGTCTCGCCGTCGATCCACTTCTGCGCGCCGCGGTCGTAGCGGCGCTGCGTCGAGGCGAGCCGGAAGCTCGTGATGGGCAGCCCTTCGCTGGTCACCAGGTGGCGCGGGGTGGTGGCGACGAGCCCGGTGAGGGTGATGCTGTCGGTCATGGAGTGCTCCTTCAGAAGTCGTGAGGTGATGACTCCAGGGTGCGAGTCGGCAGGAATCCGCCTCACCGCGAGACCACGAACAGTGGATCGCTCGGCGTTCGTCGGCCTGGGGACGAGCGGGTAGCGTCGTCGCCATGAACCGCGTCCGCACGATCCGGATCGGCGACCGAGATGCGCGCCTGCACGAGCACGCCTTGACGATCGGCGGCATCCCGGTGATCTGGATGCTCGACGCGGCCCTGTTCGACGACGGCACGCGGGTGCCCGATGAGACGCTGACGGCGGCCGGGATCCGGCACCGGCCCGAGCCGCCGGAGGACGAGTAGAGATCGGATGCCGGGCGCGGCGCTCGTGCCGGAAAGCCGCCCCGGCATCCGATCGCCCTATCGTCGTGCGCGCAGAAACAGCGACGGGCGCCGCCCGCCACCGAGGTGGAGAGACGGCGCCCGTCGCGCGGTGCGGAGGAGGCGCGTCAGTGCTCGCGGAACTCAGTGCTCGCGGAACTCCGGCCAGTTCGATCCGGGCGGCATGCTCGCGTGCATGGCGCTCTTCGCGACCTCGAGCGTCGGGTAGACGCCGCGCGGCTCCTGGTCGGCGAGCAGCCGCACGGCATAGCCGTCGTCGGTGTGGAGGATGGTGCCGGTGGCGCCCGAATCGCCGAATGCGACCCAGCGCTGACCGGTGGTGGTGCCCGTTGAGGCAGTCGAGCTCATCGTTGAGCTCCTTTCTTTCGTGACCCGATCGACGGTACGCCTCCCCGCCGCGGGCCGCACCCAGCCAGCGCTCAGGCCCCGGGCGGAACCGTAGGCTGGCTGCATGCCCGCCCCGCAGAATCCCGTTTCGAGCCCGTACGTCGCCGATGGCGACCGCTACGACGGCCGGATGCCGTATCCGCGGGTGGGCCGCAGCGGCCTGAGGCTCCCCGAGATCTCGCTCGGCCTGTGGAACAACTTCGGCTCGGACCGCCCGCTCGAGACCCAGCGAGCCATCCTGCGCAGAGCCTTCGACCTCGGCATGACCCACTTCGACCTCGCCAACAACTACGGCCCGGTCAACGGGGCCGCCGAACGCAACTTCGGCCTGATCTTCCACGACGACTTCGTGCCCTACCGCGATGAGCTCATCATCTCGACCAAGGCCGGCTTCGACATGTGGCCGGGCCCGTACGGCGAGTGGGGCTCGCGCAAATACCTGCTCAGCTCGCTCGACCAGTCCCTGAAACGGATGGGCCTCGACTACGTCGACATCTTCTACTCGCACCGTCCCGACCCCGAGACGCCGATCGAAGAGACGATGGGTGCGCTCGCGACGGCCGTGACATCCGGGCGCGCGCTGTATGCCGGGATCTCGAACTACGACCCGCAGCAGACCAAGGCGGCCTCCGTCGCCCTGCAGGCCGAGGGCATCCCGCTGCTGATCCACCAGCCGCGCTACAACATGTTCGACCGGCACATCGAGCGCGGACTGTTCCCGGTGCTCGATGAGATCGGCGCCGGCTCGATCGTGTTCTCGCCGCTCGCCCAGGGCATGCTGACCGACCGCTATCTGAATGGCATCCCGGATGACTCGCGAGCCGCAACCGGACGCTGGATCACCGAGAAGAACATCAACGCGACCTACCTCGAGCGGGTGAAGGGCCTCCACGCGATCGCCCAGGAGCGCGGGCAGACCCTCGCGCAGCTCGCGCTGACCTGGGTGCTGCGGCATCCTCAGGTCACCAGCGCGCTGATCGGCGCGTCGAGCGTCGCCCAGCTCGAGAGCAGCCTGGGCGCCGCGAACGCCGCGCCGCTCACCGACGCCGAACTCGCCGCCATCGAGCCGTTCGCGGTCGACGGCGCCGAGCAGCGCGGCTGATCCGGCCGCGATCGGCATGGGATACCTCTTCGCTCTGCTGAGCGCTGCCCTGTTCGGGGCGAACGGCACGACCACCAAGCTGCTCGTGCTGGGCGGACTCGAGCCGCAGCAGCTCACCCTGTTCCGCTCGCTGGGCACCGCCGTGCTCGCCGGCGCCGTGCTGCTGATCGTCAACCGCCGGGCATTCCGGATGCCGCCGCGTCAGTTGCTGACCATGGCGATCCTCGGGGTCACCGGCATCGCCCTGCTGCAGGCCTGCTACGGCGGAGCGCTGGGGCGGTTGCCCGTCGGCATCGCGCTGCTGCTGGAATACACCGGCGTGCTGTTCGTCGCGCTCGTGGGGTTCTTCGTCTTCGCAGAGAAGGTGAAGGCGCGCCTGTGGGTCGCGATCGGCCTCGTGCTGGCCGGCCTGGTCGTGGTCGCGCAGCTCTGGAGCAGCACCCTCGACCCGCTGGGCGTCGTGCTGGCCCTCGGTGCGGCCGTGATGCTCACGATCTATTTCGTGGTCGGAGAGCGCCAGGTGGCGGCCACCTCGCCGCTCGCCGTTGCGTTCTGGACCGGCCTGTTCGCCGCCGCGTTCTGGGCGATCTTCAGCGGATGGTGGCGGCTGAGCCCCACCATCTTCGTCAAGCCGGTCGACATCGGCGGCTCGCACGGCCACCTCGAGGTGCCGCTCTGGCTGCCTCTGGCCTCTGCGCTCGTGCTCGGTTCGTTCCTGCCGTTCCTGCTCGGCTTCTCCGCCCTCAAGCACCTGCCAGCGACCGCGGCGGGGATCGTCGCGTCGTCGGAGGTGCTGTTCGCCTTCCTGGTCGCCTGGCTGTGGCTCGGCGAGGGGCTGGATGCGGTGCAGCTGGTCGGCGCGGCGGTGGTGCTGGTCGGCATCATGCTCGCCCAGACGGCACGGGTCGGCAAAGTGGTGGATGCGGACTTGGCGCTGCCACCCGCTTCGGGAGCGGCATCCCGCGCCGACTGACTGTCGGTGGTCGAACATATGTTCTAACCATGGAACTTCTCGAGCGTGCGATTCCCCTGCCGTTGGCCTCGGCGCATCCCGGCGTCACGGTGCTCGCGCTGCACGGCCGGCTGTGGCGCGCCACGCGCCCCGATGGCGCCGTGCTCGGCTACGTGGAGTTGCTCGACACCGCCGAGGGCGAGCGCTTCCTCAGCAAGCGGCTCCGCCCGCGGGCGCAGGGCTTCTTGCCGGTCGGCGAGTTCTGGACGGCCGACGAGGCCATCGAGTCGCTGCGGGCGTGAATCACACCCTCACGTTCAGGCTGAGAGTTTCGACGACGCGCGGCGATTGCCCTGCGATCCGGACCCGTCGGCGTATCGTGCGGCCCATGCAATGGTGGAGCGACATTCTCGACTGGATCCGATCCGACGCGGGCTCGAAGATCATCTCGACGGTGATCATCCCCTTCGTGGCGATCATCGTGGCGGGCGTCATCGGCGCCGTCATCGGCCGCAGCGCCACCCGGCGCCTGATCGCGCAGCGCGACCACGAGGCACGGGCATCCGCTGTCGCAGCCCTCGTCGCGGCGGGTCAAGGCGCTGTCACCTGGCACAGCCAGGGGCCCGCCGCCAAGGAGCACGCCGAACTGCTCGCCAGGCAGGCCGAT